>JASLEG010000172.1 GCA_030151225.1 Burkholderia sp. | reverse complement strand
CCTTGCTGATCGTGCAGCTGGATCTGTACACCGGCCGCGCCGTAGTAGCCGCCGTTGTAGAACGTCTGCATCGCGAGTTGCGCGCACAGCAGATCGAGCGCGACGCGCGGGCATTCGAGCAGGTGCGCGGCGAGCGCGGCGGTGCGGTTCGCCGTGAGCTTGCGCATGAGCGCTTCGCTGAAGCCGGCCGGCTCCGGCTCACCGCGCTCGACGGCGGCGGCGCGCGCGGCCTCTTTCTGCTTCGCCTTCTCCGCTTTTGGGTCCGGCGGCGGGATCATGCCGCGGTGGATCTCGACTGTGCCGTTCTGGCCGATACCGACGAGCGCTCCGGCCTTCTTCTTTTGCCGATCGCTGTACGTCTCGATGGACGAGCGAATCGCTTCGATGCGCGCCTGCGCCGCGGCGATCGCGTGCTCAAGCTGTTCGGCGTCGCCGTCGGTCAGATCCTCGTCCTCGTCGACGCGCTCCTGGTTCTCTGCGCATTCGCTTTCGAGGCGGTCGATTTCCTGTTGCTCGTCCTCGGTCAGCTCGCGGCGTGCCGGTTTGCTACGACCGTACTGGTACGTATCGTTCCAGCCGATCTCGGGCACGACTTTCACGAATGACCAGCCTTCGGCGTGCAACTGGTCCGCGATCGCGTAAAGCTTTTCGGTGGCCAGGCGCTGCATCAGTGCGTCGTCCGCGATATAGCCGCTGTCCGGGCCGCCGAACAGATCGCGCACGACCGCGCCGCCGGCGGCTTCATAGGCGTCGAGCCCGACGAAGCGCGCGGCGCGATCGTTGCTGGTGGACTTCGCGCCCTTCGTCAGCGCGACGCGCAGGATGGACGCCCCTCGCTGGTATGTCGGCGCGTTGTTCCAGACCTTCTCCTGCAGGGCGTGGTCATCGGACAGCGTGAACGCCTGCAGCTGTTCGAGGTTCATTTCGCCGGCGCGGTACAGCGCAATCAGCTTCGGCGAGACCTTCGCCAAGAGCAGGCGCCGACGCACGACGAGCGGCGTCACGCCGAACTGTGCGGCGACGTCCTCGATCGGCGTGCCGCTGTCCACGAGCGCCTTGAAGGCGTCGAACTCGTCGGCCGGGTGCATCGGCTCGCGGCCGGAGTTTGCTGCCACGCTGGCGGCCAGCGCGCGGTCTGTGCCGTCGATGACCAGGCACCACACGGGCATGTCGGGTTTCGTGTGGCCCTGCTGAACATTCAGCGCGAACGCGCGCAGGCGCCGGCCGCCTTCGGCCACGGCGTACCCGTCGCCATCTTCATGCACGACCATGTTCTGCAGCTGGCCCTGTGAGCGCAGGAGCGCGGCGAGCTCGGTAACGTCCGAGGTGTCGTTCGGTCGCGCGTTGTGCGGGGAAATGCGAAGCTGGTTCAGCGGGACCGCGATGATGCGGCCCACGGGGGACGATTTAGCCATGTCGGATCCGGGAAGGAGGGAGGGGCGGCGCTCACGCGCCGGCGGTGATGCGGTCGATGTTGATCGCGTCGAGGAACTTGATCAGCCGCTCCGTTTCGTCGTGCGTGAGCCTGATTTCCTTCGAACCCTTGGCGATCGACAGCGCGCCGTCGGAGAAGAAGCCGAACGTGAAAACGCCGGGCGCCGCGGCCGCGGCCGGCGTGCGGGGAGCACGCTTCATTGCGTCCGGGTTCAGGCCGCCGCCTTCGTTGACGAGCGACTGCGAGGGGAAGTAGATCCACACGTCGCGGTTCTCGAGCTTCTTTTTTTCGCGCTTCACGTGCTCGCTGGTGATGTATTTCGCGAGGCGGGACTGAACGTCCGTCGCGGTGGTGTCGAGTTCGTCAGCGAGTTCAGCCGCCGTCAGGCCAGGCCGATCGACGATCAGTTTCAGGATGCTTTCGGTAGAGGCCATGATGGCAGCTCCAGGTTGTAAAAAAAGCAGGATCGAGAGGACTCCTGCGAAACCGCGCGGGCAAGCGCGGCAGGGGAAATCAAAAAGAGGGAGGTGCCGTGCTGGCCACCTCGCCGGGAAAAACTCCAGGCCATTTCCGAGGGCCGTGCCTGGAGCTGAGAGTCGTTACGAAAAATCGTTGGCGGCGCGGGACTTCGCGTCGATCACGTGGCGCGGCTGCTCGTTCGACTCGCGCGCCGCGCGCGCCCGCGCACCGGCTTCCAATGCACGGCGAACCGCGGGATTCGTGATCGCGTCGACGGCCGAGCCAGGCGTGCGCTGGAGGCGAAACTCGCGCGCGATGTCGAAATCGGAAACCGGTGGCAGTGGCATGTCACACCCCGCGCATGAATGCCGCCGCGGCCGGCGGCGCGTCGCCGGCCAGCTGCTCGAGCGACGCGACGACGAGCACGGCGGCGAGCAGCAAGGCGATGGCTTTGAGCCAGAGGATCAGGAGCGCTTTCATTTCGCGATCCCGAGCAGGAACTCGATGGGCGGCGCGATCGCGCTGGCGGCGAGCCAAAGCGCGAGCAGCACGACGAGCGGGAACCAGTCGCTGCGCATCAGTGGGCCTCACCGGAGTTGAGGAACGTGACAGCGGCGCGGATCGGGCCATAGTTGCGCAACGAGCGCGGTGCATCGTCGGGCAGAAGATCCCATTCCGTCCCGAAATCGTCGATCACGACGCCCGCCATCACGAGCGCTCGGATGCCGAAATCGTAGTGGTAGGTCACCATGATCAGTGCGCCGGCCGGCGGGCGATCGTGATTTCCGGGAGATCCTGGCCGCGGGCCGCTGCCTGGGTCTGCATCGTTTTGATGCCGAAGTCGAGCTCATAGAGCAGCTGGCCGAAGGCGAGCGCATGGCCGCCGCGCGCGGCGAACTCGCGCAGTACGTCGCGCGCACCGCACGCGGCGCAGTAGGAGCCGAACAGTTCGAGATCGTCGAGGGCGGCCAGCGTGGCCGCCATTTCTTCGGGGGTGTGTTGGGTGAGGAATTCAGCCATTGTCGGCTCCAGTTTTACGGGTAAGGTATTGCCTTGGCTGTAGATTAGGTCAATCCTTAGTTTTCTGTCAAGGTATTGCCTTAGTTGATTGAAAAAATAAAGCCCGCTCGTCGCGGGCAATCGATATGGATGCCGGGCAGTCAGTAGGAGGTGCAGCTCGCGTAGCCGACGCCGCCTACACAGTTCGTGGTGCGCGGCCTTGTCTGGAGAAAAATGGCGGCAGCCGCTTGCCGGCGCCTCTCATCTGCGTCGGCCGCTCGCTGGCTAAGCTGCTGGATGGACTCGTTCATCGTCGTAATTTGCTCCCGATTCTCATCGTCGAACTGGTCCTTTGTGATCGCCCCAGCCTCGTATTCCCGAGCCACTTTCGCCATGTGGCTCGCGTAGCGCTCGATTGGAATGTCGAGCGGGCCGGTGGGTGCGGCAGATACCTTGTCGTAGTATTCCGAGAACACGACAGAACGAAGTTTCGTCCCGGAATTCACGGCATCCTTCTGCTGCGCAAGCCAGCTGCTCGTCGCATTCATTTTTGCATCGTAAGCATGTCGCTGCTGATACTGCGCGCAGCCCGTCAATAACATCGCAGCGATAACCGCCGTTTTGCTGATCCTCGCGATCTTCATTCACTACCCCCGGAGTTTGATTAGATCGGCACCCACTTCCCAATGACGGTGCCAACGATGGTCGCTGACCCGTTCACATCGATCCACTTTTCGGGCCAGTTCGGGTTGAGCGGGCGCAGCAGCTTTCGATTTCCTTCGATTACGAGCTGCTTGAAAGTAGCTTCCCGCTCGTCGTCGAGCCCAACGATCACACAGCTTCGATGATCCGCAGCGCGTAGAGGATCGACGAATACTATGTCGCCGTCGCTGAAAGAGAGCGGCCCGTCAGGGTTATACATGCTCAAGCCGCGCACCCTCAGGCAGAAAGTGCGCTCGCTATGGGCGGACGGACAGGGGATCCATTCTTGAGCGTCGAGGACGTCGAAATTCTTGTAAATCTCTGCCCATTGGCCTGCTTGAACCCACGAAACCAACGGTACCACTCCTTTTATTTCTGGGCCCGGTTCAACGTTAGACGCTGTCGCTTTCGGACGGCCGCCAAGCAGTTCCTCCACTGTCGTTTTGAGGATGCGCGCCAGGTCCGACAGCCGCGCCTGATCGGGACGTGTGAGGTTGCGCTCCCATTCTGAGACAGACACGTCTGTTATGCCGAAATGCGCTGCCAGCTCCTTCTGCGTCAGGCCGCGCTCCTTCCTTTTCCGTCTGATGTGATCGCCGAGATTCATAAGGTAAAGCCTAACATTTGCAACTAAGGCTTTGCCTGATATACTCAACTAAGGCATAACCTCAATTGGACCGAAAATGGATAACGCTCCAGTGCTGGACCGGGCAGTGAAGCGAGCCGGAGGCGCGGCCGCGGTTGCTCGTGCATTCGGCATCTCAGCGGTATCGGTGGGCGAGTGGTTGAAAAAGGGAAAGCTGCCGCCGCATCGAGTCATTCCGCTCAGTGCGCTCACCGACTGGGAGTTCACACCTCACGCCCTTGAACCCGACCTGTATCCGAACAAACGCGACGGCTTGCCGGACGGGTTTCTGGCGCCCGCTGCGGCATGAGCGACGCGTCGTGATTCGCAGGATAGAGGTCTCGTTACTCAACATCATTCAGAATTTTTTGCTACGGGTTGAACGACCATGAGCACGATTGAATTCGTCAGAAAAAAGCCGTCGATGCAGCAGGCGTTTCGCGACGCATTGACCGATCCGGACAAGCGCGGCCCGGTGCAGAAGGCGCTCAAATGGGACGACACCCAAGTGAGCCGATTCCTGTCCGGCGGCTTGGGCATCACGATCGAGCGCATCGACATCGCGATCCAGCAGTTGGATCTGCGCGTGGTGTCGCGGCGCTACCTTGAGGCGCACGCGACGCTCGCGCAAACCGGCTTGAACTGCGCCTGCGCGCGCGAGGGATACGGCGACTGCGGTATCGGCGGGTAGGCTGCATGAAGCCGTGGACCTGGCGTCACGCCATCATCAACTCGACGTTGCCCGCGACGACGCGGCACGTGCTGCTCACGCTGTCATGCCACGTCAACGACGCGGGCGAACCGGTCTATCCGTCGACGCGGCTGCTTGCGGCCGAAACGAACCTGTCGGAGCGGGCGGTGATCACACACTTACGCGCCGCCGCGGAGGCTGGCTGGCTCGTCACGGAGAAGCACGGCTACGGTGGTCAGAAGTGGGCGCGCAATCAGTACTACCCACTGATCCCGGACGATTTCCAACTGCCTGACCGCGACTCGAAAGGCACTGAACTACGTTCAGCGCCTCAGAAATCGGGGAGGGAAACCAAGGCACTGAACGAGGTTCAGCAGCTTGTGGATAAAGGCACTGAACTACGTTCAGCGCCTTCAGAAAAGGCACTGAACGTCGTTCCGGAAGGCACTGAACCTAACGACAGGAAGGCACTGAACGACGTTCAGTCTAATACTGCAGTTAACCCTGCAGTAAACAGCAGCAGCGCGCGCGAGGACGAACTGGCTGCTGCTGCTCAAAAAACAGGCACCCCTCAACCGAGCGCCGAGGCGGAACTCACCGAACTGCTGATCGAGCTGGAGCGCATCCGCGGCCGGATGCTCACGATCAACCGGAACGCCGATCGTGCTTTCGTGCTTGCGTGGGTGGGGAGGGGGGTGACGGCCGACCAGCTGCGCGCGGCGCACGCGGCAGCAGTGGCGGCGCGTGATCGCGATAACGATGCGCGTCCGACCTACGTTGCGTTCGTCGACAGCTTCCTCGGCGCGCCGCCGGCGCGCGGCGGCGCGGCTGCACCGGATGGACGCTGGTTCGATTCCCCGGCTGGCGTCGACGCAAAGGGCTTCGAGCTCGGCGTGCGCATCCGGCGTGCCGACGAGGACTGGCGCTACTACCGCGTCCTGGTGGCGCGCGCCGCGCGCGAGCCGGCCGCGATCGAGGCGGTGCTCAAGGACGCGCAGCGCTTCAACTCCACAGATCTCTACCAGTTCGCGCGCGCGACGTTCGGCGACGAGCTGCTGCCAGTTGACGACTTCCCCTCGTGAGGATCCCGATGAAAGAAAAGCAAATGAGCTTGCTTGCGCGCCGTGTGTGCGAATGCCTCGCCGTCGAGCCTGGGCTGACCGCCTCGCAAATCGCGGAAAGGCTGGACGCGAAGATTGATTCGGTCATGCGTGTGTCGCTGCAGTTGGCCGTTGACGAGTACGTCACGCGCGGCCGCCGCGGGCCAAACGGCCAGCCGATGACGCTGACAGGGAAAGCATTTCCCAGGTCTGCCGATTTCGTCGCGTCGTCGGAGGTTGAGCGCGCCGCGCGGCTTGAGGCCGAGCTTGTCGACACCGTGCGGTTTGTGGTGCCGGCGTTCCATGCGATGTGCAGCGTGGGGAGGGTGGCGGCGTGAGGCTATACCTGGCCGGCCCCATGAGTGGGCTTCCCGAACTGAATTTCCCGGTGTTTCACGCCGAGGCGGCGCGCCTGCGGGCTCTCGGTTTCGAGATCGTCAACCCGGCGGAGATCAACGCCGACACGGCTGCCACTTGGCTCGACTGCATGCGCGCCGACATCAAGCAGCTCGTGGACTGCGATGGCATTGCGCTGCTCGGTGGGTGGGAGCAATCGCGGGGTGCGAGCCTTGAGCATGCCGTCGCGCGCGGCCTCGGCCTTCGCGTGTTCCGTGCTGAGCACCTCGTCGGGCTCGCATGGGGCGGCGATCTTCCCGTGCTTGCGCTCGGCGCGATCGAACCGGAGGTTGTTTCGTGACGCGCCGCGCGAACAAGCGGGAGCGCGAGCATATGGGCCGCGTCGCGAACATGGCCTGTATCTGCTGCACGCTGCTCGGCCGCACGCAGCTGTCGAAAACTGATGTGCATCACGTTCGCGTCGGCCATGGCGGCGCACAGCGTGCTGGCGACTTCTGCACGGTGCCGCTCTGTCACGACGATTGCCACCAGGGACGCAATGGTGTCCATGGCGACCAGCATTACCTTCACATCCTGAAGATGACGCAGATCGACCTTCTCAACGCGACACTCGAAAGGCTCTACGGATGAGGCTGTTGGTTCACATGACGGTGCCGCTTGGCGCCGCGCGCGGCTCGTCATCCGAGATTTTCGAGTGCCGGGTGGTGCGCCTGCACGGTCCTGTTCTGCAGGGCCGCGGCCGGGCCGGCAAGCTTGAGCCGTACATCGTCGTCGACATCGAGCTGCCCGACCGCGTGAGCGGCATGGCGGCGCGCCACCGCTTCAACCGGGACGGTACGTATCCGGTTCACGCCTACTTGTCGGAGAACGGGAAGTCGCTCGCCAGCTTCGTCGCGAGCGGCGCGCTGGAGCTGTACGTGGGGGACGAGCCTTGACGGCACACGTGTACATCCTGCGCGAAGACGTACCGCCCGCGATTTCGCGGACCGTCCGGTATTGCGAGGCGATCGAGGAACACGTGTGGTCGTTCAGCGGCTGTCGGTTCACCGCGCGGCGCCACACCAACGACGAGCTCGAATTCATCATTCCGCGCGATTGGACCGCGCGCCGAGAGCTTTTCGAGTGGTTCGAATATTTCGGGATTCCTTACCGAGTTTTGCCGTAATGGAGGATTGAATGAACAGCATGAAGATCATTGTCGCGCTTTCGGTTGGGGAGCATCCGCGATGAGCACGTTCACGGGGCACACATTCGGGGCGGTCGACGTCGTGACGTTGGACGGAAATCAGTTCGAGGGCTGCACGTTCGAGGGCTGCACGGTGATGTTCGGCGGCGGCGAGTTCGCCGCTATGCATTGCAACTGGCGTGCGCCGAACATCGTGATGTTTGGGTCGGCGCTCGGCGCGCTCAACTTCATCCGTGCATTCGGGCAGATGCAGGGCGGCGCGGATCTTGTGGAGCGCGTTTGCACGTTCTTGCGCGGGGCGGCCGGCCCGGTGCCCGGCGTGACGGTGACGGCATTCGCAGATCCTGGTCCGACGCGGCACTGATCTTGTTGTACCGCACCGGGACGGATTCCCGGTATGAGCGTAGGGACCCTTATCAGGAGAGCAGCATGCACATGGCAACCCAATCCCCGCCGCGCGACGATGACGACTCGATCGAGCGCGAGATCCAGTCCAAGGGCAAGACGGCGCCGCGCATCACGCCGGCGGATATCGAGGCGGCAATCGCCAGCGAGGTTTCGTTCGTCGTCGGCGACGTCATCAAGGATTGCCCGATCAGCGACAGCACGAAGCTGCTCACGATCTGCGTCCTCACGTTGCGTAACGGCTTCACTGTTACTGGCGAAAGCGCGTGCGTGAGCCCCGAGAACTTCGACGCCGGGATCGGGCGGAAGATCGCGCGGCAGAACGCCGTGGCGAAGATCTGGCTGCTGGAGGGCTACTTGCTCAAGCAGCGGCTGCACGACTGGTCGAACCCCGGCCCGAGCGCGGCGGCGTGAACCATCATCAACCACCAGGAGCACACCGTGTCTGACGAACAGAACCAGCAGCAACCGCAAACGAACGCGCAGGAGGCGCTGGCAACGCCGGGGGAGCCGAATGGCAGTACGTCCCCGGATTCCGGTGGCGCCAGCCAAAGCCTGGAAAAACCGTCTTCTTCGAATCCTGGCCTCCCGTTGAGCCTCGACTCCATCAGCACCACGAACACGTCATCGTCTGCCGTGGATGTTGCGAATTCGACTGACGCGCCGGTGGTCGCGCAACCGGGGGAGCTTGGTGCGACGAGCGATACGAATGCTTTCTCTGCGGAAGCCGCCGATACCGAATCTGCTTCGCCGAAGCTGTCGACCACGCCGGAAACGGGTGCCTCGTCTGTTGTTTCTGTGCGTCCCGCATCGCAAGCGCCCGGCGAGCCGTTGACGAATACTGCCCCGCTTGCCGACCAGGCGAAGGTTGCTGACGCGCTGGCGGTCGCGCTCGGCTCGGGCGGGATCATGCGCGTGGGGGAGTCGGTCGGCGGCGCGGTCCCGGAAAAGCTCACCGCGCAGACAGCGGCCGCGCCGGCGCGCGTGAGCATCTCGTCGGCGCCGGTGAGAAGCTGGCCGGCCGACCTGCAGGCAGCTTTGGGAAAGGAGGCGGCCGACCTGCAGGCAGCCTTGGCCCCGCGCGTCGATACCGCGGCTGCCGCTGCGGTCGATACATTCGGGTGGGCGAACGCCGCGAGTGTGGTCGCCGCACCGAAGGATTGGGAACAGCGCGAGGCTGAGCTCCTCGCGCGGATCGCGAGCCTGAGCGCTCAGCTCGCGCACGCAACCGAGCTGGTGGAACGGGCGCGGTGGATTCCCGCCGGCGACGGGCTCAGCCAGATGGTTTCGCAGGCCGAGCCGGACGGCCGCACGTACTCACTGACGTTCCCCGAAGGCGTCGTAACGATCGAGTTGAAGGCGTAACCGCGCGCGCCGGCCGCTCGCGCGCCGGCGCGCTGTTTTACAGGAGGATGGGGATATGGCGGCCAACAAACCGTGCGTGGACATGGATGTGATGTTTCACCTGAAAAACGCGCAGGAGAATTTTTTCGACACCGAGCGCCGGCAGGCCGTCGACAAATACTTCCGGGCAGAGGACGAACGACTCGGCCGCACTCGCGTGCCCGTCGAGACGCGCGAGCAACGCCGCGCGCGTGAGCGCGCCGAGGCGAAGCAACGGGGAAGAAGGAAGGCACGATGATTCTGTCGATTCTGGAGCCACGACTTGAAAATTGGGCGGCAGCTCAGCGTTCGTCCGGCCACACGCCCGGTTTCGCTGGTTCTGCCGAAGGGCGACACCGTTCGGGATACCGGGAGTCGTGCGAGGACGCACCGCAGATCGATGTCGCAGACGCGCGCGTCGTCAACGCTGCCTGGCGGGGGCTGATGCCGCTCGACAAGGACGTTTTGAACATGCATTACGTCTGGAGGGCGCACTCCTCGTTCATTTGCCGCCGGTTGAAGCTGAAACAGGGACGCAAATACGGACATGTTTGGGAGTTCGCGCTCCACCATGCACAGTCGGCTATTTGGAAAGAATTGACTAAATCAACCGGAGTTGTAATTCCGAAAGACTCACCCTATAATCCGCCGAGATTACTGATTCCGGCATAGTCCGAGTGAATTGGCCCGCAGGCGGGGGCCAGTTCGCCCGGCGCCGACCGAAAGCCCGCAGGCTCACGCCTCGCGGGCTTTTTCATTTCCATCCGGAGAACGTGATGTCCGATCCCACCCCCTCGCAGTCCGGCGCGACCGAGATGCAAGCATCCGAGCCGCAAACCCAACCCCCGCAAGCTTCCTCGGCCGGGCCCGGCCAAGCGGCGCCCGATGTTGCGCAGGCCGTGGCTGCGTCCAACGCCTCGACCAGCGCGTCGCTGAGCACCGCGCTCAGCACCGCCGAAGCGAGCGCCGACGCGGTATCCAGCGCTGCTCCGGCGGTTTCGCTCAGCACCAGCATCGCGCCGGCCGCCACGTCCGTCGGCGTCGAGAGCCAGCCGGGCCTCGCTGTCGCCCCGCTCGTGCAGGAGGCGCCCGCCGCGTCGGGGGAGCCGGTCGGCGGCACCTCGAGCGCGTCGGGGCCGGCCGTTGGCGGCAACCCGAGCCAGGATTCGTGTGCGTCGGCTACGGCGATGCCTTCGACTGCGGCGGATCCCGATACCGGCTCGATCCGGGTCCAACCGGTCCCGACAACGGCGGCTGCGTCGTCGGGTGCCGGTGACGCGCCTTCGCTCGGCTCGAATGTTTCCGTATCCGAATCGAATTCGGTCGGCGCGCCGGTGGTCTCCGCTCCGGATCCCGTGACGCCGCTGGGGCCGGGCGGCGAGCAAACCACGCCGAACACGCCGGCGTACATCGGCGGCGTCACGGCCCCGATGCTGGCTCGGCTGCATGCCGATCTGGAGGAGCTGGAACGGAAGATCGGGCAGGGCATCCACGTGTTCGCCCACGAGGTCGCGGCGATCCGCGACCAGCTCGCCAAGCTGATCTGAGCGCGCGATGTCGAAGAAGCTGACGCCCAAGCAGCAGCGGTTCGTCGAGGAGTATTTGCTCGACCTGAACGGCTCGGCTGCCGCTCGCCGCGCGGGTTTCAGCGAACGGTCGGCCAACGAGCAGGCCGTCCGGCTGTTAGCGAATGTGAGCATCCAGGCAGCCATCGCGGCCGCCATGGCTGCTCGCAGCGAACGGACCAAGATCGATCAGGATCGGATCGTCCGCGAGCTATGGAACGTCGTCACTGCCGATGCGAACGGCCTGGTCGAGTACCGGCGCACCTGCTGCCGCCACTGCTACGGCTTCGACCACCTCTATCAGTTCACGGCGGCAGAATTGGCCGCCGCTCAGCGTGATCACCAGGCGCAGTTGCGCGCGGCGCGCATGGCGAAGAAGAAGATCACCGCCGATCAGTTCGAGTTCGACGAGCGCGGTGGTCCCGGATTCGATGCCCGCAAGCCACCCGTGGCGACCTGCCCGGAGTGCTTCGGCGAGGGCATCGGCGACGTATTCCTGAAGGACACGCGCGACCTTCCGCCGGAGCTGCGGAGCCTGTACGCCGGCGTGAAGCGCACCAAGGACGGCATCGAGGTGAAGATGCATGACAAGCAGGGCGCTGCGCAGCTGCTGATGCGCCACCTCGGCATGCTCAAGGATACCGTCGAGCACACGGGCAAAGACGGCGGCCCGATCCAGTATCAGCGCATCACGCGCCGCATCGTTGACCCGGCCGCACCGAAGGAGCCGAAAGCATGAGCGACCTGGTGATCGACACGCCGCGCGCGTTCCTGCCGCTGCTGGCCAACCACATGCCCAACGGGCGCCCGGTCCGCTACAAGGGCGCGCACGGTGGCCGCGGTTCGGGCAAGTCTCACTTCTTCGGCGACCTGTGGCTCGAGGAGAACGTCTCCGACAAGTACGACTTCGTGTGCCTGCGCCAGACGCTGAAATCGCTGGAATTCTCGGTCAAGAAGCTGTTGGAATCGAAGATCGTGGCATTCAACGCCGGCGACTACTTCGACGTGCAAGACCGGCGCATCCTGTCGCGCAACGGCGGCACGACGATCTTCGAGGGGATGCAGAACCACACGGCAGAGTCGATCAAGTCGCTGGAAGGCTTCGATCGCGCCTGGTTCGCCGAGGCGCAGAACGCGACCGCGAACAGCCTGAAGATCCTGCGCCCGACGATCCGCAAGGAGAGTTCGCAGATCTGGTTCGACTGGAACCCGAACCATGCGACCGACCCTGTCGACGATCTGATGCGCGGCGGTGAGGCGCCGCCCGACTCGATCGTGGTCGAGGCGAACTACATGGACAACCCGTGGCTGCCGGACGTGCTACGGGCGGAAATGGAGTACGACAAGCGGCGCGACCCGGACAAGTACGCGCACGTGTGGCTCGGCAAGTACCAGCAGCGCAGCGAGGCGCGCGTCTTCAAGAACTGGGTGATCGAGGAGTTCGAGCGGCCGGCCGGCACCATCTTCCGGCTCGGCGCCGACTGGGGCTTCGCGAGCGATCCGTCGGTGCTGGTCCGTTGCGACATCGACGGGAACCGCCTGTACGTCGACCACGAGGCGTATCAGGTCGGCTGCGAGATCGTGAACCTGCCTGAGCTGTTCATGGGCGTACCGGACGCCGAGAACTGGCCGATCACGGCCGACTCGGCTCGGCCGGAGACGATCAGCCACATGCGGAACCATGGGTTCCCGAAGATCCGCGCCGCGATCAAGGGCGCGCGGTCGCTGGAGGAGGGCGTCGAGTTCCTGCAGTCGTTCGACATCGTCGTGCATCCGCGCTGCGTCCACGTGATCGACGAGCTGACGCTCTACAAGTACAAGGAGGACCCGCTCACGGGCCTCGTGCTGCCGATCCTAGAGGACAAGCACAACCACGTCATCGACGCCCTGCGCTACGCGTGCGAGGGCGCCCGCCGGGCCATGAAGGCCACAAACAAGCCGAAGGTGAAACCCGTTGTCCGCCGGGCCGTTGTGTCGGCTCACGGCTGGATGGGAAAGTGATATGTCGAGCGAGCCGAAAGAGCAGTCCACCGAGCACGAGAAGATTTTGGCCGAAGCCAAGGAACGCTTCGCGCGCTGCGAGGAGTACGAATCGGATTTCCGCAAGCTGTTTGTCGAGGATCTGCGGTTCGCGAACGGCGATTCCGACAACGAGTGGCAGTGGCCCGACACGATCCGCAACAGCCGCGGTGACCGGCCGTGCCTGACGATCAACAAGGTGCGCCAGCACAACCTACAGGTCATCAACGACGCGAAGCAGAACAAGCCGAGCGTGAAGACGCTGCCGGTCGACGGCCAGGCCGATATCGAGATCGCCAAGATTCTCGACGGCATCGTGCGGCACATCGAATACAACTCGCACGCAGAGATCGTCTACGACACGGCCACCGAGTTCCAGGTGCAGGGCGGCATCGGCTATTGGCGCATCGTGTGCGAATACGCGCACGACGGCTCGTTCGATCAGGAGATCTTTCTGCGCCGCGTGAAGGATCCGCTGACGATCTACCTTGACCCGGATATCGAATCGGCCGACGGATCCGACTCCAAGTTCGGCTTCGTGTTCGAGGAGATGAGCAAGACCGAATTCGAGGCGAAGTATCCGACCGAGGAAGCCCGTAACGTCGTGTTCGGCGATGACACCTCGTCGCAGGGCGGCTGGATCAGCAAGGACCGAATCCGCGTCTGCGAATACTTCCGCAAGACCACGAAGACCGACAAGCTCGTCAACCACCCGGAGCACGGCCCCATCCGCCTGTCGGAGATCGAAGACCCCAAAGAGCGCGAGGTGATCGAGCGGGACAAGACCGTGCAGAAGCGCGAGATCAGCGAGCCCGTTATCACGTGGTACCTGATTGCCGGCGATCGCGTCATCGATGAACGGCCGTGGGCGGGCCGCTACATCCCGATCGTGCGCGTGGTGGGCGAGGAGATCGTCATCAACGGCAAGGTCGAGCGCAAGGGCCACACGCGTTCGATGAAGGATGCGCAGCGCATGTACAACTACAT
The DNA here is from genome assembly GCA_030151225.1 of Burkholderia sp. Taxonomy (GTDB): domain Bacteria; phylum Pseudomonadota; class Gammaproteobacteria; order Burkholderiales; family Burkholderiaceae; genus Burkholderia. Next base: position 28,399 of record JASLEG010000172.1, on the reverse strand, counting down.
GACGTCGGCGAACGTCGAGTTCATCGCGCTGCAGACCAAGACGCCCTATGTCGCGCCGGCCGAGGCGATCGAGGGGTATGAGGATCAGTGGGCGCAGGCGAACAACGACAACCTTCCGTACCTGCCCTACAACAGCGTCGATGATACCGGCGCGCAGATCCCGCGCCCGCAGCGCGAGCAACCGCCCGTCGGCGCCAGCGCCTACCTGACCGGTATGCAGTCCGCGCAGCAGGAACTGATGATGGCCAGCGGCCAATATCAGGAGCAGTTCGGCCAGCCGTCGAACGCGCAGGCTGGCGTGGCGATCCAGGCGCGCCAGCGGCAGGGTGACCGGGCCACGTACCACTTCATCGACAACGTGGCGCGCGCCATCCGCTACACGGGCCGCGTGCTGATCGACCTGATCCCGAAGATCTACGACACGGCGCGCGTGGTGCGCATCGTTGGCGAGGACGGCACCGAGACGTTCGCGAAGATCGATCCGAACCAGCAACAGCCGCTCACGCAGGCGCCGCACCCGACGATCGCCAACGAGGTGCAACTGATCTTCAACCCGGGCATCGGCCGCTACGACGTGACGGTCGAGGTGGGCCCGAACTACGAGACGCGGCGCCAGGAGGCGTTCAACGCGCTCACGCAGATCATGAGCCAGGACCAGGAGCTGATGAAGGTGGCCGGCGACCTGCTGTTCAAGGCCGCCGACTTCCCGATGGCCAGCGAGGTGGCCGAGCGCCTGCATCGCACAATTCCGCCGCAGATCCTCGGGGAGGGGCCGTCGCCGCAAGAGCAGGACATGCAGCAGAAGATGCAGCAGATGGGCCAGATGATCGAGCACCTGACCAACGCGCTCCAGCAGGCTCGCCAAGGCCGCGAGCAGCAGGAGGTGGACATCAAGGCATACGACGCCGAGACGAAGCGCCTGGCTGCGCTCGGCCAGCCGCTCGATCCGGAAGTCGTCGCGCACGTCGCCACGCAGGTGGTGATGCAGATGATGCAGCAGGGCATGCCAGCCGGGGCCGACACCCCGCCGCCCGATCCCGCCGCCGTTCCGCAACCCCAACCGAACCCGCCGAGTGCGGGTTTTTCTTTGCCCGCTCCTCAAGGACAGTGACATGAGCTACCCCGGCATTCTCCAGGACCTCGGGTCCACCACCCCGATCCAGGGCATCTATCGCATCACGCAGGCGCTCGCGCCGGCGCAGGTCGCAGCGAATACCAGCGCCGAGCAGACGTTCACGGTTCCCGGCTTGCAGGTCGGAGACTCGATCGACGTGAACAAGCCGTCGCATCAGGTTGGCCTCTCGATCGGCAACGTTCGGGTGTCCGCGGCGAACACGCTGGCGATTCAGTACGTGAACACGACGGCAAGCCCGATCACGCCGACGGCCGAGCAGTACGTCATCGGCGGCCAGCGCTAACGCCCGACCGCCCCGTTTTCAACAGGCCCGCATCCGAGAGGAGCGGGCCGTTTTGGTTTCCGTACCGGCGCGGCATCACCGGGCAAACATCCTTGGACACGTCCATGCAAACCGCTGACAACGCAGCACCCGAAGGCACCACCGCCACGCCGGCGAGCCATACCGAAACGGCGCATCAGCCCGCAGAAACGAGCACGGCACCGGGCACCGAGCAAACCCCCGCGACAGCACCGGCCGAAGCGCCGCAGGCGCCCAAGAACGATTGGGTCCAGCGACGCATCGACCAGCTGACGCGGGAGAAGTACGACGCAGTCCGTCGGGCCGAAGCCGCAGAAGCACGCGGCGCCCAGCCTGGCGGTGGACAGCCGCCCGCAGCAGCACCGGCCGGCAGTGCGCCCGCGAACCTCACGCCCGACCAGATCCGCGAGGAAGCGCGGCGCCTGATCGAGCAGGACAAGTTCAACGACGCCTGCAACCGCGTGTTCGACGCGGGCAAGGCCGAGTTCGGCGCCGATTGGGATTCGTCGCTGCGCACCTTCCAGCTGCTCGGGGGCGCGCCGCAGGAATTCCTCGAGGCAGTCACGTCGATGGATGCCGGCCACAAGGTGCTTCAGCACCTCGGCCAGAACCCCGACGTCGCCGAGCGCGTGCTGTCTCTGCCTCCGCTTCGCATGGCGCTTGAGCTGGCCCGTCTCGAATCGACGGTCGGCCAGGCGAAACCCGCTCCTGTCTCGCAAGCGCCCGCGCCCATCAACCCGGTTGGTGGGCGGTCCGCACCCGTCGAACCCGAGGAATACCCAACGACGGCGGACTACATCGCGGCGCGCAAGCGCAACCGTACCCGTTCATGAGGTAGCAAATGCCGAACAATCTTCTCACCCCGGTCAAGATCCTCGACGAATCGCTGATGATTCTCGAGAACAATCTTGCGTTCACCGCACGCTCGAACCGCGACTACTCCAACGAGTTCGCGCAAGCCGGCGCGAAGGTCGGCGCGACGGTCAACGCGCGCAAGCCGAACCGGTTCGTCGGTACCACCGGCCCGAACCTGAACATCGAGGGCGTGAACGAAAACTCCACGCCGATCACCCTGACGACGCAGTTCCACGTCGATTTCACGTTCAGTTCGCAGGAGCTGACGTTGATCGTGGATGACTTCGCGGACCGCTATCTCAAGCCGGCCATGGCGACCATCGCCAACAAGATCGACTTCGACGGCCTCGGTCTGGCCGCGAATGTGGCGAACAACGTCGGGACGGCCGGCACGGTGCCGAACGATATCTCGTACCTGCTCAACGCCGGCGCGAAGCTCGACAACGAGGCCGCGCCGCGAGACGGCATGCGCCAGGCGGTGTGGGATCCGACTACCAATGCGTCGATGGTCAAGTCGGCGGCCGGCCTGTACAACCCGGGCCCGGCGATCGGCGAGCAGTACGAAAGCGGCATTTTCAAGCCGGCCAGTCTCGGCCTCGATGTCGGCATGGACCAGAACGTCAACGTGTTCACCACGGGCACGCGCACGAACGGCACCGTGTCGGGCGCTGGCCAGACCGGCAGCACGCTGATCGTGACGGGACTCGGCGCCGGGGCAACGGTCGCGAAGGGTGACACCTTCAATCTCGGTGGCGTCTTCGCCGTGAACCCGCAAAACCGCCAGTCGGTCGGCTATCTGCGCCAGTTCACCGTGACGGCGCCCGCCACGGCCGACGGCTCGGGCAACGCCACGCTGTCGATCTTCCCGCCGATCAACACGGCCGCGTCCAACCAGCAATACCAGACCGTGACGGCCGGCCCGGCAAACGCCGCGCCGCTGACGTGGGATATCGCCGCCTCGACCCAGTACAGCGGGAACCTGGCCTACCACCGTAACGCGTTCACGCTGGCCACGGCCGATCTGGAGGACGTGAGCAAGTTCGGTGCGTGGGGCGCGCGGCGCGTCCACAAGGGCATCTCGATGCGGATCGCTCGCCAGTATGCGATCGGCAGCGACACGGTGCCGTGCCGTATCGACGTGCTCTACGGCTGGTCGGCGATCTACCCCGAGCTGGCGTGCCGGATCGTCCGGTGATGGGCGCGCTGCTGTCGCAATCGGCCCCCGCTTCGGCGGGGGTTTTGCCTTCTGGAGAGACCATGTTCCAAGAATTCCCGATGTGGGTGACGAACGACGCTGGCGAATCCCGCCTGGTCGAAACCGACGATGCGTTCATCGCGCTCGGCAAGGGCTGGAAGAAGCCGGAGCGCGCGAAACCCGTGCCGCGCGACAAGCAAGCCGGCTTCCTCGAATACCCGAAATGGGTGGGAGAAAAGATCGTCCATTCGGCCGAGGAGGAGGCCGCGCTCGCCCCGGTCGAGACGGCGTCCGTCGATGGGCCGATGCCGCTCAACGAAGCCGACGAACGCGCCGCGCTGATCCAGATCGCCGACGAACGGGGTATCCGTGTCGACAAGCGCTGGTCGAATGAGAAGATTCGCAACGCGCTGGAGCTGGCGTGACTACCGCGGTCGACATCATCACGCTCGCGCTGAAGGATCTGGGAGCGCTCGGCGTGGGGCAATCGATTTCGCCCGAAGACACGATGGACGCGCTCGCGACGCTGAACATGATGCTCGGCCAGTGGCAGGGCGAGCGCCTGAGCGTCTATCACCTGGTTGACACCGCTATCCAGTCGACGGGTGCGCAGGCGTATGCCGTCGGCCCAGGGGGCGACTTCAACGTCCCTTGGGCCTACACGATAAACGCCGCCTACGCGCGGCTGAACAACGGCAGCGCGACGCCGATCGACTACCCGATCGACATCATCGAGGCGCGTGAGGAATACTCGCGCATCGCGCTCAAGCAGCTCGCCTCGTTCCCCGCGTTCGCGTTCTACGACTCGGCGTGGCCGATCGGCAGCCTGATCCTGTACCCGATCCCGAACAACACGTTCGAGCTGCACATCGTGACGCTGCAGGCGCTCCCGCAGTTCGTCACGCCGGCCGACGACGTCAACCTGCCGCCCCCGTACATGGCGGCGATCCGGTACGGCCTGGCCTGCTACGCCGCCCCGTCGTACCAGCTTGAGCCGACGGCGGCGCTGGTGCGCCTCGCGATGAATGCCAAGCGCGTGGTGAAGCGCATGAACGTGCAAATCCAGCAGATGCGGATGCCGCGCGGGCTGTCGTCGAAGCAGCGTTACAACATCTATTCGGATCGCCCCTACTGATGCGCGTACCTCTCACACTTGGCGCCTACGCGGCGAAAAGCTTGATCGCGTCGGCGCAGCGCTCGGTGAACCTGTTCGCCGAGCAGAACCCGAAGGACGCCCCCGCGCCCTTCACCTACTATCCGACGCCCGGCCTCACGCTCGTGTCGACGCCGCCCGTCGCCGGCGAGTCGCGCGGCATCTACACCGCCTCGAACGGGAAGCGGTTCGAGGTGGTGGGGCCGAACGTCTACTACGTCGACGCGAGCAACGCCTACACCCTGCTCGGCACGATCTCCTCGGTGGCCGGTCCGGTGTCGATGGCCGACAATACCTTCCACGTGTTCATCGTGGACGGCTCGCCGAGCGGCTTCACGATCGATCTGTCCACCAACCAGCTCGCGCCGTGCGTCGACCCCGCGTTCTACGGCGCCGACAAGGTCGACTACGTGGACGGCTACTTCGTCTTCAACAAGCCGAGCACGCAGCAGTTCTATATCTCGCGCTACGCGGACATCACGTTCGATCCGCTCGACATCGCGTCGAAGTCGACCTATTCGGACAACCTCGTGACGCATGCGGTGATGCACCGCGAAATCTGGCTGTTCGGCGAACTCACCACCGAGGTGTGGTTCAACACGGGCGCGTCCGACTTCACGTTCGGCCGCATGCCCGGGATCTTCATCGAGCACGGTTGCGCGGCGAAGCACTCGGTGGCGAAGATCGACCTCGCGCTGTTCTGGCTCGGCAAGGATCTGCAGGGTCAGGGTGTCGTATTCGCGGGCCAGAACTACCAGGCGCAGCGCGTGTCGACACACGCGCTCGAGCAGGAATTCAGGGGGTATCCGACGATCAGCGACGCGATCGGTTTCTCGTACATGCAGGGCGGCCACGCCTTCTACGTGCTGACGTTCCCGACGGCCGGCAAGACGTGGTGCTTCGATGTCACGACGGAACAGTGGGGCGAGCGCGCTTTTCGCAAGCCCGAGGGCACGCTCACACGGCACCGCATGAACTGCCACTCTTTCAACAACGGCCGCAACCTCGTGGGCGACTGGGAGACGGGCGCGGTGTACGAACTCGACCCGGACGCTTACACCGACAACGGCCAGCCGATCGAGCGCATCCGCTCCTTCCCGCACATCCTCGGCAGCGACGGCAACCGCGTGCTGTTCCGCCAGTTCATCGCGGACATGCAGCCCGGCGCTGGCATGCCCGCCGATGACGAGGATCCGCTCGTGTTCCTGCGGTGGAGCGACGATCGCGGCGCGAGCTGGGGCAACCGCGTCGCGGCGTCGATGGGCCGACGCGGGCAATTCCTGACTTCAATTCAGTTCCAGCGCCTAGGCTACGCACGTGATCGCGTGTTCGAGCTGTCCTGGTCGGCGCCGGTGGCCACCGCGCTGAACGGCGCGTGGATCGACGTTTCGAGGGCACGCACATGAGCACACCGAGCAAGCCGAACGCGGCGTCGGCACTCCTCGCAAACTTGCCCGGCCCGAACGTCCCATTCACTGATGCGGGCGGCCGGCCGACGCAGGCGTTCTGGTACTTCCTGGCGAGTCTCGCGCGCCAGATGGCCGGCGGTGGCGGCGGCGACGGACAGCTGACGCTCGCCGACGTGCTCGGCCTCGAGGCCGACGTCCCACTGCCGTTCGATGCGGCTCATCAGATCGTCGAGCTGAGCCTGGGTTTGCAGCAGGCGTTCGCTGCGATCGGCGCGCTGCAACAGTCCATCCCCGCCTTCGGCGAGGTCTTCGGGGGCGCCGTCCAGGCTATCGCGCTGCCGGACGTGTGCGGCGCGCCGTCGGCGCAGGTTCCCCTCACTGAAATGACCTTCGCGAGGACGTGATGCCGATCACCGACCAGCTTTCCGAGATGGTGTTTCCGTCGACGGGCAGCACCGGGAGCGCCGAGACCATGCGCAGCGTGACGCCGGGCGCGTCGCCGTTCAGGTACACGGCGACGTCGCGCCAGGCGCTGCATATCACCGGCGGCTCGATCACGGCTATCTCCTACACGCGCGGCCCGATCGTTCTCGCACTCGGGCTCGTCACGGGCGGCCAGCTGCTCGAGCTGAACGCCGGGGACGCCGTGACGATCACCTACCTGACCACGCCAACCCTTACCGTTATCCCGAGGTAACCATGCAACGCATTCCCGTAGCCATTCCGGCCGCGCAGCTTGGCACGGCCGCCGCGACGCTTTACACCGCGCCGGCCGGCACCACGTCGACCATCAACAGCTTCGCGCTCACGAATACGTCGGGCAGCCCGGTGGCCGTGACGATTTACAGAGTGCCGAGCGCCGGCGCGGCCGGCGCGACCAACTGCCTGATGTCGGCCTTCTCGCTGGCGGCCGGCCAAACCTATGTGCCGAACCAGCTGATCGGGCTGCACCTCTCGCCCGGCATGACGCTGCAGGCTTTCGCCGGCACCGCAGCCGCCGTGACGGCCGCTGGTGGCGTCTACGAGACCTCGGGGAGCTGAGCATGACGTCCTGCGGGGGTAATCGATCGACGGACGCTCAGCAGATCACTATCGAGCCGTTCACGCGCGAGCTCGCGAGCGAGATTGTCCCGCTCGGGCAGCAGAGCTGGGACGAATGCTCGGACATCAAAAAGGACACCTGCGCGTATCACGGTCAGCGCGGCCTCGCGATCGATCCGGACATCGATCAGTACCTTTACCTATACGACCACCAGTCGCTGATCGCGATGACGCTGCGTGATGCCGGCGGCGTCCTGCGCGGTTACGCGCTGCTGATCCTCTACAAGAGCCTGCACCTGAGAACGGAATTGTGCGGGAATGTCGACACGTTTTACGTGCAGCCGCACCACCGACAGGCCATGCCGCGCCTCATGTCGAAGATCGAGGAGACGCTGCGCGCGCGCGGCGTCAGCATCATCGGCTGGCCGGTGACAAGGACCGGAAAGCTGCACGACATTCTCCAGCGCCGCGGTTACATCGCCGATGACGTGGTGATGGAGTTCAAGCTCAAAGATCTTCCTGGAGGTTAAAAATGTGCGTAGCTGCTGCAATTGCAGGTAGCGCAGTTGCCGGTGTTGCGGGCTCTGCAATCAGTTCCAGTGCGTCAAAGAGTGCCGCCGACACGCAGGCCGACGCTGCGAACAATGCGGCCGCGCTGCAGGAGGAGCAGTGGCAGCAGACGCAGGCCAATCTCAAGCCCTACCTGCAGCTCGGCACGTCGGCCATCAATCCGTTACTCACGGCGATGGGCTACAACGTCACGCAGAACCCGGACGGCAGCTACTCGTTCAACGGCACGAACCCGAACAACCCGCTGCAGTCGACGTTCAGCTATGGCGCGTTCACGGCGCCGACGGCCGCGCAAGCGCAGGCGACGCCAGGGTATCAGTTCACGCTGGGGCAGGGGCTGAAGTCGGTGCAGAACAGCGCGGCCGCACGTGGCCTGGGGACGTCCGGCGCCGCACTCAAGGGGGCGTCGAACTACGCGACCGGCTTGGCTGACTCGACCTACAACGACGTATTCAATCGCGCGCTGAGCACCTACAACACCAATTTCAACACCGCGTCGAACGTGTTCAACACGAACTACAACTCGGCGGCGAACAACGTCAACCGCTTGTCGGGGATCGTGAGCAACGGGCAGAACGCAGCGGCCACGAACGGCTCGCTCGGCGCGGCCACGGCCAGCAACGTCGGGAACACGCTCACGAGCGGCGCGAATGCCATCGCGGCCGGCACGGTGGGCTCGGCCAACGCGGTCAGCAACGGCCTGAGCAGCATCGGCAACAATGCGCTCACCTATGGGTTGCTCACCAACAACGCCGCGGGCGCCCCGGCCGCCGCGTCGACGGGCGCCTACAGTCCCAACGCGCTGCTCGGCGGTATCGGCGCTAACTCCTACGGATTCACGGTCTGACCATGCCCCTCGATCCCTCGATTCCGCTCCAGACGAAAGCCCCGGCGAACAACCCGCTGCAAACCGCCCTGCAGGTAGCGCAGTTCCGCATGGCGAACGCGCAGGGCAATGCGCTGCAGCAGCAGATCGGCGCCAACCAGGCCGCGTCGAAGGCCATCCAGGCGAACACCGATGCGAACGGCAACACGAACTGGGACGCGGTGAAGGGCGCGCTGGCGGCCGACCCGGCCGGCGCCTATAACCTGCCCGCGCTCAACAAGAGCCTGCTCGACAACCAGCAGACGCAGACGACGCTCCAGACCAGCAAGCTTGATCAGGCGATCAAGGTGCAGTCAGGATTGCGGCAGACGCTCGGCAGCCTGCTGACGAAGCCTGATTTGGCTCCGCAGGATGTGATCGACGCCGCCGGCACGCAGTTAAAGGCTGGCGCGATCACCCCGCAGGTATACCAGGCCGAGATGCAATCGATGCCGCAGGATCCGCAGGCGCTGCGCGGGTGGCTGACGCAGCACTACATGTCGGCGCTGAGCGGCGAGACGCAACTACATGCGATGCTGCCGAGCTATGCGCAGATCAACACCGGCCCGGCGACCGTCGCCGTCAACCAGAACCCTATGGCTGCTGGCGGCGGCGTCGGCACGGTCGGCTATACGGTGCAGAACGGCTTGTCGCCGAGCGACGCGGCGTCGCCGGGCATCACGGTCAACGCGAACGGGCAGCCAACGACGTATACGAAGGGGCAAGTGGCAGCCGGCCAGGCGCCGCAGCAGCCCGGCGGCGGCTACGCAACCGGCGCGCCGCTCGGCGCGGGCGACGTCGCTGCGGGTGCCGCGACGCGGTACAACAACCTGCAGACAGCGGCGGCGCAAGCCAAGCCGATGATGCAGACCTACGACCTCGCCAGCCAGGCGCTGAACGGCGCGATCACAGCGGGGAAGGGAGCGGGGCCGATCGCGAGCGCCGGCGGCGTGGTGCAGACACTGGCGAACGCGGTGGGGCTCGGCGGCAAGCTGACAGGCGACAGCGTGAAGGATTACCAGTTGCTCACCAGCTATCTGAACAGCGCAGCCGACCAGGCGGCGCAGTCGCTTGGCCTGTCGGGCAGCGACGCTCGCGTGGCGGCGGCGAAGGCCGGCCAGCCCGATCCGAACAACATGAACCTGCCGGCGCTTCAGGAGTCGATCGCGCACGCGCGCGGGCTGCAACAGGCGCTGCTCGATCGCCAGCAGGCGACCACCACGTTCCTCGCGCAGAACGGGAACAACACCAGCACGCTGCCGCAGTTCGAGGCGAAATGGAACCAGGCGTTCAACCCGGACGTGTCCTACATCCGTTCGCTGCCTGACCCGCAGGCCCAGCAGGCCGCAATGCAGAAGCTGCAGGCCGAGGGCAAGCTGCAATCGTGGGTCAAGGACTATCAGGCCATGAAGGCGCTGGGGGCATTCTGATGGCCGACATCCTTGGGTTCGTCCAGCAGTACGCGCCGGTAGCGGCGGCCGTCGGCCAGCGGCTCGGCGTCGCGCCCGACGTCCTGCTCGGGCAGTGGGGCCTCGAGACGCGGTGGGGCAAGTCGATCGTCCCCGGCACGAACAACCTCGGCAACGTGAAGGGCGCCGGCGTCGCTGCGACGGACAACCAGACCGGCAGCACCGATCAATACCGCGCGTACCCCACGCCGGCCGCGTTCGGCACCGACTTCGGCAACCTGATCGCGAACCGGTATCCGGCGGCCGCGGGCGCGGGCGCCGATGCAGCGACCTACGGCAAGGCGCTGCAGTCCGGCGGCTACGCAGAGGATCCGCAGTATGCGAGCAAGCTGTCGGGCGCGGTCGACATGGTGCGCAAATTCGGCGACGCGATCGCCACGGCGCTCTCGGGCAGCGCGAATGCCGCCGAACTCACGCCCGCGCAGGGCGGCGCGCCGGTGATCTCCTCGACCGGGCAGCGGCTGAATCCTGCTGCCGCGCCCGGCGCGCCCGGCCCCGCGCCTCAGGCAGCCGCCGCGAGCTCGCCGGCCGCACCGAGCGGCGATCCGCTGCTCGACATGGCGGCGGGCCTCATGACGGGCGGCGGCGCGCCGATGGCAGCGTCTCCCACGCCCGCGGCAGCGGCACCCGCTTCGGCCGCTGGCGCCACCATGCCGCCGGGCGCGCCGTCCGCCGATCCGCTGCTCGCGATGGCCCAAGGCGTGATGTCCAAGGGCAGCGCGCCGGCCCCTGCTGGCGCCAGCGCCAAACCCGGGCCGGCCGCCGCGAGCGCAGCGCAGCCGCACGAAACGACGCCGCTCGACGTCGCCGGCGCCGCGGTCGAGCCACTGGCCACGCTCGCCACGGGTGCGTTGGGAAGCGTCGTAGGCGGCATCGGGCGCATCGGTGCGGCCGCACTCGGCGACAGCTTCGGCGACGCCAAGGCGCTCGGCAATCGGCTGTCGAGCGCGCTCACCTATCAGCCGCAGACGCAGGGCGGCCAGCAGGCGCTTGCTGGCCTCGGCCAGATGGCGACGAGCGCGAAGAACGCGATCATGAGCACACCAGTCGGGAACGCGCTGTCCGCGATCGGGAAGAAGTACGACGAGACGTTCGTGAATGGTGGCCAAGGTCCGCTGATGGCTACGATCAATGACATGGTGCCCGCTGCCACTGCCAATGTCGTCGGTGGCAAGCTGGCGGCGAGCGCGCTGGATGCGCTCCCCGGCGCGCCCAACGCGCTGAAGGCAGCGATTACCAAGCCGGAACCGGCACCGGCGCGCGTCGAGCCGACGATGCCGCCATCAGAGTCCGCTGGCACGCCAGCTGTCACTGTTCCTCCTGCAGCGCCGGCGCCATCCTCGGGCGCTCCTCAGCCTGCGCCTGGTGCGGCGCCTGCCGGCGCGCCGGCGGTCGGAAGCTCGACGCTGCGCGGCGTAGGCGCGGCCGAGACGAATCTGAATCCGTATGCCGGCCAGCTCACTGGCGAGGAGACCGCACGCGGGGGCAGCTCGGCATTTCCGCAGGTGAAGGTGGCGAGGGGCTCGGGCGATGTGCCGCCGGCCGAGCAGGCCGTGCGTGCGCAGATCGCCAACGAGGTGCTTGGACCAGAGAACGATGCGGTGCGCACTGGCGTGATCACCGGGAACGAGGACGCGCTCCGCAGCGAGTACACGCTCTCACGCAGTTCGGACAACACCCCCGAGCAGGTCGCGTTGCGCGACCAATTCGCACGCGAGCAGCAGGCGCTTTCGAACTATGCGCAGGACCGCGTCGCTGCGACCGGCGCCAACCCGAACCTGATCAACAACGAACAGCGCGGCCAGGTCATCAACGATGCGTTCTTCGGACCTGACAGCCTCAACGATTATTTCCAACAGGCCAAGAACCAGATCTACGATCAGGCGCGGGTGGAGTCCGGCGGTAACCCGATTCAATCGAGTCATGTTGACGATCTACTCGCGGATCCGCAGTTTCTCGCCGAAGCGGAGCGAGCCGGAAACAGCCGGGTGATATCAGGGATCACTCGATTGATCGATCTCGCGCGCTCGACAGGCTTTCGCGATCCGATTACCGGCGAGGTAACGCCGCCGGGCAGCGTCGCCGCATGGGATGCGGTGCGAAAGTCCAACAACGCCGATTGGAACGATGGAAACGCGCGGACGATCGGCGCAATCAACCGAGCCATCGATCAAGACATCGCGGCCGCCGCGGGCTCGGATGCATACAAGATGGGCGATGCACTCCACCAGGCGCAGCAGACGATCACGGGCGCGCGTGGATTTCGCCAAGCGTTCGGGGACGCTGACCCGAATGGCGTCAAGACCGGTGCGGCGCTCGAGCAGATTCCGGGACGTCTCAACAACATGCCGCTGGATCAGTGGCGGCACATCTACAACACCCTCGACGATCTTGCGCGCGGCCGGATCACCGGCGCGCCGGACGGCATTCCTCCCATTCCTGTCGAGTTGCAGCAGCAGGCCGCGGCGGCGCGCAATGAAATGTCCGGAGCGCTCGCGCGCGAGGTCTATGAGCAGGGCGCGGGGAAGTCAGGCGTGTGGAACCAGAACAGCGCGAACAAGACGCTCAACTCGGTGGTGGGGCAGAAGATCCTTGAAACGTTCCCGCCGGATGAGATACAGCGCTTTCACGCTCTGAACTATGCCGGCCAGATTATGCCGGGCGTCCATTCATACGAAGGTGCCGGGCTCCAAACGCAGCGGCTTGCGAAAGGAAGCCTTTTCGAGCGCCACGCGCAGAAAGTTGCAACGTCTATCGGCGGCGGCATAGGAGGCGCGGTGGCTGGCCCGGCGGGAGCAACGCTAGGCGGCTCGGCGGGAAGTTGGGCAGGCAACAAGTTGGCGCAGGGGTCAGCAGCTCGACGTCTTCAAGAGGATGCTAATCGCCTGATGGACGCTATGCGAACGAACTCAAAAATCGGTCGATAGGTTCGATGATGTCGAGGAGCCAGTTCCACACCCACTTTGTCTCATCGCCATCGCACACGATGGTGTAGATGCTCAACGGAAACCATGCTCCGGTAACGATCACCAGAACAAGCGCCAAGACTTTCAGCAGCCATTTAAAGGTTTTCACGTAGTACTCCGAGCCCCGCCCCGTGCGGGGTTTTTGATTATAGGCCACCTCCGGGTGGCCTTTTTGTTTTGGAGCGGCAATGGCTTCCATCCTCCCGAACGGCCGAGTGCAGTTCATCGACCAGAACGGTAAGCCACTGGTCGGCGGCACGGTCGAGTTCTTCGAGCCCGGCACGACGACGAAAGCGGACACGTATCAGGACGTGAACCTCTCGATCGTGAACCAGAACCCGGTGCCGCTCGACTCGCGTGGCCAGGCGCTGATCTGGGGCAACACGAACTATCGGCAGATCGTGAAGGACGTGAACGGCGTGACGATCTGGGATCAGGTCGTGTCGGCCGCAGTGTCGTTCGTCGATCTCGCGAACAGCGGCGCCAATCTCGTCGAGTTTGACGGTCTCACGCTCGGCGAGATGTTCATGAGCCGGCTGAATCGCGTGGTCGACTCGATCGCGTCCCTGCGCAGCCTGTCGAAGTTGGTCTACTCGCGCTCCCACGTGACGGGCTACTACGCGCCGCACGATGGCGGCGGTGGCTCCTACCAGCTCGACCCGAACGACGCATCGAGCGTCGACAACGGTGGGACCGTGATCGTTGCGGCAGATGGCGGGCGCTGGAAACTCCAGATCACCGGTTCGGTGAGCGCCAAGCAGTTCGGCGCGCGCGGCGACGGTGTGGTGGGCACGAACAACGCCAGCGGCACGGGGACCGGACACGACGATACGCTGCCGCTGCAGAACTTTCTCGCGGCGCTCACTCCGACACTGGCCGGCTATCTCACGATGGGCGTCTACAACATCAGCTCGCAGCTCGCGAAGGTTGCCAACAACATCACCCTGCTGACCGATGGCGCGGCGAACACAGTGATCAACTGGATCGGCGCGGCGACCGACCAAGATTTTTTGCTGTTCGGCCAGGCCGGAACGGACAGCAAATACTGGTGTGTGGGTGGGATCGGTCTCGAGTCCGCAACGAAGATGACCGCCGGCGCCGGCATCCACTTCGTGCAGTTCATGGTCCATAACACGGTCGAAGAAATCTCGTGCGGCGTGCTCACGAACAACGACAAGATGTATCACGGCGCATGGTTGGATCTGGTCAACGTGTTCCACCTGAACACCATCTCGGCGACGTCGTGTCAGGTCGACGGCCTCAGGTTCAACGGCAGCGCGGTGAACTCCAACGGGTCCGATCTGTTTCTGGGGCGCGGAAATATCAGCTTCTGCGGGAACGGCGTTCACCAGGGCGGCGGCTTCGGCGGCCTGCGCACAGGGCAGATCAACAGCTTCGCCAACGCGATCAACTACCTGTTCGACACGACGATCGTGGCGAATCTGAATCGCGAGGTGTTCTACGAAGCTGGCTCCGTCTGTGACGGTGCGACGACCGCCGGGGTCGTGTTCGACGACTCCTTGACGGGCGGCGCGCCGGTCATGCTCAGCGGCTTCATCGGCTCCTCGGGACAGCTCGCGAGTGGCGCCGGCCCGTACCACGGGATCTGGGTGAAAAACTGGCGCGGCGGCCGCATCACGGTCAACAGCGGTCAGGTGTTCAACCACAAAGGCAACGCCATCCACGTCGACGACGTCACGATCGTGATGACGATCGCCGCCGAAACGAACATCTTCAACAACGGCGGTTGGGGCGTATTCGCCTCCTCGAACTGGCTGTCTTGCTACTACTTCGGCGGCTACATCTTCGCGAATGCGCTGGGCGACCTGCACCCGAACACGCGCTGCGCGAATGGCACGACCTTCTCGCCGACGATCACCGCCGCGAGCGGCGCGCTGAACGGCTACACCTCGACCTTGCGCTGGTCGACGATCGGCAAGACCGCTACCTGGACGGTGTTTGCCGTTGTCACCGACAAGGGAACGGCGACGGGTGCCCTGTCGATTCAACTGCCGTTCCAAGTTCGATTGTCAGTCGCAGCCACCGGCCTCGATGCGCAGAACAACATCTCCATTCACGGCTATCTCAGCTCGAACACGTCCATCGAATTCGTATCCCGATACGACGGCACGACGGCGGCCGTCAACGGGGCAGTGCTCGTCATGAGCGGACAGAACGAAATTCTTTGACAGGGGGATACATGGGGACATCGCAGGGCGGCTTTTTCGACGTCAAGGTCAACGTGCAGTCGCTTGTCATGTCGGCGATCGCCGCCGCGGGCGGCGCAATCGTCATGTGGTACTCGCTCGTCGGCCGTGTGCAGACGCTCGAGGATCACGACAAACAGCACGAAGTGCATTTCTCACAGGTCGAGCGCGCGCTCGATCAGCAACGCACGGACGTAAAGGAGCAATTGCGAGGCATCGGACAGGACGTCAAGGACACCAACAAGAAGCTTGACGACCTCACGCAGCAACTGATCTTGAACTCGGCCGGTGGGCGGCCGGATATACGGAGATGGGCACGATGAAGATTCAACTTGTGGACGATTGGAAACAGGCGTGGAAGTGGAGCGAGATGCGGCTGCTTGCCGCCGGCGCGGTGATGCTGGCAGCGGCGCCGCACCTGTTCGGGATTCTCTCGGACAACTGGCCATCGATCGCCCCTTGGGTGATGACGTTCTTCCCCAAGGCGCCGGCCACGATCGTGCCGGTGATTGGCATGGTTATCACGATGATCGCGCGCGTGCTGGAGGTGACCCGTCATGACGCTCAGTGACCTGTTCCGCGCGGTCGCGGCGCTGTTCGCGCGCGCGCCGGTGCCGGCCACGGGCGGCGCGCCGGCGCCCGAGGTGCCGGCCGTGAACCAGGATTCGGCCGTGCCGCCCGCGAGACCGATGCAAGCATCGAATCCGGAAACCCAAGCCCAGCAAGGCGCCGCGCAGGCGCCTGGGCCGGACTGGCTCGCGCTCTGCCGCCCGCTCTCGCAGCACTTCGAAAGCTGCTACCTGACCGCATACCCCGACCCGGCCTCGCCGCTTGGCAAAGCCTTGCAGGCGCGCGGGATCTGGTATCGGACGCTGGCCGGCGCGCCGATCCCGGCCGACCCGGTTCTGCGCGCACTGTCGGGCGCGCCATGGACGTGCGGTTGGGGCTCGACGGGCGCGGACGTGCGCGAGGGAACGGTCTGGACGCAGTCCACCGCCGACGCGCGCCACGATGCGAACCTGCAGACCGCGGCGGCGATCGTCGACCGCGCTGTCACCGTGGTGCTTGCGCCGCACGAGAAGGCCGCCATGGTCAGCATCGTGAACAACGTCGGCGCCGGCCGGGCGCGGAGCGCGGGCGATCCGGGCCGCGACGGCATCGTGGTGCTGGCGAGCGGCGCGCCGTCGACGCTGCTGCGCATGCTGAATGCCGGCGCGCGGCCGGGCGCGGCCGACCAGTTCCTCGCGTGGAACCGGGCCGGCGGCGTCGTCAGTGCCGGCCTGGTGCGCCGGCGCGCGGCCGAGCGCGATCTCTTTCTCACTGGCAAATGGAGCGTGTCATGAGTGCAATCCTCGTTTCCCTGTTGGCGAAGTTCTGGCCGGTCCTCGTCGGCATCGGTGGGGCCGCGGCCGGAGTGCTGTTCGGCTGGATCAAGACCAAGGGGGCCGACGCATCGGTCGCGGCGGCTGGCCAGAAGGTTGCGCAGGCGCAGATGGATGTTGCCCAGCAGCAGGCCGCCACGGCGAACGCCAACGCGGCCGCCACGCAGGCCAGCGCCGACGCGGTGGTGGCCCGGCAGAAGATCGACGACGCGGTGTCGTCGCAAACCCCGAAGGAGGTGCAAGATGAACTCAATTCGTGGCGCCAGTAGCCTCGCCGCGCTCGCGCTGCTCGGCGCGTGCGCGCATACCCCGCCGGCGCCGCCTGGCGCGGCACAGCCTGAGATTCGCGTCATCGACACGAGTTGCCAGTGGGTGAGGATGCTCCGGCCCAGCTGCTCCGACGTGATCGGCGACGCGTTCGCGCGGCAGATCGTCGAGCAGAATCAGGCGGGCGTGGAGCACGGGTGCTGGAAGAAGCCGGCCGCGTCTGCGTGTCCCGCGTCGCGCACGGCGAAGTAGTGATGCGGCCTCCTTCGCCGTGGGCGGCCGGCCACGGTGTGCTGGTGATACTCAGCGCGAAACAATAAAGCGGCGGCCGAGCGCCTCTGCTTCTTCGTCGGTCATACCGTCAAGGCCGTAGGCCCGGCGGTAGAACGCGCAGCCCTCGTTCATCTTCGAGACGATCAACTTGCTCGCGGGCGAGAAGCGAAGGCATGTGCAGTGGACGCCGACGATGATGTCGCAGCCCCAATGTTCGCACGTCCAGCACGAACCGCCGTTTTTCTGAGCTGCAAAGATCGCCATAAAGCCACCTATACTGTATGGATGTACAGTATAGCCATAGAGGTGCGCTTTTCCAAAAAGATGTGCTTGACTGCCCGCAAACCCGCGCCGATTGCTGCCTAAAAATTAATCAAAATTTTGGAAAATAGGGCGGCAATCGCTTGCCAGCCGGGCCATCGCGGCGAAATCCGATCCTGCATGGGGTGCAGGTGGTCGGAGGTTCAAATCCTCTCGCCCCGACCAGAACAAAACCCGCATGATCGATCGGTCATGCGGGTTTTTTCGTTTCGGAGCGTTCCAGCGATTCTCCCGCCCCTCCCCAATCTCACCCATCGAGATTGAACTGGAACGGAAACACGAATGTCGCGGGCACCGGCTTGCCGTGCGCCATCACCGGCCGCACGCAGTGCATGGTTTCCACCGCTTGCCGGGCCGCCTCGTCGAGTCGCGGATATCCGCTGGCATGCAGCACCTTGATCGATTCCGTCACACCTTTCACCGACAGCGTCGCCCGGACCGTCACCTCGCCGGTTTCCCCCCGCAGCTTCGAGATCACCGGATACGCCGGCGGGTTGATCGTGCAGCCTAGCTGGTTCAGCGCTTCGATGGCCGTCATGAACGACGTGCTCGTGACGAGGGCTGGCTGCGTGGAGCCCGCGCGGCCTGCCTGCAGCTTGAGCCGGAAGTGTCGCGGCGCGGCTGCGTCGGCGGGCTCGGGCAACTGGCCGAGGTCGTGCAGCATCGCCATCAACTGGCGTTCCCAGTCGGTTCCGCCGTTGCCCTGCTCGAGCGTGTAGCGCTCGATCGTGCCGTCGGCGCGCAGGTCCGTGCGCACCGTGGCGTCGAGTGCCACGCCGTTCACGGGAGCGAGCGGCAGGCGCGAACGCAGCAGGCAGATGATCTGGGCGTTCCAGCGGTTCTCCGCCCGCGTGCGCGCATCCCGGACCGGCGCCTCCGCCCCGGCAAGCGTGCTCTTGATGCAGGCCGCTTCGCTCTGGCTCGGCTCGACCTGCTCCGGGCGTGGCGCGACGGTCGGCAGGCGTGGGCCGCTCGTCGCGACCTGGGACGCGGACGAAACAGAGGCAGGCGCAGAGGCAGGCGCGGGCACCGGTGCCGAACTCGATGAGGCAGTGTGTCCCGCATCCTTGTCGCCGGCGCTCGGCGATATCAGGTTGATGCTCACCACGATGGTGAGCAGCACGATCAGGCTCAGGAACGAGTACAGCGACGTGACGACGCGCTGCTGCCGGTCAGGATGCTGGTAGGCGAATGGCCGGTTGGCGAGCCAGCGGCGGTACAACTCGGCCGCCCGCGTCGCCGAGGTGTGCTTGAGCGAATACCAGGCGCTTGCGCTCGCCGCGAGCGGCCACAGCAGGAACACGATCGAATCGACCAACGGAATGTTCAGCGCGGCCACGCCGATCATTACCAGATTCCGGTTCGGCCGTGCCCATTCGATCAGGCTGACGTTGGTGGCCGCGGCGGCCAGCAGGATTGGCACCGCGAACGGCGCGCATGCGTGCAGCACGGCATCGACGCCGAACTGCACGGCCAGGATCGCCCCTGCCACGATCAGCAGCGGCCATTCGAGCGCGGCGAGCTTCAGCAGGCGCCGATGGGTGCGCAGCCACAGCGAGAGCGCCGGCTGCACCGTCACGAACGCCCGGATCAGCGGTGCCTGAATCAGGGTCCACAGCAGGTCGCGCGTGCCGTACAGCTGCGCGAATGCCGCCTGGGTGCCCATCAGCGGCGCCAGCGGCAGGCACATCGCCAGCGAGATCGGTTCGAGCACGGTGGGTACGGCGGCCATCGCCCAGCCGATCGCGGCGAGCAGCGCCAGCAGGCCGCCCACCTGAACCGCGTGCGAGTCGTGCAGACGGCCTTCGAGGAGCACCACGCTGGCGATCGCCCAGAGCACGATCCATCCGTAGCGGAACAGCCCGCGCTCGCACGCCTGCTGGTACGCGCGCCGCCAGCGATCCGGCCAGGCGAGCCAGACGATCACCGGCCCCGCGCCGATGCTCGCGCCGATCAGCGGAAACCACAGCGGTGACATCCAGGGCGGCACCCAGTCGAGCAGCCGGAGCCGCCCATCGGCCAGTCCGATCAGGGTGGCGAACCACATCACCATCACGAGCGCCGACAGCTGGATCGAGAGGGTGAGGCGGCCGTCGTATTGCCGCTCCCAGAACGCGAGATTCTCCAGGTCGAAGCGGGACTCGACGATCTGACGCGGCTGCATGCGCAGTCGCTCGAGCGCCTCGCCCAGTTGGGCGACGCGGCTGCGCCGTGGCAACAGCATCCATTGCGCACGCGCGCGCGATACCGGCGGCGCGTCGAACAGGGCGACGGCGGCCGGCTGCTTGTACTCGAGCTCGCGGTGCAGCAGATCGGCCCGCAACCGGTTCAGCAGGATCGGGCCCGCGTGCGGCAGGGCGCGCAGCACGAAGCGCGCATCGGTGTCCCAGCCGAAGGCGTCGGCGATCTCGATGCGCAGTGTCTCGCCCACATCGGCGCGCGCGCAGTATTCGGCGCACACCAGCTCGAACGCGTCACGCACGGCCAGATGCATGAGCGCGTCTTCGCGCAGGAAGGCGTCGAAGGCGATGCGCGTGTGCGGGGCGCCCTTGCGGGAGGCCAGGAAGCGCTGCAGCGCGGCTTGCGCGACGTCCGCCGGCGCCGGCTCCCGCTGCATGGCGGGGGCGGGTTTCGGCGGCGGCGGTGCGGTGTCGTGGGCCGGGCGGGGAGGTGTCTGCGATTCGGGTGGGCGCGGCGCCGCCGGGGGCGGCCGCGGCGGCGCAGCAGCCAGCAATGCCGGCTCGGGCTCGGCGTCGGCGTGATGCGTGGGCTCGTCGACCGACTCCGTGAAATCCGACGAGTCCCACGAGTCCCGCTCGGCAGCGTGCCCCGCCGCGCGCCGTTGCGCGATCTGCGTGGCGCGCTCATAGGCGTCGCGCAGCGCCTGGAACGCGTCCGGATCGTCGTCCGGGCGCGTGATCTTGAGCCGCCGCGCGTAGGCGCGCCGGATCTCCGTTTCGCTCGCGTCGGCGGCCACGCCGAGCGTGGCCCAGATCGAGCCGGCAGGTGCGGTCATGGCGGGCGCGCTCAGAAGATGCGGCGAGTTTCGAAGTACTCGAGCACGCGGGTCAGGTTGGTCTGCGCCTCGCGGATCACGTCGGGGTCCTGGTTGTCGAGCGCGGCCTTGAAGGCCACGATCTGGACGCCGATGTACTGGCGCGGCTCGCCGAGCAGCTCCTGGAACAGCCGGTCGGCCCGGGCGAGCAGGGTGCGGTTCTCGGTGGTCTCGCGCGGATGGATCTTCAGCGTGGCAAGTGCGGCGAGCCGCTCGGCGATCTCCGCCGGGCTCAGCACGCCGGGATTTTCCTCGATCACGAGGCAGTGCGGCTCGCCATCGGGCAGATGCCGCGCCAGCACCTCGAGCAGTCCGTTCACGTCATAGGTGAAGCGCACCTCGATCGATACCGAGCCGGCCGGCTTCGGCGGCACGCCGATCTTCAGGTTGCCGAGCCGCACGTTGTCCGACACGGCATGCGATTCGCCCTGGTAGACGCGCACGTCGACATACTCCTGGCCGTCCCGCACCGTGGACAGTACCTTCGAGCGGCTGGCCGGCACGGTGGTGTTGCGCTCGATCAGCGGCAGGAAGCTGCCTTCGCCGAAGCGTCCCGGCGCGATGCGGTTCACGACTTCCACGCCGAGGCTGTACGGCGCCACGTCGGTCATCACGATTTCCTCGAGCGCGGCGTCGCGCTGCTTGAGCCCGGCCTGCACGGCCGCGCCGAGCGCCACCACCTCGTCCGGATTCAGCGCGCCGGCGGGTAGCCGGCCGAACAACCGGCCGGCCATGCGCCGCACGATCGGCATGCGGGTGGCGCCGCCCACCAGGATCACGTCGTCGAGCTCGGCCAGCGGGATGCGCGAGTCGCGCAGCGCGCGCGTGATCGGCTGGCGCAGGCGATCGAGCAGCGGCGTGCAGTGCGCCTCGAAGTCGGCGGCCGTGACGGTCATCTCGTAGAGGGTGCCGTCCAGCGTGGCGCGCATCTGCGTGGCTTCGCCGCTCGTGAGCGCGCGCTTGGCAGTCTCGGCCGCGTGCAGCAGGCGCTGCAGTTCGACGGGATCGGAGCGCAGCACGGCCGATTCGATCTTGTGGTGCTCGACGAACGCGTCCACCAGCGCGGTCGTGAAATCCTCGCCGCCGAGCATGTTGTCGCCGGCGCTGGCACGGATCTCCATCACGCCGTCGAAGATGTCGATGATCGACACGTCGAAGGTGCCGCCGCCGAGGTCGAAGATCAGGAACTTGCGCTCGGCGTCGCGCTCGTGCACGCCGTAGGCGAGCGCGGCCGCGGTCGGCTCGTTGATGAGCCGCGCCACCTGCAGGCCGGCCAGGT
The DNA here is from genome assembly GCA_030151225.1 of Burkholderia sp. Lineage (GTDB taxonomy): Bacteria > Pseudomonadota > Gammaproteobacteria > Burkholderiales > Burkholderiaceae > Burkholderia. The sequence goes on along the minus strand of JASLEG010000172.1, from coordinate 6,656 downwards.
CGCCCGCCGCGCGCGTCGCCTTGCGCTGCGTGTCGTTGAAATAGGCCGGCACGGTGATCACGGCCTGCTCGACCGGATGGCCGAGAAACGCCTCCGCATCGGCCTTCAGCGCGCGCAGCACGAACGAGGACAGTTCCTCGGGGCGATAGCGCTTCTGGCCGAGCTGCAGCTCGCGCGCGGTGCCCATGTAGCGCTTGAAGTTCGCGGTGGTCAGCTCGGGATGCGTGTGCAGGCGATGGTGGGCGGCGCGGCCCACCAGCACGCTGCCGTCGTCGTCGAAGCCGACGCACGAGGGCGTCAGGAATTCGCCGATGGCATTGGGAATCAGGGCGGGCGCGCCGTCCTTCCACACTGCGGCCAAACTGTGCGTGGTACCGAGATCGATACCGATGATTGCGTCCATCCTCGCCCCCGAGTGGTGTCGTCTTGTCGTTTCTCGTTGCTTGTCGTGTTCTGCCCGCCGGTGCCGCCGACGCTGTCATGTCGTGCGGCTCGCCGATCCGGGATCATAACGAATGCCGTCGCATTATCGGCGCGAGCGCCCCATGACTTGACGAGAATCCTTCCCGTCAGCCGGGCCGCCTCACAAGCCGAGCGCCGCGAGCCGCGCCCGAATCGCCGCCGCGGTCTTGTAGCGAAACACCCGCCGCGTATTGCCGCGCGTCCCGTCTTCCCCGTCGCCGAATGCCCGCCGGATGGCCGGCACCGGCACGAACGCGGTGGCGCCCCCGTGCTGCACGAGCCGGAACGCGTCGACTTCGTAGAATTCGCCCTGAAAATCCGCCACGGGCGAACTCGATTCCCAGCGCGCCAGCGTCACGATCTCGTCGGGGCGATAGAACACGGTCACGATCTCGGGGCCGCCGCCCTCGGCGCCGATCGTGCCGATCGACACCGGCGCGCCGCTCCGGCACTGCCAGAGCAATTGCATGTCGAACGCACCGCCGGTACCGGGTTCGTCGATCGGTTGCGGATGCAGCACGACGGTGCAGCCGGCGCGCAGCGTCGCGGCGGACAGCGTGACGTCGTCGGGCCGGGCGCACGCGATGCCGGACACGGCGAGCAGCCCCACGCCGAGCAGGCGCGACAAGCGAGGTTTCATGGTGCCTCCGGGCGGTTCGGGGCGATCATCGTCGCGCAGGTTGCCCCCCGTGTCGAGCCGTGCCGCGCGCCCGGAATGACCGATTTTCGGGCGCCATCCGTACAAACGACAGCCCGCTTTTTGCACTTGGCCACATTAGCCCGGTAAAATGCGCGGTTGATCCACGGAAAAGTGCCCGTGGCCTCTAAGCCGGAAGGATTCCCCGAACATGTCTGATCTTCGTCTTACCAAGCGGTTTGCGGTTGTGCTGGCAACCGGCGCGTTCGTGGCAGGGTGCAGCTCGCCGTCGCCCACGAAAATCGACTACAAGAGCGATTCCCGGACCAAGGAGGTGTCGCTCGCCGTGCCGCCGAACATGATGGACGAAACGGCCGACCAGCGCTCGCTGCCGCCGGTGAACGGCGAAACCTCGCTGTCGAGCCTGCAGCAGACCCAGCAGGTCGCCCCGCAGTCCGACACGGCTGTGGTGCCGGTCACGCCGGGCATGCATCTGCAGCGCGACGGCACCGAAAGCTGGCTCGTCATCGACAACCAGGCACCAGCCGAGGTATGGCCGCAGATCCGCCGCTTCTGGCAGGAGCAGGGCTTCCTGCTCGTGATCGACCAGCGCGACAAGGGCGTGATGGAAACCGACTGGAACGAAACCCATCCGTCGGTCAACCAGGGCATCGTGCGCGGCGTGATCTCGAAGGCGATGGGCAATTCGTACGTGACCGCCGAGCGCAACAAGTACCGCACGCGACTCGACGCCGCGCCGAACGGCGGCACCTACGTGTTCGTGAGCCAGAAGGGCATGCGCGAGGCGCTGACCGGCACGAACAAGGATTCGAGCACCTGGGAAACCAAGCCGAACGATCCCGCGCTCGAAACCGAGTACCTGAAGCGCCTGATGGTCGTGCTCTCGCAGAACGAGGCACACACCAAGACCGGCGACACCACCACGGTGGCGGCCCCGGCACCGGCCTCGGGCGCGGGCAAGGGTGACGCCGCGGCGGCCTCGATCGCGGCGCAGAACGTCGCGAATTCGGCGGCGCCGGTGCGCCATCGCGGCGGCGTGTCGAGCAATGACGTGCCGGAAGGCCCGTCCGACCTCATGCTCGGCGAATCCTACGATCGCGCCTGGCTGCGCGTGGGCCTCGCGCTCGATCGCGCGAACTTCACGGTGGACGATCGCGATCGCACCAAGGGCCTGTACTACGTGCGCTACGTCGATCCGAAGGACATGAGCGCGGCCGAGCAGGGCTTCTGGAGCCAGCTGTTCCACGGCAAGAAGGAAAAGACCGCGAAGCAGTATCTGGTCAACGTGAAGGCACTGACGCAGGATCAGACGCGCGTGGCCGTGGTCGATGCCAATGGCGCCGTCGATTCGACCGGCCCGGGCCGCCAGATCATGGCGCTGCTGGTCAATCAGCTGCACTGAGCTCGCGCTCGCGACACACCGCCCGCGCTGCCCGTTCAGCCCCGGCAGTGAACGAAAAGCCCGCCACCCGGCGGGCTTTTTCATTGCGCGTTCGAAACGCATCGCGCGTTACGTAACGTTACCGGGTAACGGTACGTGGCACAGTCGATCATTTTCGATGTGAACAAATGTTAACGCTGAAAAATCATGGGCTTATACCCGATTTTCAGAGTGGCACGGAAGCTGCTTTTAATCATGCGAATGATGATGCCCCGGCACATCGTGCGTGGTGCGAAGCGCCATAACGGCAGCGCTGCATCACGAAACCCGTCACTGCTCGGTGCGCCCCCGCGCCGACCGCTCGATGGCTCGTGCGCAAGCATGAGCCCCGTTGGCCCCGTCGCCTATCCTCGTAGGGCGACGGTTTTGCCCGCACTTCCCCCGGAAGCGCGGGCAATTTTTTTTGGCACCGGATTGGCGCGTGTGCCGGCTGAACGGGGAGTCGTGTACGGTGTACGCTCACCGTTTCGAAAGGAGAGCGCGAAGATGTCGGAAGTCGCCGTGGTTGCCACGATCGTTGCCCGGCCGGGCATGGAAGAAAAGCTGATGGAGCAACTGGGCCTGATCGTCGGGCCGTCGCGCGTCGAGGCCGGCGCGCTGCAATACGATCTGCATCGCGATCGCGAGGATCCGTGCCGCTTCGTGTGCATCGAGCGCTGGGCCAGCGATGCGGCGCTCGCCGCGCACGCGTCGTCGGCGCATCTGCGCGCGTTTCAGGAGACGGCGGCCGAATGGATCGAACGCTCGGAGGTGCGGGTGATGCAGCGGATCGCCTGATTCGGTGTGAGAGGCCCGCGGCGTATCAAGCGCGGGAGAGGGCGGCGGCCAAGCGGCGCCGCCCGGGTGTGTCAGTGCTCGTTCGGCACGTCGAGGATCAGGATGATGGTCCAGTCCGCGTCGCCGTCATGATGATATTGGCGCTCGACCACGACGAATGGTTGCTGCTTGCCTTGCGGCCCGAGAAACAGCACGTCGCCCTCCATCGGCAGGCACTCGATCGGCGGCAGCGCGAGGAACGCGTCTTCCGAGGCGCGCGGCATCAGTTGCTTGATCTTGCGCGTCGCCGCGTCGGTCCACTCGATGTCCAGCTGGATATTGCTCATTCTGTCCTCCGCACCAGGGTGCGCACGGTTGGAAAAGTTGGGTGCGCGACTGTAGCACAGTGCGCGACCCGTGCCGCGCCATGAAAAAAGCCGAACCCGGATCGACCGGATTCGGCTCGTGGCGGCCCGTTGCGACGGGGGCCGGCGGCGCTTACTGGCTGGCCGCCTCGGGCTTCGCTGCCTTCTTTGCCGCGTGATGCTTCTTCATTGCATGGTGATGGTGCATCGGCTTTTCTTCGGCCGCTGCCTGTTGTGCCTGCTGCTGCTGCTGCAGCGCCTGGGCGCGTTGCTCGATGTCGGCGATCTGGGCCGGGTCGGTGATCGTCGTGATCGTGGTGCTTTCTTGGGCATGCGCCGCGCCAGCCAGAGCCGACATCGAAACCAGAATAGCCAGGGACATTTTCTTCATTGCTTTACCTCCGCTAAGTGGTGATGGACCCGAGTTTGCCGATCCGTCCGGCAGTGCAACCGAGTGAATCGAGTGTAGCAAAAGTGACGGATCAATGCACATCCGCGCCGGCGCGGCCCACGCGCGTGCCGCGGCCGCGACGGCTTCGGGCACGGTCACGGGCGTGCCACGTGCCTGTGGGTCGCAAAAGCGGTGCCACGCGACGATCAGAACCAGCCGAGCCGCCGATATGCGTAGAATTGAACAATGCCGGCAATTTCATGCAGCGCGAGCGATGCCGCCTTGAAGTTCGAGGCGACCGGCAGCCAGCCCCGCACCACCTGCAGTCGGTTCGCATATACGGGCTGGGGCACGATGCCGAAGCGGGCGAAGTCGAGCATCGCGCGGTGCATCTGGTAGGACGAGGTCACGAGTATCGTGGCGTCGTAATGTTGGGCGCGTAGGATGGGTGCCGTGAATTTCGCGTTTTCGTAGGTGGTGCGGCTGCGCGGCTCGAGAATCAGGTCCGGATCGTCGATGCCGTGCGAGCGCAGGTACGGGGCATAGAGTTCGGCCTCGCTGATGCCGTGGTGATGCGGGTCGCCACCCGTCATGATCACGGTGCAGCGGGCACCGATTCGTTGGCAGACCGAATGGAGTTCGGCTGCGCGAGCGATGCGGGCGAGGGCATCGAACGGCGGCACGAACCTGCCGTCGGCGCGCCTGATGCCGGCGCCCAGCACCACGATCGCGGTGTGGCCGGTGATCCGCGGCGTGTCGGTCGGGCTCACGCCGGCTTCGGCGAGGGCCACGATCGGTGCCGTGAGCCAGCCGGTCGCGATCGAGAGCAGCAGGGCGAGCGTCGTGACGACAATCGCGAGTCGATATTTGCGCCACAACATGGCGAGTGCGATGAGCAAGGCAAATGAAACGGACAGAATCAATTTGAATGCGGTAAGTTATCTTGTTTGACCGGTTGGGTTCGACCCGTTCCCGGCGCCGCGAAACGTGGCGCGGATCGGGTGGGAAGGCGCAGGGGGGGGCGGATCAGGGGTGCGCCCACCTGTCGTTGCGTGGCGGTGCCGGCTGGCGACATGCCGGCCTGGTGGTGCCGCCTGCAGGATCGCTGTACTTTGAGAAAGAGTCCAGATGGCCACGTATTCCAACGAAGCAGTGCTCGATGCCTTGCGCCGAGTGCAGTACCGGCAGGTTCCCTGGGCGCGTCGCCCGAACGTTTTCGAGTACCTTCGCAACCTCGGACTGATGGATACCGTGCGGCAGAAGACCGTCGCACCGGCACCGGGCTTCCACGCCCCCGTCGACATCGCGATACTGACCGAAACCGGCCGCGCCGAATTCAACCGGCTCGAGCGGGACGAACGACTGCCATCCTGGGTCGATCGCCGCGTCGACGATTACGCACTGAGCGAGGCGAGCGCCGTTTCGATCCTCGAAAGCCGGCTGTAGCAGGGCCCCGAACCGCAGCGGGCAAAAAAACGCCCGTATCGCGAGATACGGGCGCTACCGGGTACTTTGCTGTTGCCAGGCAATGCTCATGGCCCAATTCAGACTGCCGGCACGTCGTGCAGTTCCCGGCAATCTTCATCAATGCGATTTTCCGTCGGCTGCACCGTTCAATGGCGCGATGGCGGCCCCGGTGGGCGCGGCGCACCATCGCCGTGCACGCGTGCATTGCTGGCGATGTCGCCGCGCAGGTCGCCGCGCGGCACGACGTTGGGCGGCGGAGGCGGCGGCATACGGGGTGCATGGCTCTGGGCGGCTTGCCTCGCGTGCCCGGGCGACGGTTGGGGATGCTGGTCGGCCAGCGCAAGCGGGGCGAGCGCCAGCGCGAACACCACGCTCGCACTGGCGAGCGTCGAGTGGCTTGGCATGGATCGGCTCCCTTCAGGCCGTGATTGCAGCCTGTTTACCGTCCTTACGGTAGGGGCGGGAGCGCCAGAGCGCTGTAAGCAATGGTAAAGAGATGTTTCGTCGCCACGGTGCCGCAATGAATTTCGCGGGGCCGCCGGCGCCGCATGCAAGCAGCGGCCCGGCGGTGTCGACGATCCTCTCGGGCGGGGCGAGCCGCCATGAACCGCGAGACTGGCGCTCAGGCCATCTTCACGGGGGCGCGCCAGGATTCCGGGTTGGTCCAGAACGCACCGCGAAGGCGGTCGCGGCTCGGCGGCGCGGGCGGCTTGACCGCGCTGGCGCCGATCCGGCCGCGCAGCGAGATCTGACGGCCGCTCGTGCCGAGGCGCTTCACGACTTCGGCGAGCGTGCCGTCCGCCTGCCATTCGTCGAAACGGCGACGGCAGGTCGGCGGGGACGGGTAGCGACCGGGCAGCTTCGACCAACCCTCGCCCGTCGACAGCACCCACAGAACCGCGTTCACGACCGAACGTGCTTCCACGCGGGGACGGCCACGACGCTCACTGCGCGTGGGTTCCGCGCAGAAAAGTCCTTCGACCAGCGCCCATTCGTTATCCTTCAAATCGTCGAACAGCATCATGTCCTCACCTCAGCGAAGCTAACTCCGGTGCGCTGCCCTGCGCCGCGCACTCTTCAAGCACCCGGCATCCGATGCGGATTGGGTGCTTGAAG
>JASLEG010000167.1 GCA_030151225.1 Burkholderia sp. | reverse complement strand
CGGCGGCAGCCCCGGCGCGCTCGCCGCCGCGGGCCTCGCCAGCGGCGCGCTCACCGCGCTGGCCGGCCTCGGCGGGCCACCCGCCGTCTACTACCTGGCCGGCCTCGACGGCGGCCCCGCCCTGCGCGCCAACCTGCTCGGCTATTTCGCGGTGCTGTTCTGCGGCGCGGCGCTGCTGTTCGCGGCCAGCCAGCGGCTCGGCGCGCCGCAGGCGGCCACCGGCCTCGTGCTGGCGCCGGTGTTCGCGCTCGGCGTGGCGCTCGGCGAACGGGCCGGCACGCGGCTGTCGCCTGCCGCGTTCGATCGCCTCGTCAGCGGCTTGCTGCTGCTGTCGGGCGGGCTCGCGCTGGTCGGCTGACGCGCCGCCCGATTTCCCGCTCCCGCCTCGCCTTTCGGCCCATCGGCGGCGCCGATCGCATCGATCGGAATAACTCGTTTTCCGAAACATTTTGATTGACGAAAGATGGCCGGCATCCGCGGCGGATGCGTGCCGCGCGTGTTCCCAGGCCCTTCCTTTCGTGGAGTCGAAACGTGACCGCCAACCTGCCGCTCGCCGATGCCGAATGTACCGATCTCGGCGACATCATCAACACCGACCGCTACCCGCTGCACACGCCCGACGCGCCGGCGATGCGCGAGCTGAGCGCGCGCTGCCGCGCCGAGCTGGCCAGCCACGGCAGCGCCGTGCTGCACGACTTCCTGCGGCCGGCGGCGCTCGAGCGCGCACGCGAGGAAGGCCGCGCGCTGGCCGCGAAGACCTTCTACTCGCATCGCAAGGTCAACGCCTACTTCACGGCCGACGACCCCGCGCTGCCCGCCGATCACCCGCGCCGCGTGTTCATGGATCGCACCAGCGGCTTCGTCACGCGCGACGTGATCCCGGCCGACGCGATCATCCACCGCATCTACGTGGCGGCGGCCATGAAGCACTTCATCGCCACCTGCCTCGGCGAGGCGCGCGTGTGGGAATACGCCGACCCGTACGCGGGCCTCGTGCAGAACGTGATGCCGCCCGGCACCGAGCAGCCGTGGCACTACGACACCAACGAATTCATCGTGTCGATGATGACCCAGCAGCCCGACGCGGGCGGCGACTTCGAATACTGCCCGAACATCCGCTCGCCCGAAGGCGAGAACTACGGCGACGTGGGCCGCGTGGTGCGCGGCGAGACGCGCGCGCCGATCCGCGCGATCACGCTGCGCCCCGGCGACCTGCAGCTGTTCAAGGGCCGCTTCTCGCTGCACCGCGTGACGCGCGTGGACGGCGAGCGCCAGCGCCACACGGCGATCTTCGCCTACTCGAAGAAGCCGGGCGTGATCGGCCGGCTCGAACGCACGCGCCAGCTGTACGGCCGCGTGTCCGAGATGCATCTCGAGGCCGAGGCGCAGCTGGTGCGCGCCGACAGCCTCGTGGACTGAACCGCCCGCGCGGCATTCCGAACGCTCCCCTCCCCACACTCTCGAAGAAGACATCATGGCCATGCTCCGCCCCACCCACCGCCCCGAAGACTGCGAACCGACCGCCGACGAGATCGCGCAGATCCAGCGCGACCGCCTCGCCGCCGTGCGCCGCGAACTGAAGCGCCGCGACCTGAGCGCCGCGATCCTGTTCGACCCGACCCACATGCGCTACGCCACCGGCTCGCGCAACATGCAGGTGTATTCGATGCGCAACCCCGCGCGCTACCTGTTCGTGCCCGCCGAGGGCAAGGTGGTGCTGTTCGAGTACGCGGGCTGCGAATTCCTCGCCGACGGGCTCGACACCGTGGACGAGGTGCGCCCCGCCACCGCGATCTCCTACTACTTCTGCGACGACATGCTGCGCCAGGTGACCGAGCGCTGGGCCGCCGAGATCGACGACCTGGTGCGCGCCAACGGCGGCGGCAGGCGCATCGCGATCGAGAGCGCGACCTCGGCCGCGGCGTTCGCGCTGCAGGCGCGTGGCTACGAGATTTCCGACGCGCAGGAGCCGCTCGAACGCGCGCGCGCGATCAAGGTGCCGAACGAGATCAAGATGATCCGCGCCTCGCTGCGCGCGGCCGAGGACGGCGTGCGCAAGCTCGAGGCCGCGCTCGTGCCCGGCATCACCGAAAACGCGCTCTGGTCGCATCTGCATCAGCACGTGATCGCCACCGACGGCGACTACGTGGAGACGCGCCTGATCAGCTCGGGGCCGCGCACCAATCCGTGGTTCCAGGAAAGCAGCGCGCGCGTGATCCAGGCCGGCGAGCTGGTGGGCCTCGACACCGACGTGGTGGGCCGCTTCGGCTACTACGCCGATTTCTCGCGCACCTTCCTGTGCGGCGACGGCCCGGCCAGCGCCGCGCAGAAGACGCTGTACCGCCACGCGTACGACCAGATCCACGCCAACCTGGAAAACGTGAAGGCCGGCACCACGTTTCAGGAGTTCATCGCCAGGGCCTGGCAGATTCCGCAGCCGTATCGCGCGCGCCGCTACTTCGCGCTCGCCCACGGCGTGGGCATGACGGGCGAGTATCCGTACATCTGCCATCGTGAGGATAACGATGCAAAGGGCTACGACGGCGTGATCGAGCCGGGCATGACGCTGTGCGTGGAGAGCTACATCGGTCACGAGGCCGGCGGCGAAGGCGTGAAGCTCGAGGAGCAGGTGTACGTGCGGCCCGACGGCCAGATCGAGCTGCTGTCCGACTACCCGTTCGAGGCGCGGCTGCTGGCCTGAACCACGGATCGCACGCCGGGCCGAACGCCGGGCCCGGCGCCGCGCGCACCGTGTTTCGACACGGTGCGCGCGGCCGCTTCAGCCGCTCAGCGCAGCCACGCGGCGACGCGGTCCGGGTTCTCGCCGATCCAGCGTGCGACGCCCTTCTGCGGATCGCCGTCGCCGGCGGCGCGAATGTCGTTCATCAGCGAGCCGAGCGTCTGGTCGTCCATCTTCCAGGCCGCGAGCCAGCGCGCGACGTCGGGATGCGCGGCGCCGAAACCGGCCCTGGCGATCGCGTAGATCGCATCGGGCTGGCCGAATACCTGCTTCGGATCCTTCAGATAATGCATCGGATACCTGGCCCACACCCAGTGCGGATTCCACAGCGTCACCACGATCGGCTCATGACGTTTCTCGGCGCGTTCGAGCGCGAGCAGCATGGCCGCCTCGGACGACGGCAGCACCGTGTAGTCGAGGCCGTAAGCGGTGCGCGCCTGCGCCGTGAGCTTCATCAGCCCGCTGCCGGGCTCGATGCCGAAGATGGTGGGCTTGCCGTCGTGCGTCAGTTCGGCCGCGTGCGCATTCAGCTGGTCGACGCCGTCGATCTTCACGTAGTCGGGCACGGCGAGCCCGAGTGCCGCGCGCGCGAACCACGGGCCGATCTTCTCGACGCGCGAGGCCACGCTCGCGTAGGGCGCGCCGTCGGCCGAGGGCAGCCACACCTCGAAGGTCAGGTCGAGCTTGCCCTGCGCCACGCCGCCGTAGATGATCGCCTTGTCGCCGGGCAGCAGCGAGACCGTGTAGCCCTTGCGCGCGAGCAGCGCCTTCCACAGGTTGGCCACGGCGATGTTCTCGGCCCAGTTGTTCACGCCGATCGCGATGGCGTGCTCGTCGGCGGCGCGGGCCACGCCGGCCGAGGCCAGCGCGCCGGCCAGCACGGTGGCGCGCAGCATCGGGCCGGCGGCACGGCGCAGGAAGGGTTGGAGCAGTCGTGGAAGGAACATGGGCGGCACTCGCAAGGGACGGAAAGGTGGGGACGTCGGAGTCCGTCGTCACGCGCGCTGCCACATGCCGGAGCCGGTACGACGGAATTTGTGAGCGGAATTGTTTTCGACAATAATCCGCTCGCCGACCGTCATCTTTCTGGCGTCAATTTTCTTTTGAAAGCGAGTAATTCCGATGGCTTCCATCAGTGGACCCGATTGGTCGAAACTCAGCTCGCTCGACCCGGAATTGATACGGGCCTTCGTGGCGGTGGTGGACAGCGGCGGCTTCACTTCGGCCGCCCGGCTCCTGCACCGCACGCAGTCCACCATCAGCCTGCGCATCCGCACGCTCGAGGAACGGCTCGACACGCATCTGTTCATGCGCAACAGCCGGCGCCTCGCGCTGTCGCGCGACGGCGAGAACTTCCTGATCCACGCGCGCCGCATCATCCAGGTGCAGAACGACGCGATCCTGGCGCTCAATCGCGCCAGCGCGGCGAGCCGGGTGATTCGTTTCGGACTGCCTGAGGATTACGCCGAACTGTGGCTGCCCGACCTGCTCAAGCGCTTCTACGAGCTGCGCCCCGGCGCGCAGCCGCACATCCATTGCCGGATGTCGCTCGAGCTGCTGGACCGGCTCAACGCCGGCGAGCTCGACATCGCGCTGGTGGTGCGGCACGGCACGCGGCCCGGCGGCCGCCATCTGGGCAGCGAACAGGTGGTGTGGGCCGCGCATCGCGACTTCCGGCTCGCGCCCGGCGCCTCGGTGCCGCTCGCGCTGTTTCCCGAAACCTGCTGCTATCGGCAGCGCGGGCTGGCGGCGCTGGCGGCCGTGGAGCGCGCCTGCCACATCGTCTACACGAGCCAGAGCCCGACCGGGATCCGCATCGCCGTCAATCACGGCGCGGCGGTCACCATCATCGATCGCTGCACGCTGCCCGGGCACTGGCGCGTGCTCGGCGCCGAGGACGGCCTGCCGCCGCTGCCGCCGGCCGATCTCGAGCTGCACCGCTCGCCCGGCATCACCGATCCGTCCACCGACGATCTGGCCTCGCTGATCGCCTCGATGGTGGAGGAACGGCGGCAGCTGGCCGCCGATCGCTTCGCGCAGTGAGCGCCGCGCGCGCCGCGCACCTCACGCGCTGCGGCACACCTGATTGCGGCCCTGGCGCTTGGCCCGATACACGGCGGCATCGGCCGCGCGCACCAGCGCATCCACGTCGGTGATGCCCTCGCTCTGCAGGCCCGACACGCCCACGCTGGCGCTGACCCAGCCCGAGGCGGAATGGCGGTGCTCGATGCCGGCCGCCTGGATCGCGAGGCGGATCTTCTCGGCCACGGCCACGGCGCCGTCCAGTTCGGTGTTCGGCAGGATCACGACGAATTCCTCGCCGCCGTAGCGCGCCACCAGATCGCCGGGCCGCGTCAGGGCGGACATGATCTGGCGTGCCACCACCTTCAGCGCGAGATCGCCGGCCTGATGGCCGTAGGCGTCGTTGTAGGCCTTGAACTGATCGATGTCGATGAACAGCAGCGAGAGCGGCGTGATCTCGCGCTGCGCGCGGCCCCATTCGCGGCGAATCGCGTCGTCGAAGGCACGGCGGTTGGCCAGCGCCGTCAGCGGGTCGCGCTGGGCCAGGCTCTGCAGTTCGGCCTCGGCGGCGCGGCGGCGGCGCAACTCGCGCACCAGCAGGAAGGTGCCGATCGCCTTCGCCGCGGTGAACAGCGTCACCAGCAGCGCGAGCCAGCCCGCGCGGCGCCACCAGTCGGCGTAGACGGTCTCGATCGCCGGCGCCACCACCACGATCAGGGGCAGCCCCGCGAGGCGCTTGAACACCACCAGGCGCTCCACGTTGTCGACCTTCGGCCGGGCCACGAAGCTGCCTTCCGGCGCGGCCATCAGTTGCCGGAACACGCCGGTCTGCGAGAAGTCGCGGCCGATGTTGGCCGGGCTGTCGGGCAGCCGCGAGATCATCGTGCCGTCGGTCTCGAAGATCGACACCGAGCCGTCCTTGCCGATCGCCAGGCCGCCGGTGAGCGTGCGGAAGTATTCGAGGCTCAGGCTGCCCGTCACGCTGCCGCGCACGGTGCCGTCGGCATCGCGCACCGCGCGGCCCAGCGGAATCGCGAGCGCTTCGGTGCTGCCGCCGAGCGGCGCCGGGTGGCCGAGGTACAGCCCGCCGAGCGCGGTCAGCCGGCTCTGGAGGATCGGATAGGCCTCGCTCGCGCGATGCTGGCCGGACGGCTCGACCGTACCCGAATCGACCAGCACGTTGCCGCTCAGGTCGCGCACCACGATCGTGCCGAGATGGGGCGCCGTGGCGGAGCGGTCGAACAGCACCTGATCGCGCAGGTCGGCCGGCAGGGTCATCACGCGGGGGTTCGCCACGCCTTCGGCCACCGCGCGCAAGGACAGGTCGTAGAGATCCACGCTGCGCCGGATGTCGCGCTCGAGCACGAGCGTGAGATTGCGCGCGTTCTGCTCGGCGCGATCGTAGGCGTCGATGCGCGAGGTCACCAGCGTCACGCTGACGATCAGCAGCGTGCCGATCCACAGCCCCACGCTGCAGCCCACGATGCCGCGCGGCGTGGCCACCGGCTGGCCGAAACCGCGCATCAGCACCGACCAGCCGCTCTCCGCCTCGAATTCGGGCGGGCGATTGCGATCGCACGTGCGATCGCTGCGAGTCATCAGGTCCTGTCGCAACATCATCACGCTACCCCGTTCCTTTACACGACCAATGATCTGATTGAAGGCAGGCGACGCGGATTCGATACGTGCCATTGCTCATGGACGTACTGATATCAGAGCGTGCGCGGCGAATCTTGACGTAATTGAAAACTCGACCCGATTCGGGCGAATCGGCGACGAAATTTGACGCTTCTTGTCATTCGGCGCGGGGCGCGCCGGATTCGCATGCGTTGAAGGCGGGAGTCGGCGACGTGCCGGGCGGAGGGGTTTCGTGCCCTGCGCGGCGCGACTCAGGCATGCGAGGCGCGCACCGCCGGCCCGCCGCCGGGCACCGGATCGACGTGCGTCATGACCGACAGCACGCGGTGGCGCGCCGTGAGGTTGCGCTCCACCGCCGCGGCGATCTCGTGCCCCTCGATCAGCGACAGCCGCGCGTCGAGTTCGAGATGCACGTCCACGGCGATCATGTCGCCGAGCTTGCGCGTGCGCAGATCGTGACAGCCGAGCACGCCGGGTGTCGCCCGCACGGTGCGCGCGATCGCGACCACTTCCTCGTCGTCGGCGGCACGATCCATCAGATCGTTGATCGCGTCCCACGCGAAGCGCGCGCCCATGCGCAGCACCATCGCGCCGACGATCAGGCCGGCGGCGGGATCGAGCATCGGATGGCCCAGCAGGCTGCCGCCGATGCCCGCCAGTGCCACCAGCGACGAGGCGGCGTCGGAGCGCGCATGCCACGCGTTGGCCGCCAGCAGGCTCGAGCGCAGGCGCCGCGCCACGCCGATCAAATGGCGGAACAGCAGCTCCTTCGCCACCAGCGCGGCGGCGGCGACCCACAGCGCCGAGGCGTGCACGCGCGCGGCCGTGGCAGGCTGACCGAATTTGGCGACGGCGGCCCACGCCATGCCGGCACCCACCGCGAGCAGCAGCACGCCGAGCAGCAGGCAGGCCGCGGTTTCGTAGCGCTGGTGCCCGTACGGGTGATCGTGGTCGGGCGCCTTGCGGCTCTGCCGGCCGGCGAGCAGCACCACGAAGTCGGACACGAGATCGGACAGCGAATGCACGCCGTCGGACAGCAGGGCCTGCGAATGCGCGAGCGTCCCCACCACGATCTGCGCGGCGGACAGCAGCAGGTTCACGGCCACGCTCACGAGCGTGCTGCGGCGCGCCGCGTCGTGCTGCGCGCCTGGCGTTTGCGGGTGTTCCATGGACGGGCTCGGCGGGTGAACGGATTCGGACGATGGTGCTTGACGGTCGAATTCTCACACGCGAGAGCGCCGCGGCGGCGATTGACCCTGAATCGCGCGTTGAAGCGCAATGAGAACGATTGTCGGTATTTTCACGCGAGTGCTTCGCATCGGCATTGCCCGCTCAGGCCGCGGCCTTGCGGGCGCGCGCGCCGCGCACGTCGCGGCCCGGCGCGATGCCGAACATCCGCGCGTATTCGCGCGTGAACTGCGGCACGCTCTCGTAGCCGACCGTGACGGCCGCGTCGGCCACCGTGCGCCCCTCGGCCAGCATGATGCGACGCGCCTCGATCAGGCGCAGCTGCTTCTGGAACTGCAGCGGCGTGGAGGCGGTCAGCGCGCGGAAATGCGCGTGAAAGCCCGACACGCTCATGCCGGCGCGGGCCGCCAGCCGCTCGATGCCGAGCGGCTGCGCGTACTCGGCGCGGATCAGGCCGATCGCGCGGCCGATGCGCTGCGCATGGCTGTCGGCCACCCCGAGCGCGCGGATCGCGCCGCCGTGACGGCCCGCGAGCAGCCAGTAATGCAGCTCGCGCAGCAGCTGCGGCTGGAGCACCGGCACCGAGGCCGGGCGCTCGACGAGGCGCAGCAGCCGCGCCACGGCATCGCGCACCTCGTCCTCGGTGCGGCTCACCTGCACCGCCTCGCCGGCCGCGTACGGCGCGGCGCCGATCTCCACCACCAGGCCCTCGATGATGGCCACGTCGAGCTCCACCACGATCGACAGATACGGCGCGTGCGGCGCGGCCTCGGTGATCTGGCTCACGGTGGGCACGTCCGCCGTGATCAGCAGCGATTCGCCGGCACCGAAATCGAAGCTGCGGGCGCCCATCGCCACGTGCTTGCGCCCCTGCAGCACCAGCGCCACGAGCGGCTTCGACACCGCGTACAGCAGCTCGGTGGGCGCGTGCTCGCGCAGCAGCACGAGCCCCGGCACGGGCGTGACGATCACCGTGGCATCGGGGCCGTGGGCATCGGCATGGCGGCGGGCGAGGCTCGGCAGGTCGGCGTGCATGGGCTGGAGGATCCGGTAAATTTCGGCGCGCATGAGGCGCGGCGGGCGGCCCCGCGCGAGGTGCGTGACGTGCGACGGGGCCGTGTCGCGCAGCTTACCCTGGAACCGGGCCGGCGCGGGCGGCCTGGGTGGCCGCTACCGGGCCCTGATGCAGATTTGGACAATCAGGCAAGAAATCACGCCGTTTCGGGCATTCCGCGGGCCGCTCGATTTCCGGAAGATGGCAGCCATCGACCCCCCACTCAGGAGCACGACATGCGCACCGCCCCCCACGCCATTTCCCTCGTCACCGGTGCGAACCGCGGCCTCGGCCGCAACACCGCGCTCGCCATCGCGCGCCACGGCGGCGACGTGATCCTCACCTACCGCAACGGCGCGGACGCGGCCCGCCAGGTCGTGGCCGAGATCGAGGCGATGGGCCGCCGCGCCGTGGCACTGCCGCTCGACGTGACCGAGGTGGCCGCGTTCCCGGCCTTCGCCGCGCAGGTGCGCGACGCGCTCGCGAGCGGCTGGCAGCGCAGCCGGCTCGACCACCTCGTCAACAACGC
Source organism: Burkholderia sp. (assembly GCA_030151225.1). Classification (GTDB taxonomy): domain Bacteria; phylum Pseudomonadota; class Gammaproteobacteria; order Burkholderiales; family Burkholderiaceae; genus Burkholderia. The sequence continues at coordinate 11,087 of JASLEG010000167.1, read as the reverse complement.
CGGCCAGGGCGAGATGGCGAACTTCGCCGACACCACCGAGGCGCAGTTCGACGCGCTGTTCGACACCCACGTGAAGGGCGTGTTCTTCCTGACCCAGGCGCTGCTGCCGCTGATCGCCGACGGCGGGCGCATCGTCAATTTCTCGTCGGGTCTCACCCGCGTGTCGTTTCCGGGCTTCTCGGCCTATTCGGCCGCGAAGGGCGCGATCGAGGTGCTGACCACCTATCTGGCGAAGGAGCTCGGCGGCCGCGGCATCACGGCCAACGTGGTGGCGCCGGGCGCGATCGAGACCGACTTCCTCGGCGGCGCGGTGCGCGACATGCCCGACCTGAACAGGCAGTTCGCGGCGATGACGGCGCTCGGCCGGGTGGGCGTGCCCGAGGACGTCGGCCCGATGGTGGCGAGCCTGCTCGCGCCGGCGAACCGCTGGGTCACGGCGCAGCGCATCGAGGTATCGGGCGGCCAGACCATCTGATCATGCCGAAGATCACGATCCGCGGCGCGACCGCGCGACATCAGGACGACGGGAATCCCTCATGAAAATGCGCCGGGACCGGTGCACGATTTGCATCGGTCCCGGCGCATTGCGTCTCACCGCATCGGTATCGCCGAGGGCACCCCGTGGCCCCTCTCCAGTCCGGCTTGTGCAGCCTCGGCAGATACGTTTTAATAGCGCGCGCCGCGCTGCGCGCAAGTCAGCTGCACAACGCGGGAGCAGCACGAAAACGATAATCCGGCCCGTCCGAGCGGCCCGTCAGAACCTGGAGAAACAACGATGTCGAACATCGCGAACCTGTATCGCCATTCGCGCGAGAAACCCTATCAGTGGATCATGCTGATCACTGGCGTGATGCTGTGGTTCGCCGCGGTGCAACTGGTGCTGGCCCTCTGGGATCACCCGAAGCAGGGCCCGATAATGAAGATGTACCTGGCCTACGCGATCGCGTTCATGCTGTTCCGCTGGCTGGCGAGCGCCGCCTATCGCGCGCTGGCCTTCGGCAACATGATCCTGCTCGGGCCGGCGCAGTTCCCCCACCTGCACGAGATGGTGGTGGAGGCCTCGCGCGAGGTGGGCCTGGCCGAGCCGCCGAAGACCTTCATCTACAACTCCAACGGCGTGTTCAACGCGTTCGCGCGGCGCATGCTCGGCGGGCGCTACGTATTCCTGACCTCCGCGCTGGTGGAGGCGAACAGCGACGCGCAGGTGCGCTTCGTGATCGGCCACGAGCTCGGCCACCACGCGGCCGGCCACCTGAACCCGTGGCTGAACCTGCTGAAGATGCCGGCCCACCTGGTGCCCTTCCTCGGCAAGGCCTATTCGCGTTCGCGCGAATACACCTGCGACAGCATCGGCGCCTACCTCGCCAGGGATGCCGCGGCCTCGCGCAGCGCGCTGCAGATGCTCGGCTGCGGCTGCCGCCGCCTCAATGCGCAGATGAATTGCGATGCGTTCGTGGCGCAGGAGCAGATGGTGCCGCCGATCTTCGGCTTCCTGACCGAAATCAGCCGCTCGCACCCGCGCCTCACCCGCCGCGTGGCCGCGATCAACGGCGGCACCGAGCGCGCCGTGCACGGCTTCGGCGCCGCGACCGGCCACGCGCCGCAGGCGGCCGCCCGGGGCGACTTCGCCTGAACCCGCCCGCGCCGGCCGTTTATCGGGTTCAATACGAGCCGGACTTTCCGTTGATGGCCCGTCAATGATCGATCTCGACGACCTGCGCCTGTTCCGGGCGCTCGGCGCCTCGCGCTCGCTGGCCGGCGCCGCGCGCCTGCTGAACCTCACCCCGCCGGCCGTCTCGGTGCGCCTGCAGCGCATCGAGGCGCGGCTCGGCCTGCGGCTCGCCACGCGCGAGTCGCGCGGCTTCGTGCTGACGGCCGAGGGCACGCGGCTGCTCGAGGAATCGGTCGAACTGCTCGAACGCCTCGAATCGCTGTCGACCCGCGTGGTCGAACAGGCCGGCAGCGTGGCCGGCCAGCTGCGCGTGGTGGCGCCGTTCGGCTTCGGGCGCGCCCACGTCGCGCCGCTGGTGCGCGACCTGCACCGCGCGCACCCGGGCCTCGCGATCACGCTGATGCTGGCCGAGAGCCCGCTGGCCGCGGCCGCCGGCGCCGACGTGGTGATCTCGATCGGCGCCACCCGCGCCTCGCAGTGGGTCGGCCACCTGCTCGCGCCGAACGAACGCTTCCTGTGCGCGAGCCCCGCGCTCGCGCGCAAGCTCGGGCCGCTCGCCCATCCTTCCGAACTGACGCGGCATCCGTGCCTGAGCCTGCTCGAAAACGACGAGGACGTCGCGCGCCTGCGCTTCATGCCGGCCGACTCCAGTGACGGCAACGCAGCACTGGGCCCGGAAGGCCGGTCGCGCCGCGGCGTGACGGTGCGGCTCGCCGGCGCGCTGTCGTCGAACGACGGCACCGTGATCAGCGGCTGGGCCGCGAGCGGGCTCGGCATCGCCGAGCGTTCGGAGTGGGACGCCGCGCCGCTGATCGCGGCGCGCACGCTGGTGCGGGTGCTGCCGGGCTGGCGGCTCGAACCGGCGCCGGTGATGGCGCTGCTGCCGTCGCGACACGGCGTGACGCAGCGCCAGCGGCTGTTCCTCGACGCCGCGAAGGCCGCCTTCGATCCGCCGCCCTGGCGCCGCTGACGACGCAGGCACTTGCCGATACCACCGCGGCTCACCAGCCGTGCAGGCGCGGCCAGGTGTCGAGCGCGCCGTCCGGCTGCAGCGCGACGTAGGCCGGATACTGCGCGCCGGTGGCGCAAGCGTGGTTCGGCACGATGCGCAGCCGCGTGCCGATCGGGAAGCGCCGCTCGATGTCGTGATCGGCCTCGCCGTCGCACGAAATGATGCCGTGCTCCTGGTTCGCGCCCGTCATGCGATAGCCGTCGAGCACCTCGCCCTGCGCGTCGCACACCAGGCCGTAACCGAAATCGTGGCGCTGCTTCTGCGTGCCCCGATCGCGGCTCATCGCCATCCAGCCTGCGTCCACGATCGCCCAGCCCTTCTCGCGCTGATGGCCGATCACGGTGGTCAGCACGCTGAGCGCGATCTCGTCGACGGCGTTCACGCCCACGTTGTGCATCACCAGGTCGAACATCACGTAGACGCCCGCGCGCACCTCGGTCACACCGTCGAGCCGTGTGGCCGACAGCGCCGTGGGCGTCGAGCCGATGCTGACCACCTCGCACGCGAAACCGGCCTCGCGCAGCCGCCGCGCCGCATGCACGGTGCCGGCGCGCTCCTGCTCGGCGATCCGCGCCAGCGCCTCGGGCGTGTCGTACTCGTAGCTCGAGCCGGCATGCGCGATCACGCCGCCGAGCCGCGCGCCGCCCTGCACGAGCGCCGTGGCGACCGGCAGCAGCGCGTCGCCGTCGGGCACGATGCCGGAGCGGTGGCCGTCCACGTCGATCTCGATCCACACCTCGAAGGCCTCGCCGTGCTCGCGGCCGAACCCGGCGATCGCCGCGGCGCCGGCCAGGTTGTCGGTCACGAGCTTCAGGTCGCAGCCGGCGCGGCGCAGCGCGAGCGCCTGGGGCAGCTTGCCCGGCGCGATGCCGACCGCGTAAACGATATCGGCGATGCCGGCCGCGAAGAACTGCCCGGCTTCCTTCAGCGTGGACACGGTGATGCCGCGCGCGCCGGCCGCCAGCTGCGCACGCACCACGGGTTCGCACTTGGTGGTCTTCACGTGCGGGCGGAACGCGACGCCGAGCGCGTCGAGGCGCTGCTGCATGCGCGCGATGTTGCGTTGCATGCGCGCCACGTCGATCAGGGCCGCGGGCGTGTCGAGGGAGGACAGATCGGTGGCGTGGTGCATGGCGGTGGCGCGCCCGGTGGCGACGCAGGAAGCGGGGAATGCCCCGACACTATAGGGGCGCCGCGGCGATTCGTGTTTAACCACGCTTGAATCCGGCATTGAATCCGGGTGAATGCCTGGCGGTTTCGACGCCCCCGAACGACCCACCCGAATTCGGCAATAATTTCCACATCACAAACAGGTATCCGGACAATTTTGCAACGTGGCATCATCCGCGATTGCCCGCCCTCCTATTCATAAGCACACCGCCGGGCATTTCGCGACCGTCCACCCAGGGGAAACTTCATGGCGCTGATCCGTGACGTCATCAACAGCATCGACACCTCCACCGACCTCGGCCCGTCACAGCGCAAGGCACTCGACACGCTCGCGACGCTCGGCGCGGCACGCGCGGACAGCTTCGGCGACGAGCTGGCCGCCTGGCTGACCGACGGCGACGAACGCAGCGTGCCGGTGCTCGGGGTGGTGAGCCGGCTGGCCGACGTGCGCGCCTACACGGCCGCCGACGCCGGCAAGATCGGCCGGGTGGTGGACATGAAGCTGCGCGAGCTGGTGAGCGGCACGGCGGTCACCAGCCTGAACTGCATCAGCACGCTGACCGCGCGCCTGCTGCGCGACTTCCTGGCCGATACGGGCGCGCACTCGGGCACCCGCAGCGCCTTCTTCATCGGCACCGAGCACGCCGCGCTGGTACGCATCGACGTGAAGGCCTGGTATCAGGACGTGACCGACCCGGCGCTGCGCCCCAGGGCCGAGCGGGTGGTGGCGGTGGCCGTCGTGAAGTCGCTGGTGGACGTGGCCGGCATCGACGTGAGCCGCTTCGCGATGATCTACGGCAATCAGCTGCGCGCGTGCGACGTGCCGCTCGAAGACGTGCGCGCGGCGATGGAGACGGTGCAGTCGATCTATGGGCAGACCCGGCTGGCCCGCGCCTGCTGAGGATCGAATCCGCGCGCGCCGGCCATACGAGAAAACCCTTGGCTTGGCCAGAACTCATGGCCGGCGGCGCACTTCGTATTGAGGCGCCGCACGCCGGCTCGCTTACATCGACGCTCGAACAAGGCGGTGGTCGCATCGGACGACCACCCGAACCCGGAGCGCAGACAATGGCGGGACGACGTGCGTTTCGGAAGGAAGCGCTGGCCACCGGCACGGCCGTGGCGCGGGTCAAACCCGCCCCGGCTTCGCGCAGCCGAGCGCGCCCCGGCCCGCCCGGGCCCCGCGATCGGCAAGCCCGGCGCGACCCTGGCGGCCGCCGAAACCGAGGCGCCATCGCTCGGCGAGGCCCCCGCCACCGACGCCACCCACATCGGCAACCCCGGCTCCGACTTCATGGTGGACCTGCTGTGCATCGCCGGCATCGAGTACGTGGCCGCGATGCCGGGCTCGACGTTTCGCGGCATCCACGAATCCATCGTCAACTACGCCGGCGACCGGCATCCGCAGCTGATCGTGTGCACCCACGAGGAAGCGTCGGCGGCGATGCAGGCCTACGTGCATGCGCCGGCAGGCCAGATGCCGCCGTACAGCGCACGCATCCTGTCCGACGCCGACATCGCGCGCATTCACCCCTGCCTCGATTCGAATCCCGCGAATCCGCGGGCGGCCCGGATCGCGCTGCGGAACGACGGCGCGCCGCCGGCGCCCGCGCCGACCGATGCGGGCGCAACGAATGCGCGGCAGGCAATGCCGGCGACGCCCGTGCCGGCAACGGACGCGGCGCGTCGCTGTACGCCGCGAATTGCGCGGGCTGCCACGGCCACGCCGGTGAAGGCGGCGTGGGCCCGAAGCTCGACGGCGTGGCACAGCGCATCCGCGAGCCATCCGGCATCATGCCGAAGCTCTATCCGAAGCCGCTCGATGCGAACGACGTGCAGGCCGTGGCGCGTTACGTGATGTCGCTCGACTGACCGGTAACAAGCAGCGGCGGCGCATTACGCCGCGTTACGGCGGCCGCGCGCCGCCGCGCCCCGCGCGCCGTGTGCGGGCACGCCCGCCGGGCCGCGCGGCGGCCCATCGAGGCCCGGGCGTTTCGTTACATTCGGCAAAGGCTTGTAGTCATGCCAATCGCTAGCATGCTCTGCAGTCAACACCGCATGGACACACGACAACATGACACGCGCCCTGCTTCCCCGCCGTATCGCCGTCGGCCTCTCGGCCGGCATGGTCCTGACCGCCGCCTGCCTCGCCGCCAGCGCCCCCGCCCGCGCGCAGGTGATGGTGCTGGCACCGCCCGCGCCGGTCTATGAAGTGGCTCCCGCGCCGCGGGTGGGCTATGCGTGGCGCGCCGGCCATTACCGCTGGATCTACGGCCGCTACGAGTGGGTGCCCGGACACTGGATCGAGGTGGCCCGCGGCCGCCCGATGCCGCCGCCGCCGCCCGAGCCGGTGGCGCAGGTGATGCGGCTGTCGGCCGATGCGCTGTTCGCGTTCGATCGCGGCGACATCGGCGACGTGCTGCCGGGCGGTCGCGCCGACATCCGCGAGATCGCGGCCAGGCTGAACGCGAGCCACGTCGGCCATCTCGAGGTGCGCGGCTACACCGATCGGCTCGGCAACCCGCAGTACAACCTCGCGCTGTCGCAACGCCGTGCCGAGGCGGTCAAGGCGCTGCTGGTCGAACAGGGCATCCCGGCCGATCGCATCGACGCGCGCGGCTACGGCGAACAGGATCCGGTCTCGCATTGCGCAGGCAATCGGCAGAACGACGCGCTGGTGGCGTGCCTGCAGCCGGATCGGCGCGTGGAGATCGTCTCGTATGCGCGGGGGCCACGACGCGACGGGCCGCCGCCTGCGCCGCCCGTGGAGTGATGGGCGCGGCGACGTCATGCACGACGACGCACTGATCGAAGCGCCGCGATCCGGTAAGCTGTCCGCCACGGGGCTCGACGTGTTCGCGAGCGAGCCGAACGTGGACGCGTGCGATCGGAATGCACGGCCGGCGGCGGGCATCACGCCGCCGCGGCTCGCGGCATGACCGGCGGCGCCGTTTGATCCAGGAGACAGCATGAACCAGCAAGAACGCGTCGGCATCATCGGTGTCGGCATGATGGGGCTCGGCATCGCCACGAACGTGCAGAAGCACGGCTATCCGCTGACCTTCCTCGAGCACGCCGGCAACCAGGACGTGGACGGCCTGCTGGCCGCCGGCGCACGGCCCGCGAGCACCGCCGCCACGGTGGGCGAGGCGAGCGACGTGGTGATCCTGTGCGTGTCGAGCTCGGAGCAGGTGGAGGCGATCGTGTTCGGCGAAGGCGGCCTGCTCGCGGCGCTCGGCCCGGGCAAGACCGTGATCGACTGCTCGACCGCCCTGCCCGAATCCACGCTGAAGGTCGCGCAGGCGATCCTCGCGCGCGGCGCGGCCTTCATCGATGCACCGATGACGCGCACGCCGAAGGAAGCCGCCGAGGGGCGGCTGAACCTGATCGTCGGCGGCGACGTGCCGACCTTCGAGCGCTGCCGGCCGCTGCTCGCGAGCTTCGCCGAGCACATCGTGCACGCCGGGCCGGTATCGTCGGGCCATCGCATGAAGCTGCTGCACAACTTCGTGTCGCTCGGCTTTTCCGCCGTGCTCGCCGAGGCCGCGGCCTGCGCGAGCCGCGCCAACGTGGAGCCGGACCGCTTCCTCGAGGTGCTGTCGGCCGGCGGCGGCGAGGGCGCGGTACTGCGCCGCCTCGCCCCGTACATCAGCCGCGGCGACGACGCGTCGTTCCGCTTCTCGATCGGCAATGCGCTGAAGGACATGAACTACTACACGGCGATGGCCGAGGAAGTGTCGGCGCGGCACGACGCGGCCACGGCCGTGCGCGAGATCTACGCATTCGCCGCAGCCACGGCCACCGCCCAGGCCACCGTGCCCGAGCTGGTCTCGATCCTGAAGTAGGCCGCCACGCGCGAGCCGGGAAGGTGGTGCCGGGAATCCGAAGGTGGCGGAAGGCAGCCGGAGTCGAACCGACCCGGGAACGATTGACGTCCCCAACCGGGTTTGAAGCCCGGCCGCACCACCGGATGCGAATGCCTTCCGCGATCCGGCGAGCCCCTTGCAGGCTCGCCGTGCCACTCCCCACGCGCTACGGCGTTTCGTTCGACGAACGATCGACACGCAGCACGTGGCGGTCGCGATGAAAGCGAGTATACCCAACGCGATCGAAGAACTCGAGAATCTGGATCGCGCGCTTGCGGCCGAGTTGCGTCGCATCCCGAAACGTCGCCGCATCGACCGAGCCGCCGCCCTGCGCCGCCAGCGTCGCCACGATCTGCGCGAGTTCGGCCACGCAATCGCGGTGATAGAACAGGTCGCGCACCACCTGATGCAGATCACCGCGCCGTGCGAGCTTGCGCAGCAGCGTGCGCACGTCCTCCTCGGGATGGCCGGTGGCGGCCGCGAGGTCGCGTACCCACGGCGGATCGAAGCGCCCGGCGGCGATCATCGGCAGCCACGCCCGCGCGAGCGCCTCGTCCGCCGGATCGAGGCTCGCGACGTGCTCGGGCAATCGCACCCAGCTTGCGTCGCGCACCACGCTGCCCTCGCCCGCCATGGTCTCGATCAGGGCACGCCACAGCGTGTCGTCGGCCAGCGGCAAGGCGATCCGCCGCAAGCGGCCGAGATCGGGCCCCGGCTCGTCGGGCGAGCGCTCGTGGAATTCCGTCAGCGCCGCGACCACGCGCGCGCGCAATGCATCGCGGTGCCGCAATGCGATCGCACGCTGGCCGTCGGCGGACGGCACCACGGCGGTCTGTTCGGGCAGCGGCAGGGCCTGCGCCGGCAACCCGGTCAGATGCACGAGCATGGCCACCGGCACGCCGAGCGGCGCCTCGTCGAGCAGCGGCCCGAGCTGCCCGGCGTCGAGCCAGGTCGCGAGCGCGTCGAGCCAGGCGTGCCGCGCCGCGGAGCGGCGCCGGTGCGCGGGGCCGAACGGGTCCAGCACGCGGCCGCCGCCCACCGTGCGCGTGGCCTGCGCGTTGCGCACGATGAAGCGCTCGCCCGGCATCGCGAACACGGGCTCGTCGAACACGAGCTGCACGCGCGCGTGTTGCCCGGCGCCGGGCGTGTCGGCATCGATCGGCGCGACGCGCGCCACGCGGTGCTGGGTGCCCAGGTGCACGTGCAGCGGCGCCCAGTGCGCGAGCGTCGGATTCGCGTCGGCCAGCAGCCGCAGTTCCACATCCACGCGCAGCGAGGTGCTGGCGAGCCGCGCATCGACGATCGCATCGCCGCGCGACAGCGCGGCCTTGTCGATGCCGGCCAGGTTCAGCGCGCAGCGCTCGCCGGCGTGGCCGACCTCGGCCTCGCGATTCTGCACATGCAGGCCGCGCACGCGCACGGCCTCGCGGCTGCGCGCCACGCACACCGTCTCGCCCACCGCCACGCGCCCCGCGAACGCGGTGCCCGTCACCACGGTGCCCTGCCCGGCCAGCGTGAACACGCGATCGACGGCGAGCCGGAACAGCCCGTCGTCGCGGCGCGCGCGCCAGGTCGCGGCCATCGCCTGCAGCGCGTCGCGCAGCGCGGCCACGCCGGGGTCGCCGGGCTCGATCGCGCGCGTCGCCACGATCGGCGCGTCGGCCAGCGCGGTGCCGGCCAGCCACGCGCGGATCCCGGCCGACACCTCGACGAGGTGCGCGGCATCGACGCGGTCGCACTTGGTCAGCGCCACGATGCCGTGCGCGACGCCGAGCAGTTCGAGAATCGCCAGATGCTCGCGCGTCTGCGGCATCACGCCGTCGTCGGCCGCGATCACCAGCAGCGCGACGTCGATCCCGCAGGCCCCGGCCGCCATGGTGTGCACGAGCCGCTCGTGGCCCGGCACGTCGATCATGCCGAGCACCTCGCCGTTCGCGAGCGGCGTGTAGGCATAGCCGAGCTCGATCGAGATGCCGCGCGTCTTCTCCTCCTTGAGCCGATCGGTGTCGACGCCGGTCAGCGCACGCACCAGCGTGGTCTTGCCGTGATCGATGTGGCCCGCGGTTCCGACGATCATGAACGCGCGCTCCCGCCGGCGGCGGCGCCTTCGAGATGCACCAGTTGCGCGACGAAGGCGGCCTCGTCGGCTGCCTCGAGGCAGCGCAGGTCGAGCCGCAGCGCATCGTCGGCGACGCGACCGATCACGGGCCGCGGCAGCGCGCGCAGGCGCGCCTCGAGCTGCCCGAGCACGCGCCCGGCGCGCTTGCCCGATGCGGCGCGCAGCACGAGCCCGTGGCTCGGCAGCACGTCCACGGGCAGCGCGCCGCTGCCGATCTGGCTGAACATCGGCTCGGCGCCCGCCACGAACGCGGTGCCCACCGCGCGCTGCACGGCCGGCAGCACGCGCTCGGCGGTGGCGGCGATCTCGGCGTGCGCGCGCGTGAGCAGACGCAGCGTGGTGAGCCGCTCGCGCAGGAATTCGGGCGCGCGATACAGTTGCAGCACCGGCTCGAGCGCGGCCAGCGTGAGCTTGCCCACGCGCAGCGCGCGCTTGAGCGGATGCTTCTTGATCCTCGCGACGAGCGCGCGCGATCCCACGATCAGCCCGGCCTGCGGGCCGCCGAGCAGCTTGTCGCCGCTGAAGGTCACCAGATCGGCGCCGGCCGCGATCGTGTCGCGCACGGTGGGCTCGTGCGGCAACCCCCATTGCGCCAGATCGACGAGCGTGCCGCTGCCGAGATCCACCGCCACGGGCACGCCGCGCTCGCGGCCGAGCGGCGCGAGTTCGTCGATCGTCACTTCCCTGGTGAAGCCGCTGATCGCATAGTTGCTGCAATGGACCTTCATCAGCAGCGCGGTGCGCGGGCCGATCGCCTCGGCGTAGTCGCGCAGGTGGGTGCGGTTGGTGGTGCCGACCTCGCACAGCCGCGCGCCGGCCCGGCTCATGATGTCGGGAATCCTGAATGCCCCGCCGATCTCCACCAGCTCGCCGCGCGACACGATCACGTCGCGGCGCGGCGCCAGCGCCGACAGCGTCAGCAGCACGGCGGCCGCGTTGTTGTTGACGACGGTGGCGGCCTCGGCGCCGGTCAGCTCGCAGATCAGCGCGTCGATCAGGTCGTCGCGATCGCCGCGGCGGCCCGTGCCGAGATCGAATTCGAGATTCATCGGCCGCGTGAGCGCCTCGACCACGGCCTGCACGGCCGCCTCGGGCAGCAGCGCGCGGCCGAGGTTCGTGTGCAGCACGGTGCCGGTCAGGTTGAAGACGGCGCGCAGCGCGCCCGCGTCGGCGGCGGCGAGCCGCGCGCGCACGTCGGCGGCGATGCCGGCCTCGTCGGGCGCCGCGGCGGCGGCCGCTGCGGGATCG
>JASLEG010000166.1 GCA_030151225.1 Burkholderia sp. | reverse complement strand
CGAGCTGCTGAAGTGCGATCACGAGGCGATGCGCGCCGAGCTGCAGCAGATCTTCGATTCGGGCGGCACGCGCGAGGAAATGGAAGCGCGCGCGCTGACGTTCTACAGCCAGTTCATCCGCCTGAACCCCGCCTTCATGCTGTGGGCCGAGGCCAAGCTGCAAGCCGCGCGCGACGCCAAATTCCGCACCCGCTACATCGCGTTCATGCGCGAGAAGATCGAGGACATGGCCGCCACCATCCAGTTGTTCGCCGAGCGCGCGGGCACGCCGCTGCTGCTGCCGGCCGAGCAGCTCGCGGTGGGGTTGATGGGTTTGTGCGACGGCATCCAGGCGATCCACCAGGCCGATCCGCAATTCGTGTCGCTCGACATGACCGAAGCCACGCTCAGCGGCTTCTTCGCACGCGTGGTGCTCGGGCGCGCGCCCGTCTGAGCGCGCCGGACGTGCGGTCGGCGGCCAGGGCGCCGCTTCGCAATCTTTCGATCTCCCGACGTTTCCGGGTGTCTCGCTTGAGTTCCGCTTGAATCCCGCTCGACGGCCGCCGTTTAACGGTTGCCGCTCAACGGTTGCCGTTCAGGCGGCGGTACGCGTCGAGCAGCGAGGTCTTGTAGACCACCCCGGCCAGCACCGGGTCGGCCGCCGATTCGATCACCGGCAGCCGTTCGCCCTGAAAGCACATGAAATGTTCGAGCGCGGCGCCGAGCGGCATGTCGGGCGTGAGCAGCGGAAACGGCGTGTGCGTGTAGTCGGCCGCCGTCTTGTGCTGCGTGTCGCGGCCTTCGAGCAGGTCGGAGGTGATGTCCTTGAGCGCCACCGCGCCGCGGAACTTCTCGTCGGCGTCGGTCACGTACAGGTACTTGACCGGGTATTCGAGGAACACGCGCGTCATCTCGGCCACCGAGGCGTCGGGGTGCACCACGGTTTGCGCCGGCTGGATCAGCGCGCGCATCTGCGTGGATTTCAGCCGCAGCCGTTCTTCCTCGTCGCGATGGCGGCGCAGCGTGATCTCGTACATCGAGGTTTGCCCGAGCGCGCGCGCCGCGAAGTAGGCCACCACGCACGACACCATCAGCGGCAGCACCACCTGGTAGCTCCGCGTCATCTCGAAGATCATGATGATCGCCATCAGCGGTGCCTGGGTGGCGCCGGCCAGGAACGCGCCCATGCCCACGATCGCGTAGGCGTAGGCGGCCGACACGTGGCCCGGCAGCAGCGCCTGCATGGCGAGGCCGAACAGCGCGCCGGCGGCCGCGCCCACGAACAGCGTGGGCGTGAAGATCCCGCCCACCGCACCCGAGCCCGAGGTGGCGGCGGTGGCGACCAGCTTGAACACCAGCACCAGCACCAGCGCCTGCCAGGTCCACGACGAATGCAGGATCGAGTTCACGACGCTGTAGCCGTTGCCCCACACGTCGGGCACCCAGATCGAGATCACCCCCACCACCAGGCCGCCGAGCGCCAGGCGCAGCGGCAGCGGTAACGGCAGCGCGCGAAAGCGTGCCTTGGAGGCCGCCAGCAGGCGCAGGAACTGCGGCGCGGCCGCGCCGCACAGCAGCCCGAGCGCGACGAACGCGATCACCTCGACGCCGGCCACGGCCGGAAACACCGGCATCTCGTAAGGCGGCTTGTAGCCGGCGAATTCGCGCATCGTGATGTTGGCCACCACCGAGGCCACCAGCATCGGCCCGAAGCTCTCCATCGAGATCGCGCCGAGCACGATCTCGCCCACGAAGAACGCGCCGGCGATCGGCGCGTTGTAGGCCGAGGTGATGCCGGCCGCGGCGCCGCAGGCCACCAGCAGGCGCAGGCGCGGCGGGTCGAAGCGCGCGACCCGGCCCACCAGCGACGCGGCCAGCGCCGCGAGCTGCACCATCGGCCCCTCGCGGCCGATCGAGCCGCCGCTGCCGATGGTCAGCAGCGAGGAGGCGCTGCGCCAGAGGCTGTCCTTGATCGGCACCACGCCGTCGCCGAGCGCGACCGCTTCCATGTAGTCGGCGCCGCCGGCCTTCTTCGCCGCGCCGCGCTGGGCGGCGAGCAGCACGCAGCCGGCCAGGAAGCCGCCGGCGGCCGGCAGCCACACGCGCACGTGCCACGGCATGCGCCTGGCCATCTCCACGAAGCTGCCGCTCGAGCCGGACACGAAGCGCTGGATCGTGTCGATGCCCTCGCGGAACAGGATCGTGGCGAAGGCGCCGCTCAGGCCCGCGATCACCGACCAGATCAGCATCGTGTGGGCGTCGGACAGGCGGAACAGCGTTTGGGCGCGAGTGCGCAGCTTCAGCAGGAAGGACAGCACGAGGGTGGGCAGGGAGCGGAAAAAGTCGAGGGACAGCATAGCACCGCGCCGCGCCGGCCTGACGGATCCGGCGGGCGCGGCGCGGTGAGCGCAGCGAGGGGAGGACGGGGCGCGTTCAGCCAAGCCAGCGCTCGACGAGCCAGGTGATGCCGAAGCCGCCGCCGATCAGCCAGAGGTAGAGCACCAGGCCGGCGCCGAGCGCGCGGGGGCCGGCGGCGCGCACCTGGGCGAGCCGCGTCTCGATGCCGAGGGCGGTCATCGCCATCGTCAGGGCGAAGGTGTCGAGCGTGTTCAGGGTGTGCAGCGCCGGTTCCGGCAGCACGCCGAGCGAATTCAGGATCACGCAGCCGAGGAAGCCGAGCGCGAACCACGGCACCGCGAGCTTGCGCGGGGCGGCGTCGGCGGTGGCGGGGGAGCCGGCCGGTCGAGTCGCCGACTGCGTGGCCCGGCGCGGCGCCCGTGCGAGCCACACGCCGAGCGCGAGCAGCACCGGCACCAGCAGCATCACGCGCGTCATCTTCACGATGGTGGCCGTGTGTACCACCTGCGCGCCGACGTCGCTGGCCGCGCCCACCACCTGCGCCACCTCGTGGATCGTGCCGCCGAAGAACAGGCCGAGCCCCTGCGCGTCGAGCGGGATCCAGCCGGCGTGCCAGGCGAGCGGGTAGGCGAACATCGACAGCGTGCCGAACAGCACCACGCTGCCGACCGCCATCGCGCTCTGGTGCGGCTTCGACTGCAGCGTGGATTCGAAGGCGAGCACCGCGGCCGCGCCGCAGATCGCGCTGCCGGCCGCGGTCAGCAGCGCGGCATCGCGCTCGAGCCTGAACACGCGCATGCCGATCCAGGTGCCGATCGCCAGCGTGCTCGCGACCATCAGCACCGACACGGCCAGCCCCGGCAACCCCACCTGCGCGATTTCCTGCAGGCTCACGCGCAGGCCGAAAAACGCCACGGCGATGCGCAGCAGCCGGCGCGCGGCGAAGTTCACGCCGGCCGCCCAGCTGGCCGGCATGCCGTCGCGCAGCGCGTTGCCGTATACGGTGCCGGCCAGGATGCCGACGATCAGCGGCGACAGCCCGAGCCGCTCCACGGCCGGCAGCCCCGACGCGCTGGTCACCGCGGCGGCGAACAGCGCGACGAACAGCACGCCGTTCAGTTGCCCGCGCACCGAGGGCGCGGCCGCGTGGGGCAAGGCGGGGTGGGCGGTGGACATGGACGCGATTCCGTCGGTTTCGATGCAATGACGCCAATCCTAATTTAGAGATATCGATATGAAAAATTGTGATTAGCAACATCAACTATCGGAAAATCTGATATTTTCCGGGCATGACCCCGGATCAACTGATAACGTTCGCGACCGTCGCCGAGCTGCGCAACATCAGCCGGGCCGCGGCCGCGCTGCATCTGTCGCAGCCAGCCGTGTCGGGGCAACTGCGCCAGTTGCAGGACGAATTCGGCGAACCGCTTTACCTGCGCGACGGCCGCGGCGTGCGGCTCACGCCGGTGGGCGAGGCGCTCGCGCCGCTGGCCGCGCAGGTGCGCGACAGCTATGCGCAGGCGCGCGCGTTCCGCGACGCGGTGCGCGGCGTCGAGCGCGGCACGTTGCGGATCGGCGCGAGCACCACGCCGGCCAGCTATCTGCTGCCGTACCTGATCGCCGAGTTCCGGCCGCTTGCGCCCGGCGTGGCGATCCAGACCATGACCGGCAATACCGCCGACGTGGTGGCCGCGCTCGGCGGCCTCGATCTGGCGCTGATCGAGGGGCCGCCCGGCGACGCGCTGCCGGCCGGCACCGCCGTGCACGGCTGGCACGAGGACGAGATCGTCGCGATCGTGCCGGCCGGGCATCCGTTGGCTGCCGAACACGACGCCGCGGCGGGCGTGACCCTCGGCGCGCTGGCCGCG
>JASLEG010000142.1 GCA_030151225.1 Burkholderia sp. | reverse complement strand
TGCTGCAGTAAGCCGGCGCGGCGGTTCGCGCGGCACCCGGCCTCCCGCATCGGCGGGAGGTTTTTTTTTCGTCCGCGCGCGGCACGCCGGGGAGGGCGGCTCGCGCGGGCCGGCCGCCGCCGCGCCTTACAATGCCGCCATCGTTTTCGCGCCGGAATCCCGACATGTTTGCCCGTTTCCCGCTCTACCTGAGGCTGGTCCGCATGGACAAGCCGATCGGCAGCCTGCTGCTGCTGTGGCCCACGCTGAACGCGTTGTGGATCGCCTCGGGCGGCCGTCCGACGCTCTCGCTGCTGGTGATCTTCGTGGTCGGCACCTTGCTGATGCGTTCGGCCGGCTGCGCGATCAACGATTACGCCGACCGCGATTTCGACCGCCACGTGAAGCGCACCGTCGACCGGCCGCTGACCTCGGGCAAGATCCAGGCATGGGAGGCGATCGCGATCGCGGTGGTGCTCGCGCTGCTGGCGTTCCTGCTGATCCTGCCGCTGAACGGCCTGACCAAGGGGCTGTCGGTGGTGGCCGTGTTCGTGGCCGGCAGCTATCCGTTCATGAAGCGCTTCTTCGCGATTCCGCAGGCCTATCTCGGCATCGCGTTCGGCTTCGGCATTCCGATGGCGTTCGCGGCCGTGCAGGACGCGGTGCCGCCGATCGCGTGGGTCATGCTGATCGCCAACGTGTTCTGGTCGGTCGCCTACGACACGGCCTACGCGATGGTCGATCGCGACGACGACATCCTGATCGGCATGCGCACCTCCGCCATCACCTTCGGCGAATACGACGTGCCGGCGATCATGCTCTGCTACGCGGCCTTCCTCGCGATCTACCTGTGGGTGGGCGTCGTGCAGCATTTCGGGCCGCTGTACTGGCTCGGCTGGGCCGCCGCGGTGGGCTGCGCCGGCTATCACTACACGCTGATCCGCGAGCGCGACCGCATGAAGTGCTTCGCCGCGTTCCGTCACAACAACTGGCTCGGCGGCGCGCTGTTCGCCGGCATCGCGCTGCATTACGCGTTCGCCTGAGCGGCGGCGGACCGTAGCGCACCACAAAAAAGCGACCTTCTCGAAGGTCGCTTTTTCGTTGGTGGCGGTCCGGGCGACAAGGTCCCGGCGCCGGGTTCGCGCTCAGGCCCGGCCGAGCTCGTCGCCGAGTTCCTTCGCGCGCGCGTCGGCCGCCAGCACGCCGCGCACGATCGCGTCCTTCAACTGCTGCGCGTCGAACGCGGCCAGCGCGGCGGCCGTGGTGCCGCCCTTCGAGGTCACGCGCTCGCGCAGCACGCCGGCCGGCTCGCCCGACTGCGCGGCCAGCTGCGCCGCGCCCGTGAAGGTGGCCACCGCCAGCGCGCGGCCCTGCTCGTCGTTCATGCCGAGCTGGCGCGCCGCTTCCTGCAGCGCCTCGATGAAATAGAACACGTAGGCCGGGCCGCTGCCCGAGATCGCGGTCACCGCATCAAGCTTCGCCTCGTCGTCGAACCACACCGTGTCGCCCACCGCGCCGAGCACGGCCGAGGCGAGCTCGCGCCCGGCCGCGTCCACGCCGGGCAGCGCGGCCAGCCCGGTCACGCCCATCCCCACCAGCGCCGGCGTGTTCGGCATGGTGCGCACGATGCGCGCGTAGCCGCCGAGCCAGCGCGACAGGTCGGTCGCGCGGATCCCGGCCGCGATGCTGATCACCAGCGCCCGGCCCGCATGCGGCGCGAGCGCCTGTGCCACCTCGTGCAGCACCTGCGGCTTGACCGCCAGCACGATCGCGTCGAAGCCGGCCAGCGCGGCGTCGATGGTCTCGCCGGTCCGCACCCCGAACTCGTCGCGCAGGCGCGTGCGCGAACTCTCGTTCCGATCGATCACGTGGATCTCGGCCGCTGCCGCCGTGCCGCGCTTGACGATGCCGCCGATCAGGGCCGCGGCCATGTTGCCGCCGCCGATGAATGCAATTTTCATGATGTCGTGCCAGTGAATGGGAAAGCGGGAAATCAGGAGGCGCGCGGCGTGGAATAGTCGCGCGCGCCGAAGATGGCCGTGCCGATGCGCACGATCGTCGCACCCTCGAGCACCGCGGCCTCGAGGTCGGCCGACATGCCCATCGACAGCGTGTCGAGCGCGAGGCCGTCTGCCACCAGCGCGTCGAACAGCGCGCGCAGGCGGCGATGCGGCGCGCGCTGCGCGTCGAGCTCGCGGGCGGGCTCGGGAATCGCCATCAGCCCGCGCAGGCGCAACTGCGGCAGCGCGGCGATCGCGTGGGCGAGCCCGGCCGCCTGCTCGGGCGCCACGCCGCTCTTGCTGGCCTCGCCGCTGACGTTGACCTGCAGGCACACGTTCAGCGGCGGCAGGTTCGCGGGCCGCTGCTCGGCCAGCCGCTGCGCGATCTTCAGGCGATCGACCGAATGCACCCAGTCGAACTGCTCGGCCACGGGCCGCGTCTTGTTCGACTGCAGCGGGCCGATGAAATGCCAGTCGAGCGAGGCGCGCAGATCGGCCAGCGCGGCGATCTTGTCGAGCGATTCCTGCACGTAGTTCTCGCCGAACGCGCGCTGGCCGGCCGCGTGCGCCTCGCGCACGGCCTCGGCCGGGAAGGTCTTGGACACGGCGAGCAGGGCCACGCTGCCGGGGGCGCGCGCGGCGGCGCGGGCCGCGTCGTCGATGCGGCGGTGGACGGAGGCGAGGCTGGCGGCGAGATCGGACATGCGTGGTGACGGGCGAACGGAAAGGCGAACGGAGAGACGAACGGGACGGCGCCCGGACCGGCAGGCGGCGGGCGCCCCAATTATACGGATCGCGTCGCCCCCGGGCAGCCCCGCCGCCGTGCTCAGGGCGCGAGCATCTGCTCGACGAGCTGGATCCAGTGCATCACCGGCGTGGCGGTACCGCTCTGCAGATGCGCGATGCAGCCGATGTTGCCCGACACGATCAGCTGCGGGTCGAGCTCGCCGAGCCGCGCGAGCTTCTGCCGGCGCAGCTTGTACGACAGCGCGGGCTGGGTCAGCGAATAGGTGCCGGCCGAGCCGCAGCACAGATGGGCGTCGACGGGCAGGCGCAGGTCCACGCCGAGTGCGCCGAGCAGGCGCTCGACCTTGCCGCGCGATTGCTGGCCGTGCTGCAGCGTGCAGGGCGGGTGGTAGCCGACCGGCGGCTGCGCGCCGCGCCGCTTCGCGAGCGCGACGAGCTGCGGCTCGAAACCGGCCAGCAGCTCGGACACGTCGCGGGTCAGTTCCACCACGCGTCGCGCCTTGTCGGCGTAGTCCGGATCGTCGCGCAGCAGGTGCGCGTACTCGAGCACGGTCGCGCCGCAGCCGCTCGCGTTCATCACGATCGCCTCCACGCCGCCCTCGATCGCGGGCCACCAGGCGTCGATGTTGCGGCGCGCGTCGTCGCGCGCCTCGTCGCGATAGTTCAGGTGCAGCCGGATCGCGCCGCAGCAGCCCGCGCCCGGCGGCGTCACCGTCTCGATGCCGAGCGCGTCGAGCACGCGCGCGGTGGCCACGTTGATGTTCGGCATCATCGCCGGCTGCACGCAGCCGGCCAGCATCAGCATCCGGCGTTCGTGGCGCCGATTCGGCCAGGCGAGCGGCCGCGCGCGCGGCGGAACCTTGTCGCGCAGGCGCTTGGGCAGCAGCGGGCGCAGGTGCTGGCCGAGCCGCATCGCCGGCGCGAACAGCGCGGCGTTCGGCACGAAGCTCGCGAGCGCGCGCCGCACCAGGCGCTGCGACAGCGTGCGCGGCACGCGCGCCTCCACCTGCTCGCGGCCGATCTCGACCAGTCGCCCGTACTGCACGCCCGACGGGCAGGTGCTCTCGCAACTGCGGCAGGTGAGGCAGCGGTCCAGATGCTGCTGGGTGCTGCGCGTGACCGGTGCGCCCTCGAGCATCTGCTTGATCAGGTAGATGCGCCCGCGCGGGCCGTCGCGTTCGTCGCCGAGCAGCTGGTAGGTAGGACAGGTCGCCGTGCAGAAGCCGCAATGCACGCACTTGCGCAGGATCGACTCGGCTTCGGCGCCGTCGGGCGTGTCGCGGATGAAATCGGCGAGGTTGGTCTGCATGGGCGACTCAGAGTTCGGGGTAGAGCCGGCCGCGGTTCAGCACGCGCGCCGGATCGAAGCTGGCCTTCAGGCCGCGGTGGATCGCCATCAGCGGCGAGGCGAGCGGCGTGAACACGGCCGTGTCGCGCGCATAGCCCTCGCCGCGGCGGAACAGCGTGGCGTGGCCGCCGGCCTGCTTCGCGCTGATGCGCACGGTGGTCGCGTCGGCATCGGTGATCCACCAGCGCTGCGCGCCGCCCCATTCCATCATCTGCGCGCCGGGCAGGTGCAGCGGCTCGGTGATCGAGGGCAGCGACATGCGCCAGAGCGCGTGGCGCGGCGGAATCTGCCGGAAGAACGGGTCGCCCTGTTCGCGCACGCCTTCCCAGAAGCGCTGTGCCTCCACCGCGTCGACGGCCTCGCCGCCGAGCACGCCCTTGGCCGACTTCACCGCGGCCTCGGCGCCCGACAGGCGCAGCACCAGCGTGCCGAAGCGCCACGCGCTGGCGCTGATCGGGAACGGATGGCCGCCCCATTCGTTGAGCTTGCGCACCGCGTCGGTGGCGCTCATGTCGAACTTCAGCGTGAGTTCGGCCACCGGGCGCGGCAGCACCTTCACCGACACGTCGAGCATCAGGCCGAGCGTGCCGAGTGCGCCGGCCATCAGGCGCGCCACGTCGTAGCCGGCCACGTTCTTGACCACCTGGCCGCCGAAGCGCAGCACGCTGCCCTGGCCGTTCAGCAGCGTCACGCCGAGCAGGAAATCGCGCACCGCGCCGGCGCTCGCGCGGCGCGGGCCCGACAGGCCGGCCGCGATGGTGCCGCCGAGCGTGGCCTCGCGGCCGAAGTGGGGCGGCTCGAACGGCAGCATCTGGTTGTGCGCGGCCAGCTCCGCCTCGATCGCGGCGAGCGGGGTGCCCGCGCGCGCGGTGATCACGAGCTCGGCCGGATCGTAGGCGACGATGCCGCGCCACACGCGCGCATCGAGTATCTCGCCGGCCACGGTCTGGCCGTACCAGTCCTTGGTGCCGCCGCCGCGGATGCGCAGCGGCTGGCCGCTCGCGCTCGCCGCGCGGATGCGTTCGGCCCAGTTCGCGACGATGTCGTGCTGTTCCATCCAGTGACGCCTCGTCCTCAAGTTTTTGCCGTGTCGATTGTACCGACGCGGTGTGTGCCGACAGTCCGGCGATCCCCCTAGAGACGCACCGGCGTGTCCCTGCACCGGTGTGTCTCGGCAGCGGCTCGGAGGCCGCTCAGAAGCGCGGCAGGTCGGGGCGCGGCAGCAGCCCGCCGCGCACGCGCATGCGGCCGTATTCGGCGCAGCGCGCGCGGCTCGGGATGCCCTTGTCGGGGTTCAGCAGCTCGGCCGGATCGAACGCGCGCTTGACCGCGAAGAAGGTGTCGCGCTCCTCGGGCGAGAACTGCACGCACATCGAATCGAGCTTCTCGACGCCCACGCCGTGCTCGCCCGTCACCGTGCCGCCGAACTCGACGCAGGTCTCGAGGATGTCGGCGCCGAACGCCTCGGCGCGGTGCAACTGGTCGGGATCGTTGGCGTTGAACAGGATCAGGGGGTGCATGTTGCCGTCGCCGGCATGGAACACGTTGATGCAGCGCAGCCCGTAGCGCGTCTCCATCTGCTCGATGCGCGCGAGCAGCGGGCCGATCGCGCGGCGCGGCACGGTGCCGTCCATGCAGTAGTAGTCGGGCGAGATACGGCCCGCGGCCGGAAACGCGTTCTTGCGCCCGGACCAGAAGCGCAGCCGCTCGCTCTCCGAGCGCGACACCTGGATGCGGGTGGCGCCGCTCGCCTGCAGCACCGCGGTCACGCGCAGGATCTCCTCGGCCACTTCCTCGGGCGTGCCGTCCGATTCGCACAGCAGGATGGCGGCCGCGTCGAGGTCGTAGCCGGCCTGGGTGAAGGCCTCCACGGCCTGGGTGGCGGGCTTGTCCATCATCTCGAGGCCGGCCGGCACGATGCCGGCCGCGATGATCGCGGCCACCGCCTCGCCGCCCTTCACCACGTCGTCGAAGCTCGCCATCACGAGCTGCGCGGCCTGCGGCTTCGGAATCAGCCGCACCGTGATCTCGGTCACGATCGCGAACATGCCCTCGCTGCCGATCATCACGGCGAGCAGGTCGAGGCCCGGCGTATCGAGGGCCAGCGAGCCGAATTCGACCACGTCGCCGTCGATCGTCACGGCGCGCACCCGCAGCACGTTGTGCACGGTCAGCCCGTACTTGAGGCAGTGCACGCCGCCCGAATTCTCGGCCACGTTGCCGCCGATCGTGCAGGCGATCTGCGAGGACGGATCGGGCGCGTAGTAGAGGCCGTACGGCGCGGCCGCCTCCGAGATCGCGAGATTGCGCACGCCGGGCTGCACGGTGGCCGTGCGCGCGTAGGAATCCACCTCGACGATGCGCGAGAGCCGCGCGAGCGACACCACGATGCCGCGCTCGTTCGGCAGCGCGCCGCCCGACAGGCTTGTGCCCGCGCCGCGCGGCACGATCGGCACGTTCATGCGGCGGCAGATCTGCACGATGCGCTGCACCTGCGATTCGGTTTCGGGCAGCGCCACGGCCAGCGGCAACCGGCGGTAGGCGGCCAGGCCGTCGCATTCGTAGGTGGCGGTGTCCTCGTCGCGATGCAGCAGGCAGTGCGCGGGCAGCACGGCCATCAGCGCCTGCACGACTTCGCGCTGGCGCTGGGCGCGCGCGGCGGGATCGTTCGCGGCGGCGGCATCGGCGGTGGCGCGGGAGTGGGCGGGGCGCGCGTCGGGGGCGGCGGCGCCCGCGTGCGCGTCGGCGGTGGCAGTCATGAGCTTCTCCAGGGCGGGGCGGGCCGGCGGCGCGCGGGCATCAGGCGTCGAGGCTGAAGATCTTGCCCGGGTTCATCAGGTTGCGCGGGTCGAGCGCGAGCTTGATGGCGCGCATCGCGTCGATCGCGTTCTCGCCGTGCTCGGCCTCGAGGAAGCGCATCTTGTGCAGGCCCACGCCGTGCTCGCCGGTGCAGGTGCCGCCCATGCGCAGCGCGCGCTCCACGATGCGCTGGTTGATCCGCTCGGCTTCCGCGAGTTCCTCGGGGCGGGCCGGGTCGATCAGGATCGCGACGTGGAAGTTGCCGTCGCCCACGTGGCCCACGATCGGGCAGGGCAGGGTGGAGGCCCGCAGGTCGACCTCGGTTTCCTCGACGCAGGCGGCCAGCCGCGAGATCGGCACGCACACGTCGGTGGTCACGGCGCGGCAGCCGGGCTTGAGCTGCAGCATGCCGAAGAAGGCGTTGTGGCGCGCCGACCAGAGCCGCGTGCGGTCCTCGGGGCGGGTGGCCCATTCGAAGCCCTGGCCGCCGTTGCTCGCCGCCAGCTCCTGCACGCGCTCGGCCTGCTCGCGCACGCCGGCCTCGGTGCCGTGGAATTCGAAGAACAGGGTGGGCGCCTCGGCGAGCGTGAGGTTCGAATGGCGATTGATCGCGCGGATGCCGAGCGCGTCGATGAATTCGACGCGCGCGATCGGCACGCCGGTCTGGATCGTCTCGATCACGCTGCGCACCGCGTCGCCCATCGACGGGAAGGTGCAGGTGGCGGCCGACACGGCCTCGGGCAGCGGATGCAGGCGCAGCGTGATCTCGGTGATCACGCCCAGCGTGCCTTCCGAGCCTACCATCAGGCGCGTGAGGTCGTAGCCGGCCGAGGACTTGCGCGCACGGCTGCCGGTGCGGATCACGCGGCCGTCGGCCAGCACGGCGGTCAGGCCGAGCACGTTCTCGCGCATCGTGCCGTAGCGCACGGCGTTGGTGCCCGAGGCGCGGGTGGCGGTCATGCCGCCGATGCTCGCGTCGGCGCCGGGATCGATCGGGAAGAACAGGCCCGTGTCGCGCAGCGTCTCGTTGAGGGCCTTTCGCGTGATGCCGGGCTCGACGGTGACGGTCAGGTCGTCGGCATCGATCGACAGCACGCGGTTCATGCGCGACACGTCGAGCGACACGCCGCCGCGCACCGCGAGCAGGTGCCCCTCGAGCGAGGAGCCGGCGCCGTACGGGATCACCGGCACGTCGTGCTGCGCGCACAGCGTGACCACGGTGCGCACCTCTTCGGCGCTCTGTGCGAACACCACGGCGTCGGGCAACTCGGGATCGAACGGGGATTCGTCCCGGCCGTGATGGGTGCGGACCGCTTCGGAGGTCGAGACGCGCTCGCCGAAGGCGGCGGCCAGCGCCGTGCGCAGCGCATCGGGGAACGGACGGCGCAGCGACGCCGGCGGGGCGGGATGGTTCACGCGTGTCTCCTGGGGGCAACCTGCTTGTTCGTGCCGTGCGTGGGCGGGGCCGCTCGCGCGGGCCGTCGCCGCGACGGTCAGGCGAATCATTCTACGCGCAAAGCCTGCTGCGCCAAGTTGTCGCCGGCAGGCGCCGCTACTGGGATAATCGGCGTTCGGGTGCCCCCGCTTGCGAGTGGCGCCGCTTCCTGCACCCCCGAGCCTGCCGGCGCGCGACGCCGCCGACGGGCCAACCGCGAGGATTTCATCGATGGGCAACCGCCTGAGCAAGATCGCGACCCGTACCGGCGACGACGGCACCACCGGCCTCGGCGACGGCAGCCGGGTGGCCAAGGACGACGCGCGCATCGCCGCGATCGGCGACGTCGACGAGCTGAACTCGCAGCTCGGCGTGCTGCTGGCCGAGCCGCTGCCCGAGGACGTGCGCGGCGTGCTGTCGGCGATCCAGCACGACCTGTTCGATCTCGGCGGCGAGCTGTGCATCCCCGGCCACGTGGCGATGACCGATGCGCATCTGGCGCGGCTCGACGACTGGCTCGCGCACTACAACGCCCAACTGCCGCCGTTGCGCGAATTCATCCTGCCGGGCGGTTCGCGCGCTGCCGCGCTCGCGCACGTGTGCCGCACGGTATGCCGCCGTGCCGAACGCGCGATCGTCACGCTCGGCGCGGCGGGTGGGGTGGCGCCCACGCCGCGCCGCTATGTGAACCGGCTGTCCGACCTGCTGTTCGTGCTCGCGCGTGTGCTGAACCGCGCGGCCGGCGGAAAGGACGTGCTGTGGGAGCGCGGTCGGCCGGAATAGGGGCTGCATCGGAAGACATGCAGGACGGTCGGCAGCGGCCGCTTGTCCGTGCTCGGAATGTGCGTCAATTTGCCTGAGTCGACGCGTGCGCATTTAAAGATGTATTGTAAACGCATCTTTTAAGCCATTCCCCACGGAGACCCCTCATGACGACGCTCACCGCCGACCAGATTGCCCGCGTCAAGGCCACCGCGCCGGTGCTGGCCGAGCACGGCACCGCCATCACGCGCCACTTCTACCAGCGCATGTTCACGCACCGCCCCGAGCTGCGGAACCTGTTCAACCAGACCCACCAGAGCGCGGGCGGCGGCCAGCCGGAGGCGCTCGCAAAGGCCGTGTACGCGTACGCGGCGAACATCGACAACCTGGGCGTGCTCGGCGGTGCGGTGCAGCGGATCGCGCACAAGCACGTGAGCCTGTCGATCCGCCCCGAGCATTACCCGATCGTCGGCGAGCATCTGCTGGCCTCGATCGTCGAGGTGCTCGGCGGCGCCGTGGACGCGGCCACGCTCGAGGCCTGGCGCGTGGCCTACGCGCAGCTAGCTCAGGTGCTGACCGGCGTGGAGGCGAAGCTGTACGAGGCCGCGCCCTGGAGCGGCTACCGGCCGTTCCGGGTGGCGCGCAAGGTGCGCGAGAGCGACGAGATCACCTCGTTCTACCTGGCGCCGACCGACGGCGGCGCCGCGCCGGACTTCGAGCCGGGCCAGTACGTCACGGTCAAGCGCCACGTGGGCGAGCTCGGCGTGGACCAGCCGCGTCAATACAGCCTGTCGGATGCGCCGCACGGCCGCTGGCTGCGGATCTCGGTCAAGCGTGAGGCGGGGCGGCCGGCCACAGGAAAGGGCAGTGCCGAAGCCGTGCCGGCCGGCAAGGTGTCGACCCTGCTGCACGACGGCGTGGCGGAGGGCGAGATCGTCGAGGTGACGGCGCCGGCCGGGGATTTCACGCTGTCGCGCGCTGCGGCCACGCCCGTGGTGCTGATCTCGGGCGGCGTGGGGCTCACGCCGATGGTGTCGATGGCTTCGGCGCTCGCCGCGCAGGGCAGCACCCGGCCGATCCGCTTCGTGCACGCGTGTCGCTCGGCGCGCAGCCACGCGTTCCGCGACTGGCTCAACGCGCTGGTGGCCAGCCATCCGGACGCGCGCCGCCAGGTGCTGTACGAGCTGGTGGGCCCGGACGACCGCGCCGGCATCGATCACGACCGCGAGGGGCGCATCACGCCCGAGGTGCTGCGCGCCGCGCTGCTGCCCGACGCCGACTATTACGTGTGCGGACCGGTGCCGTTCATGCGCGCGCAGCGCGACGCGCTGCTCGCGCTCGGCGTGGCGTCGCCACGCATCCATGTCGAGATATTCGGCTCCGGCGCGCTCGATTGATGCGTGCCCCGGCACACGTGGCACGCGTACCGGGCATCCCGCGCCGGCGCTGAAGACGAAAACGCCCGGGCGGCCGTCGGCACGCCCGGGCGTGGGTGCGTCATGCTCGCGACGCCGGGCGGGATCGCCCGGCCGCGGGCATCAGTTGCCGCTGCCGCGTGCCACGCGGCGCGCACGCACGGCTTCGGCCAGGCCTTCCAGCACCTTCACGCTGTCGTCGAGGCTGATGCACGCATCGGTGATGCTCTGGCCGTAGGTCAGCGGGCAGCCCGGCGTCAGGTCCTGGCGGCCGGCCACGAGGTGCGACTCCACCATCACGCCCACGATCCGGTCTTCGCCCGCGGCCAGCTGGCGGCCGATGTCGGCGCACACGGGGATCTGGTTCTCGTGCTTCTTCGAGCTGTTGGCGTGGCTCGCGTCGATCATCAGGCGCGCGGCCAGGCCGGCCTTGCCGATGTCGGTGCAGGCCGCGTTCACGCTCTCGGCGTCGTAGTTCGGCGCCTTGCCGCCGCGCAGGATCACGTGGCAATCCTCGTTGCCAGCCGTCGAGACGATCGCCGAGTGGCCGCCCTTGGTCACCGACAGGAAATGGTGCGGCTGCGACGCGGCCTTGATCGCGTCCACGGCGATCTTGACGTTGCCGTCGGTGCCGTTCTTGAAGCCGACCGGGCACGACAGGCCCGAGGCCAGCTCGCGGTGTACCTGCGATTCGGTCGTGCGCGCGCCGATCGCGCCCCACGACACCAGATCGGCGATGTACTGCGGGCTGATCATGTCGAGGAATTCGGTGCCGGCCGGCAGGCCCAGCGAATTGATCTGCAGCAGCAGCTCGCGCGCGGTGCGCAGGCCTTCGTTGATCTTGAAGCTGTTGTCGAGCTGCGGATCGTTGATCAGCCCCTTCCAGCCCACCGTCGTGCGCGGCTTCTCGAAGTACACCCGCATCACGATGTCCAGGTCGTCCTTGTGCTTGCGGCGCAGGTCGACGAGCTGGTTCGCGTATTCGACCGCGGCCTTGGTGTCGTGAATCGAGCACGGGCCGATCACCACCACGAGCCGGTCGTCCATGCCGTGCAGGATCCGGTGCAGCGAGCGGCGCGTCGAGTAGATCAGCTCGGCCACGGCTTCCGAGCACGGGAATTCGCGGATCAGATGGGCGGGCGGCGTGAGTTCTTTCAATTCGCGGATACGGACATCGTCGGTGTTGTGCGGGGGCATGGGTTCTCCTAATCGGTGTGTAGCGTGTTCGCGCGGGCAACGGCGGTTGCGATCGGATAGCGATGCC
>JASLEG010000042.1 GCA_030151225.1 Burkholderia sp. | reverse complement strand
GGACCTGCGCTACAAGAACGGCGTGGACAGCTACCTGACGGTGCTGACGGCGCAGACGGACCTGTACACGGCGCAGACGACGCTGATCTCGGCGCGTCTGGCGCGCTGGACCAACCTGGTGGATCTGTACCGCGCGCTGGGTGGCGGCTGGATCGAGCACACCGGCGATCAGCCGCGTGAAGCCGATGCGCCGGTCGACTACAGCAAGCCGGCGGCGGCGCCCGCGGCGGCCTCGCCGGCCACGGCGGGCTGATGCAGCGATGAAGGGGGCGACACGATCGCCCCCACCGGCCGCACCAAACACGACGCCCCGCAAGCCTTGCAGCTTGCGGGGCGTCGTCACATCGGGCGGTCGTTCAGTGCAGATCGACCGTGCGTCGCTCCAGATCGTGGCCGGCAAGCCGGATCTCGGATTCGGCTTGCCGGGCGCTCTTCACGCCGTTGAACACGAGGTTCAGCAGCACCGCCGATACCGAAGCGAGCAGGATGCCGCTGTGCAGGATCGGCGCGAACGCGCCCGGCAGCTTCGCGAAGAAGTGCGGCGACACCACCGGCACGAGGCCCAGCCCGATGCTGACGGCCACGATGAACAGGTTGTTGTGGTTCGCCACGAAGTCGACGCGAGACAGCGTCTTCACGCCGTTGGCGGCCACCATCCCGAACATCACGATGCCGGCGCCGCCGAGCACGAAGGGCGGCACCGAGGCCACCACCTGCGCCATCTTCGGAAACAGCCCGAGCAGCACCAGGATCACGCCGCCCATCACGCACACGAAGCGGCTCTTCACGCCCGTCACGCCCACCAGCCCCACGTTCTGCGAGAACGAGGTGTGCGGGAACGAGTTGAAGATGCCGCCGATCAGCGTGCCCAGGCCGTCCACGCGCAGGCCGCGCACCAGCGAGCGCTGGTCCACGGGGCGGTCCACCATGTCGCCGACCGCGAGGAACATGCCGGTCGACTCGATGAAGGTGACGAACATCACGATCACCATCGTGGCGATCGACAGCGGATCGAAGTGCGGCATGCCGAAGTGGAACGGCATCACGAAGCCCACCCACGGCGCGGCGGCCACGCCGTCGAGGTCGACGCGGCCCAGGCCGAACGCGATCGCGAAGCCCACCACGATGCCGAGCAGCACTGCGATGTTCGACACGAAGCCGCGCCCGAACTTGTTGATCATCAGGATCAGCGTCAGCACCAGCAGCGACAGGCCGAGGAACAGCGGATCGCCGTAGTCGGGGTTGCCCACACCGCCCGCGGCCCAGTTGATGCCCACGCCCATCAGCGACAGGCCGATCACGGCGATCACCGTGCCCACCACCACCGGCGGGAAGAAGCGCAGCAGCCTGCCGATCACCGGCGCGATCACGATGCCGATCGCACCGGCCGCGATGGTCGAGCCGAACACGTCGAGCAGGCCGAGGTTCGGATTGGTGCCGATCGCGATCAGCGGGCCGACCGAGGCGAAGGTGCAGCCCATGATGACGGGCAGGCGAATGCCGAAGATCCACACGCCGAGCGTCTGGATCAGCGTGGCGATGCCGCACGCGAACAGGTCGGCGCTGATCAGGAAGGCCACCTGATCCTTCGGCAGCTTCAGCGCGCTGCCGATGATCAGCGGCACCGCGACGGCGCCCGCATACATCACCAGCACGTGCTGCAGACCCAGGGTGACGAGCTTGCCGGCGGGCAGCACCTCGTCACACGGATGGACCGTGTTCGATTGCATCTGTCTCACTCCATGATCTTGTTGTCGGGGTGCAGTGAAGTTATGCGCATCGCGCGTCACCAACAAGAGCACTGGCCGCTATTCCGCGGTTTGCTGGAGGGATATGCGATTTTCGCGATCGGATACGGGGAAATCATGATGGATGCGCGGCGGAGGTGG
Source organism: Burkholderia sp. (assembly GCA_030151225.1). GTDB lineage: Bacteria > Pseudomonadota > Gammaproteobacteria > Burkholderiales > Burkholderiaceae > Burkholderia. Next base: position 21,346 of record JASLEG010000042.1, on the reverse strand, counting down.
GACCCACGGGAGTTATATCCATTCAAAAAGCTGATGGCGTCGGCGCCAAATATCGTCTCGGTTATGGTCTGTATCGGGGAGATTGCATAGAGGGTTTTTGCCGCGGTGCCCGCGACGGGTGGGTAAACCCGCGACCGGCGCGCATTTTCACGGGGCCGGATCGTTTTGGATGACCGATCCCGTTCGCCGCGCGCCCGATCCGGATGCGGCGTTGTGGTACATCGATTCGTCGCGTCCGTCCATGCGCGGCGGCGCAATCCGCGTTTACACTTCCGGCTGGTCCCGACGTGCCAGCGATGGCGCGCTCCGGCCGGCGGCGCGCGCCCCGCCCGGAACCGCGGACACCGATCCCCAGTTGCCGCCGGTTGCGCGTCGCGCACGGCGGGCAACGTCACCGACAAGGAGCATCAACGATGAAGACGAAAGCCGCGATCGCATGGAAGGCCGGTGCGCCGCTGACCATCGAGGAAGTGGAGCTGGACGGCCCGCGCGCCGGCGAGGTGCTGATCGAGGTGAAGGCCACGGGGATCTGCCACACCGACTACTACACGCTGTCGGGCGCCGATCCGGAAGGCATCTTCCCGGCGATCCTCGGCCACGAGGGCGCGGGCGTGGTGGTGGACGTGGGCCCCGGCGTCGGCACGCTGCGCAAGGGCGATCACGTGATCCCGCTCTACACGCCGGAATGCCGCGAGTGCAAGTTCTGCCTGTCGCGCAAGACCAACCTCTGCCAGAAGATCCGCGCCACCCAGGGCAAGGGCCTGATGCCCGACGCCACCTCGCGCTTCTCGCTCGACGGCAAGCCGATCTTCCACTACATGGGCACCTCCACGTTCTCGAACTACATCGTCGTGCCGGAGATCGCCGTGGCGAAGATCCGCGAAGACGCGCCGTTCGACAAGGTCTGCTACATCGGCTGCGGCGTCACCACCGGGGTGGGCGCCGTGGTGTATTCGGCGAAGGTGGAGGCGGGCGCCAACGTGGTGGTGTTCGGCCTCGGCGGCATCGGCCTGAACGTGATCCAGGGCGCCAGGATGGTGGGCGCCGACAAGATCATCGGCGTGGACATCAACCCGGCGCGCGTCGAGCTCGCGAAGAAGTTCGGCATGACCCACTTCATCAACCCGAAGGAAGTCGAGAACGTGGTCGATCACATCGTCCAGGTGACCGACGGCGGTGCCGACTACTCGTTCGAGTGCATCGGCAACGTCACCACCATGCGCCAGGCGCTCGAGTGCACGCACAAGGGCTGGGGCCAGTCCTTCATCATCGGCGTGGCGGCGGCCGGCCAGGAAATCAGCACGCGTCCGTTCCAGCTCGTCACGGGCCGCGAATGGAAGGGCTCGGCGTTCGGCGGCGCGCGCGGTCGCACCGACGTGCCGAAGATCGTCGACTGGTACATGGAAGGCAAGCTCAACATCGACGACCTGATCACGCACACGCTGCCGCTCGAGAAGATCAACGACGGTTTCGACCTGATGAAGAAGGGCGAGTCGATCCGCTCGGTCGTGCTGTACTGATCGCGCGGAGGCCCACGATGTTCGAGCTCGTTTCGTCCCACGCCGCGTTCGGCGGCGAGCAGCGCTTCTATCGTCACGATTCGTCGACGATCGGCCTGCCGATGAAGTTCTCGGTGTTCCTGCCGCCCGCGGCCGTGCACGACGGCACGCGCGTGCCGGCGCTGTTCTTCCTGGCGGGCCTGACCTGCACCGAGGAAACCTTCATGATCAAGGCCGGCGCGCAGCGCTTCGCGGCCGAGCACGGCATCGCGCTGGTCACGCCCGACACGAGCCCGCGCGGCGCGGGCGTGCCGGGCGAGACGGATGCATGGGATTTCGGCGTCGGCGCGGGCTTCTATCTCGACGCCACCGCCGAGCCGTGGGCGAAGCATTACCGCATGGAGAGCTACATCGTCGACGAGCTGCGCGCCCTCGTGCTCGGCGCGCTGCCGATCGACGGCACGCGGCTCGGCATCTCGGGCCACTCGATGGGCGGCCACGGCGCGCTGACGCTGGCGCTGCGCCATCCGGGCGTGTGGCGCTCGGTGTCGGCGTTCGCGCCGATCGCGGCGCCGATGCGCTGCGCATGGGGCGAGAAGGCGTTCGGCGGCTACCTCGGCGAGGATCGCGAGGCGTGGAAGGCGCACGACGCGAGCGAGCTCGTGGCGCAGGGCGACGCGCCGCGCTACGCGGACGGCATCCTGATCGATCAGGGCCTGGCCGACCAGTTCCTGCCCACGCAGCTGAACCCCGAGGTGTTCGAGGCGGCCTGCGAGGAGGCCGGCCAGCCGCTCACGCTGCGCCGCCACGAAGGCTACGACCACGGCTACTACTTCATCTCGACCTTCATCGCCGATCACGTCGCGCATCACGCGAAGACGCTGCTGGCCGACTGAGGCCACGCCGGCGCCGGAAAGACGAAGCCCGCGGCACGAGCGATCGTGCCGCGGGCTTTTTCATGGCTGCCGCGATGCCGCTCAGGCCGACGTGCGATAGCGCCCGGCCAGGCTCGCCGCGTAGACGAGTGCCGACAGCGCCGTGATCCAGAAGCTGGTGGGCCAGTCGGTGTAGTACGCGAGCGTCACGCCGAACCAGGCCTGGCCGAGCGCGAACAGCGCCGCGAGCCAGACCCCGGTGGCGAGCCGCGTGGTGAGGTTCTGCGCGGCCGCGGCCGGCCCCACCAGCAGCGTGAACACCAGCAGCACGCCGACGATCTGCGTGCACGCGGCCACCGCCAGCGCGCAGATCGCGAGGAACAGCACCGACACGAGCCGCAGCGACACGCCCTTGGCCTCGGCCAGCTCGGGCTGCAGCGAGGCGAACACCAGCGGGCGCATGATCGCCGCGAGCGCGATCAGGCTGACCGCGCCGATGCCGGCCAGCACCACCAGCGTGGCGTGGCTCACGCCGAGCACGTTGCCGAACAGCAGCGCCGTGACCTGGGTGGCGTAGCTCGTATAGAAGTGCAGGAACAGCAGCCCCGCGCCGAGCGCGAGCGAGAGGATCACGCCGATCGCCACGTCGCGGCCCGCGAGCTTCTCGCCGAGCGCGCCCATCGCCACGCCGGCCGCGAGCGTGAAGCCCACCATGCCCCAGATCGGCGACACGCCGAGCAGTACCGCGCCGGTCGCGCCGGTGAAGCCGACGTGCGACAGCGCGTGGCCCGCGAAGGTCTGCCCGCGCATCACGAGGAAATAGCCGACGACGCCCGCGAGCACCGCGACGATGCCCGACGCGACGAACGCGTTGACCATGAATTCGTAATCAAACATCGTGTGCATGCCCGCCGTGCGAATGGCCGTGATCGTGAGCGTGACCGTGCGAATGCGCGCCGTCGTGCTCGTGTGCGTGATCGTGCTTTTCCACTTCCACGTCGCCCGACATCACGAAGATGCGGCCGTTCACGCGCATCACGTCGATCGGCGAGCCGTACAGCCGTGACAGCACCGGCCGCGTGATGACCTCGTCCACGGTGCCGAGCGCGGCCGTGCCGTTGCCGAGGTAGAGCACGCGGTCGAGCGCGTTGAGCAGCGGATTGAGTTCGTGCGCCGAGAACAGCACCGTGATGCCGAGCTCCTGCTGCACGTGGCGCACCAGTTCCACCACGCCGCGCTGGTGATGCGGGTCGAGGCTGATCAGCGGCTCGTCGAGCAGCAGCAGCTTCGGCGCGCCGAGCAGGCACTGCGCGAGCAGCAGGCGCTGGTGTTCGCCGCCCGACAGCTCGAACAGCGGGCGTCTGGCGAGCGCGGTGCCGCCCACCAGCTCGAGCACGCGCGCCACGTCGGCGCGGGTGGCCGCGCTGGTGCTCGGCAGGCCCCAGCGGTGACCGTCGGCGGCCATCGCCACGAAGTCGTAGCCGCGCACGCGGCGCCCGGCCAGCGCGCTGCGGATCTGCGGCATGTAGCCGATCGCGGGATTGCCGCGCGCCACCGGCGCGCCGGCCACCGAGATCGTGCCGTGCGCGGCCGGCACGAGGCCGAGCACGGCGCGCATCAGCGTGGTCTTGCCGGCGCCGTTCGGGCCCAGCACGCCGACGAATTCGCCGGCGCCCACGGCGAGGCTCACGTCGCGCAGGATCGTGCGTCCGCCCAGTTCGAGCGTGACGTGATCGAGCGCGAGCGCGGGAGTGGAAATGGTCATGGAATCAATGGCGGCCCAGCGCGGCGCCGAGCGCATCGAGCTGCGCGAGCATCCACTGCTGGAAGGTCTTGCCGGCCGGTTCCGTCTCCGTGACGCTGACGGTCGGCACCGAGGCGTCCTTCGCGATCTTCAGCATCCGCTTCGTCATCGGTTCCTCGGCCTGGCTGTTGTAGATGAGCGCCTTGACCTTGCGCGTGCGCAGGTCGTTCTCGAACGCGGCGATGTCCGAGGCGCTCGCTTCCGTGTCGTTCATCGTGGCGAGCTGGAAGCGCAGGTTGCGCATCTCGAGCCCGATCGCGTCGGACAGGTAGCCGAACACCGGCTCGGTGGCCGTGACGGGCTGGCCCTTGTACTGCGTGCGCAGCGCCGCGACCTTCGCGTCGATCGGCTTGAGCGAAGCGAGGAAGGTGGCGAGGTTGGCGTCGTACTGGGCCTTGTGCGCCGGGTCCGCCGCGTCGAGCGCCGCGCCGATCGCGCGTGCGGCCGCCGGCATGGTGGCGGGATCGTACCAGAGATGCGGGTTGTCGCCCGGCTTCTTGCCGACCAGGTCGGCCACCACGATGGTCTTGCGCGCGGCGCTGGTGGAGGCGGCCAGCAGCTTGGCCATCCACGGGTCGTAGTCGGCGCCGTTGTAGATCACCAGCGTGGCGTGCTGCAGCGCGCGCGCCGTCCTGGGGCTCGCCTCGAACAGGTGCGGATCCTGATCGGGATTGCTGAGGATGCTCGACACCGCCACGTTCGCGCCGCCGATCTGGCTGACCACGTCGCCGTAGAAGTTCTCGGCGGCCACCACCTGCACCTTCGCCGTCTGCGCGAGGGCGGGCACGGCCGGTGCGAGGATCGAGAGCGCCACGCAGCCCGCGGCGAGCCAGCGCGGCAGGGTGGAGCGGACGCGCGAATGGACGCGGGAACGGGCGCACTGAGGCGCGCGCGACGGAGCGGCGAAAGTCATGCTTGAATACCTCGACGGGATGGGCGACCGCGCCCGGAACGGGCGCGCGGTCAAGCGGGTCACGCGTGCGGCGTGCCCTTCGGATGGGTCTTGCATTCGCGGCACAGGCCGGTCAGTTCCACCACCTGGTGGTGCAGCTCGAAGCCGTGGGCGTCCTCGCAGGACGACAGCTGGCGGGCCAGATCGGCGCCGGGAATCTCGACGGTGTCGCCGCACGATTCGCAGATCAGGAACTGCCCCTCGTGGGGCGGGCCGATCTCGCAGCAGGCGAGGAAGGCGTTCTTCGATTCGATGCGGTGGATGAAGCCGTGCTCGACGAGGAAATCGAGCGCGCGATAGACGGTGGTGGGCGGCATGCGGCCGCGCTCCGGCGCCAGTTCGGCGATCAGGTCGTAGGCGCCGATCGGCCGCTGCGCGGCGAGCACCTTCTCGTATACCTGCCGCCGCAGCGGCGTCCAGGTCAGGCCGTGCTCGGCGGCGAACGCATCGGCGCGGGCGAGGCGGGCATTCAGGGGCGAGGTCGAGGCCATGGCAGGGCTCCAGCGGGACGAGGAAACTCGAATGATATAACGTATCTCGTTGTTCTGCATGAGGCTTTGCAGCCCGTCCCGATGTGGCGGCGCATCATCGAAAGCGTGGTTTTCGCCTTGACATGCCCCGCGCAGTGTCCGATTATTCGTTCGCAATCTGAGCAAATGATCATTCGGTGGGCGTTAGCTCACTGGATGCCGAATGAAATCAAATAAGCATCGGAGACACCCGTGAGATTGCAGGACAAGGTCGCGATATTGACGGGCGCCGCGAGCGGCATCGGCGAGGCCGTCGCCCGGCGGTACCTGGAGGAAGGTGCGCGCTGCGTGCTGGTGGATCTGAAGCCGGCCGCCGGCTCGCTGGCCGCGCTGATCGAGGCGCATCCCGATCGCGCGTTCGCCGTCACCGCGGACGTGACGCAGCGCGACGACATCGCGCGCATCGTCGCCTCGGCCGTCGAGCGTTTCGGCGGCATCGACATCCTGTTCAACAATGCGGCGCTGTTCGACATGCGCCCGTTGCTCGACGAATCCTGGGACGTGTTCGATCGCCTGTTCGCGGTCAACGTGAAGGGCCTGTTCTTCCTGATGCAGGCCGTGGCCCAGCGCATGGTGGAGCAGGGCCGCGGCGGCAAGATCGTCAACATGTCGTCGCAGGCGGGCCGCCGCGGCGAGGCACTCGTTTCGCACTACTGCGCGACCAAGGCCGCCGTGCTCAGCTACACGCAGTCGGCCGCGCTCGCGCTCGCACCGCACAAGATCAACGTGAACGGCATCGCTCCGGGCGTGGTGGACACGCCGATGTGGGAGCAGGTGGATGCGCTGTTCGCGCGCTACGAGAACCGTCCGCTCGGCGAGAAGAAGCGCCTCGTGGGCGAGGCCGTGCCGCTCGGCCGCATGGGCGTGCCCGCCGATCTGACCGGCGCCGCGCTGTTCCTCGCGTCGGCCGATGCCGACTACATCACCGCCCAGACGCTGAACGTCGACGGCGGCAACTGGATGAGTTGAGATCATGGCCGAGATCGTCGTCGCCGGTGAACTGCTCGCCGAATTCGTCGCCGTCCGGCGTGGCCAGGGCTTCGCGCAGCCGGGCGAATTCACCGGCCCGTTCCCGAGCGGCGCGCCCGCGATCTTCGCCGATCAGGCCGCGCGCCTGGGCGCCTCGGTCGCGTACGCGGGCTGCGTGGGACGCGACGCGTTCGGCGACGCGATCGTCTCGCGGCTCGAATCGCACGGCGTGGACGCGCGCGGCATCCGCCGCGTGGCGCGTCCCACCGGCCTCGCCTTCGTGGCCTATCGCGACGACGGCAGCCGTCAGTTCGTCTACAGCATCGACGGCAGCGCCTCGGCCCTGCTCGAGGCGAGCGACGTGAGCGCCGAGATGTTCGAGGGCTGCCGCTATTACCACGTGATGGGCTCGTCGCTGACCAGCGAGAACGCGATCGCCGCGATCAAGCGCGGCGTGATCGAGGCCGCGCGGGTGGGCGCGAAGATCTCGTTCGACCCGAACGTGCGCGCCGAGATGCTGAGCTTCAAGCCGATGCGCGCGGCGCTCGAGGAACTGCTCGACGCCTGCCACCTGTTCCTGCCGAGCGAGGCCGACCTGCCGTTCTTCTGCGGCCCGCAACCGGCCGAGCGTGCGATCGCGGGGCTGCTGGCCACGCGGCCGCTGCTCGAGCGCGTGGTGCTCAAGCGCGGCGCGGCCGGCAGCGTGTCGTTCGATCGCCAGGGGCAGGTCGCGATCGGCGGCTACGACACCACCGAGATCGATCCGACCGGCGCCGGCGACTGCTTCGGCGGCACGCTGGTGGCGAGCCTGATCCGCGGCTGGCCGATCGACGCGGCGCTGTCGCGCGCGAACGCGGCCGGTGCGCTGGCGGTGGCGCGGGTCGGTCCGATGGAGGGCAACAGCTCGCCGGCCGAGATCGTCGAATTCCTGACCCGCCGAGGTGTCGCATGTCCGGCCTGAGCCCCGCCGCGGAGCGCGCGGCGCAGGCCGCCGCCGTGACCGCCGACGCCGGCCGCACGCTCGGCGCGATCTTCGGCGCGAATCGCGACGGCGCGCAGCGCGGCATCTATTCGGTGTGCAGCGCCCACGCGCTGGTGCTCGAGGCCGCACTCGAAAGCGCACGCGACGATGGCTCGCCGCTGCTGGTCGAGGCCACCTGCAACCAGGTCAATCATCACGGCGGCTACACCGGCATGACGCCGGCCGACTTCCGCCGCGAGGTGGAAGCGCTCGCCGTGCGCACCGGTTTTCCGCTCGACGCGCTGGTGCTCGGTGGCGATCACCTCGGCCCGAATCCGTGGCGCCACCTGCGCGCGAAGGACGCGATGCGGGAAGCGGCGACGATGATCACCGCCTACGTGGCCGCCGGCTTCACCAAGATCCACCTCGACGCGAGCATGGCCTGCGCCGACGACGTCGCGCCGCTGGCCGACGGCATCGTGGCCGAGCGTGCCGCCCAGCTGTGCGCGGCGGCCGAGGCGGCCGCGGAAGCGGCCGGCATCGCGCCGGTGTACGTGGTCGGCACCGAGGTGCCGGTGCCGGGCGGCGAGGTGGCCGGCGAGAGCGAGGCAGCCGACGGCGACGCCTCGCCGATGTCGCACATCCGCGTGACGCGCGCCGACGCCGTGCGCGCCACGCTCGATGCGCATCGCGACGCCTTCGTGCGCTACGGCCTCGAGGGCGCCTGGGCGCGCACGGTGGCCGTGGTCGCGCAGCCCGGCGTCGATTTCGACGATCGCCAGGTGCTCGACTACGCACCGGAGAAGGCGGCCGAACTCGCGGCCAGCATCCTGGACGTGCCGCGCTTCGTGTTCGAGGCGCATTCGACCGATTACCAGACCGAGGCCGCGCTCGCGGCGCTCGTGCGCGACCACTTCGCGATCCTGAAGGTCGGCCCCGGCCTCACCTTCGCATTGCGCGAGGCGCTGTTCGCGTTGTCGTACATCGAGGACACGCTGGTGGACGACAATCGTCGCTCCAACCTGCGCGAGGTGATCGACGACGCGATGCGCGCGCGCCCCGAATACTGGGCGCCGTACTACCGCGGCGACGAGGCCGCGCAGCGGCTCGCGCGCCAGTTCAGCTACAGCGACCGGATCCGCTACTACTGGCTGCAGCCGGCCGTGGCGGCGGCGGTCGAGCGGCTGTTCGCGAACCTCGCCGGGCGCGTGCCGCCCGAGACGCTGGTCGCGCAATGGCTGCCCGACGTCTACGACGCGCGCCGCTCGCGCGCGCTCGGCGACGATCCGGCCGCGTGGGTGCGGTTCCGGATCCGCAACACGATTGCCCGCTACGCGCGAGCGTGCGGGATGCAGCAGGGCGGGTGAGGCACTGCCCGCCCGATGAACGACAGGCCGTAAGACCGAAACACGAACAGCGATAAACACAGGAGACATGCCATGCAAGGACAGACGCTCATCGCCACCGCCGTGCGGATTCTCGCGGGCGCCGCGCTCGCCTCGTCGGCGCTCGCCGCCCAGGCAGCGACGCTGACGATCGCGACGCTCAACAACCCCGACATGATCGAGTTGAAGAAGCTGTCGCCGGCGTTCGAGAAGGCGAACCCCGACATCAAGCTGAACTGGGTGATTCTCGAGGAAAACGTGCTGCGCCAGCGCGCCACGACCGACATCACGACCGGCAGCGGCCAGTTCGACGTGATGGCGATCGGCACCTACGAGGCGCCGCAGTGGGGCAAGCGCGGCTGGCTCTCTCCGATGACGGGCCTGCCCGCCGAATACGATCTCAACGACGTGGTGAAGACGGCACGTGATTCGCTGTCGTACAACGGCCAGCTCTACGCGCTGCCGTTCTACGTCGAGAGCTCGATGACCTACTACCGCAAGGACCTGTTCGCGGCGAAGGGCCTGAAGATGCCCGACCAGCCGACCTACGACCAGATCGCGCAGTTCGCCGACAAGCTGACCGACAAGGCCAACGGCACCTACGGCATCTGCCTGCGCGGCAAGGCCGGCTGGGGCGAGAACATGGCCTACGTGTCGACGCTCGTGAACACCTACGGCGGCCGCTGGTTCGACGAGAACTGGAACGCGCAGCTGACCTCGCCGGAATGGAAGAAGGCGATCTCGTTCTACGTCGATCTGCTGAAGAAGGACGGCCCCCCGGGAGCGAGCTCGAACGGCTTCAACGAGAACCTGACGCTGACCGCCTCGGGCAAGTGCGCGATGTGGATCGACGCCACGGTCGCGGCCGGCATGCTCTACAACAAGCAGCAGTCGCAGGTGTCGGACAAGATCGGCTTCGCCGCCGCGCCGACCGCCGTCACGCCGAAGGGCTCGCACTGGCTGTGGGCCTGGGCGCTGGCGATCCCGAAGACGTCCAAGCAGCAGGACGCGGCCAAGAAGTTCATCACCTGGGCAACCTCGAAGCAGTACGTCGAGGCCGTGGCGAAGGACGAAGGCTGGGCCTCGGTGCCGCCGGGCACGCGTCAGTCGACCTACGCGCGCCCCGAGTACAAGGCCGCCGCGCCGTTCTCGGACTTCGTGCTGAAGGCGATCGAGACGGCCGACGTCAACGATTCGTCGATGAAGAAGGTGCCGTACACGGGCGTGCAGTACGTCGGGATTCCTGAATTCCAGTCGTTCGGCACGGTGGTGGGCCAGTCGATCGCCGGTGCCCTCGCGGGCCAGATGTCGGTCGATCAGGCGCTCGCCGCGGGTCAGGCCGCCGCCGATCGCGCGGTGCGTCAGGCCGGCCTGAAGAAGTAAGTCCCGTCGGCACAACGCAGGACATCACGCAAACCAACGCGTGTGCGCAGCGATCCGGGCGGCCCGCCCGGGTCGTCTCGTAGCAGCGCGGGCCGCGCCATCGCGGGCGGCCCGCGCCAGATTCAAGAGGGTCCGAGCATGCGTCACCTACGTCTTCCCCTACATCACACGGCGCCCATGACCGATACGTCTCCCGCCTCCGCCGCATCGTCGCGCGGCAAGCCCGCCCGCTGGCTCGTCACGCCGTCGGTGGCCGTGCTGCTGCTGTGGATGTCGATCCCGCTCGCGATGACGATCTGGTATTCGTTCACGCGCTACAACCTGCTGAACCCCGACGAAAAGGGCTTCACGGGTCTCGACAACTACCGCTATCTCGCCACCGATCCGTCCTTCCTGCCGGCGATCTGGCACACGCTCGTGCTGATCGTGGCCGTGCTCGCGATCACCGTGATCGGCGGCGTGCTGATGGCCGTGCTGTTCTACCGCAAGTTCTACGGGCAGGGCATCGCGCGCCTGCTCGCGATCGCGCCGTTCTTCGTGATGCCCACCGTGTCGGCGCTGATCTGGAAGAACATGATCCTGAACCCCGTGTACGGGATCGTCGCGCACGTGATGCGCGCGCTCGGCATGGCGCCGATCGACTGGTTCGCCGAATATCCGCTCACGGCCGTGGTCATGATCGTGGCCTGGCAATGGCTGCCGTTCGCGTTCCTGATCCTGTTCACGGCGATCCAGTCGCTCGACCAGGAGCAGAAGGAAGCCGCGCGCATCGACGGCGCCGGCCCGATCGCGATGTTCTTCTACATCACGCTGCCGCACCTGAAGCGCGCGATCGCCGTGGTGGTGATGATGGAAACCATCTTCCTGCTGTCGATCTTCGCCGAAATCTACACGACCACCGGCGGCGGCCCCGGCAACGCGACCACCAACCTGTCCTACCTGATCTACGCGCTCGGCCTGCAGCAGTTCGACGTCGGCCTCGCGTCGGCCGGCGGGATCCTGGCCGTGCTGCTCGCCAACGTGGTGTCGTTCTTCCTCGTGCGCATGCTCGCGAAGAACCTGAAAGGAGAGTACGAAGCATGAGCGACCTGACCGTGACCCAAGGCGCCGCGAGCGTCCCGCGCAAGGCGGGCGGCGGCCTCGACCGCCTGCTGCGCGCGATTCCGGGCGTGCTCGCCTGGCTGATCGCGCTGCTGCTGTTCTTCCCGATCTTCTGGATGGCGATCACCGCCTTCAAGACCGAGCAGCAGGCGTATTCGATGTCGCTGATCTTCACGCCGACGCTCGACAGCTTCCGCGAGGTGTTCGCGCGCAGCAACTACTTCGGCTTCGCGTGGAATTCGATCCTGGTGTCGGTGGGCGTGACGCTCGTGTGCCTGCTGCTGGCGGTGCCGGCCGCGTACGCGATGGCGTTCTTCCCGACCAAGCGCACGCAGAAGGTGCTGCTGTGGATGCTGTCCACCAAGATGATGCCGTCGGTGGGCGTGCTGGTGCCGATCTACCTGCTCTGGAAGAATTCGGGACTCCTCGACACCATCAGCGGGCTGGTGATCGTCTACACGCTGATCAACCTGCCGATCGCGGTGTGGATGACCTTCACCTACTTCGCCGAGATCCCGCGCGACATCCTGGAAGCGGGCCGCATCGACGGCGCCAGCACCTGGCAGGAGATCGTCTACCTGCTGATGCCGATGGCGCTGCCGGGCCTCGCGTCCACCGCGCTGCTGCTGGTGATCCTGTCGTGGAACGAGGCCTTCTGGAGCATCAACCTGACCAGCTCGAACGCCGCGCCGCTGACCGTGTTCATCGCTTCCTACTCGAGCCCCGAGGGCCTGTTCTGGGCCAAGCTGTCCGCCGCCTCGCTGCTCGCGGTTGCGCCGATCCTGATCGTCGGCTGGCTGTCGCAGAAGCAGCTGGTGCGCGGCCTGACCTTCGGGGCGGTCAAATGACGTCGGCCCCGACTGCGGCAGGCGGCGCCGATCGCCTGCTGATCTGCGACTGCGACGGTGTGCTGATCGACAGCGAGGCCGTGGCGGCCAGCGTGCTGGTGGCCGAGCTCGAATCGCGCTGGCCCGGCGTGGCGGTGCGCCCGATCGTGATGCCGCTGCTGGGCCTGCGCACCGAGCGCGTGCTCGAGGCGGCGGCCGCGCAGGCCGGCCACACGCTCGACGCGGCCGAGATGGCGGCGATCCGCGCGAGCGTGGAGCGCGCCGCCGTGCTGGCACCGGCCGTGGACGGCATCGACGCCGCGCTGGCCGAGGTGAGCCTGCCGATCGCCTGCGCGAGCAACAGCAATCGCGCCTACGTGGAGGCGGCGCTCGCGCGCACCGGCCTCAAGCGCCACTTCGGCGAGCGGCTGTTCTGCGCCGACGGCGTGGAGCGGCCCAAGCCCGCGCCGGACGTGTATCTGGCCGCCGCCGGCACGCTCGGCTTCGCGCCGGCGCAGTGCCTGGTGGTGGAGGACAGCGCCACCGGCATCACGGCGGCCTCGGCGGCCGGCATGACGGTGATCGGCTTCATCGGCGGCGGGCATGCCTCGCCGTCGCAGGTCGACGCGTTGCGCGCGATCGGCGCGCGCCACGTGTTCGACAACATGGATGCCCTGCCCGGCCTCGTCGCGCACTGGATCGAGACCGGCACCGTGCCGGCGCAATGAAGCGAACGGCAATCTGCAAGTAACGAACGAACGCAGCACATTCAGCGGAGACAAATCATGGCAAGCGTGCTTCTGCGCAATATCGGCAAACGCTACGACGACAACGAAGTGCTGTCCGACGTGAACCTCGACATCGCCGACGGCGAGTTCGTGGTGTTCGTCGGCCCCAGCGGATGCGGCAAGTCCACGCTGATGCGGATGATCGCCGGGCTCGAGGACATCTCGGGCGGCGACCTGCTGATCGACGGCGCGCGCGTGAACGACACGCCCAGCGCCAAGCGCGGCATCGCGATGGTGTTCCAGTCCTACGCGCTGTACCCGCACATGACGCTGTACGACAACATGGCGTTCGGCCTGAAGCTGGCCGGCGCGAAGAAGCCCGAGATCGACGCGGCGGTGCGCAACGCGGCCAGGATCCTGCACATCGACCACCTGCTCGAGCGCAAGCCCAAGCAGCTCTCGGGCGGCCAGCGCCAGCGCGTCGCGATCGGCCGCGCGATCACGCGCAAGCCGAAGGTGTTCCTGTTCGACGAACCGCTGTCGAACCTCGACGCCGCGCTGCGCGTGAAGATGCGCCTCGAGTTCGCGCGGCTGCACGACGAGCTGAAGACCACCATGATCTACGTGACGCACGATCAGGTCGAGGCGATGACGCTGGCCGACAAGATCGTGGTGCTGTCGAACGGCAGCGTGCAGCAGGTGGGCAGCCCGAACACGCTCTATCACGCACCGGCCAATCGCTTCGTGGCCGGCTTCATCGGCTCGCCGAAGATGAACTTCCTCGAGGGCATGGCGCAGGCCGTGTCGCCCGACGAGGTGACGGTGCGCTTCGAGAGCGGCGAGACGCAGCGCGTCGCGGTACGCACCGGCGCGCTGAAGGTCGGCGACAAGGTGACGGTCGGCATCCGCCCCGAGCACGTGCTGGTGGGTGCCGGTGCTGGCGAGGGCGTGGCGGTCAAGACGATGGCCGTGGAATCGCTCGGCGATTCGGCCTATTTGTACGCCGAATCGGCGATCGCGCCGGATGGCGTGATCGCGCGCATCCCGCCGCTCGAGACGCATCGTCCGGGCACGGTGCTGCGCGTGCGTGCCGAAGCCGAGCACTGCCACCTGTTCGATGCGGCCGGCCTCGCCTTCGAGCGCCGCTCGCCGCACGCGAAGGCGGCCTGACGAAGCGTCGGGGGCCGCGAGGCTCCCGCGCCGAATCACGAGGTGGAATGAAAAACGCCGCGCGAGAGCGCGGCGTTTTCGTTTGTCGGGTGTTTCCTGCGGCGCTACGCGCTCAGGCCGCAGCCAGGGCCGCCCGCGCGCAGGTCTCGTCGGTCACGATGCCCGACAGCCAGCCGCCACGCAGCGCGGCCAGCACCGCCGTCTGCTTGCGCGCGCCGCCGGCGAAGCCGATCGTGGGCCGGCGCGGCGGCGCGTCGAGCGACACGCTCGTCACGCGCGCCGTGGACGGCGTCACCACGCTCGCGCCGCTGGCGTCCATCGGCAGCCCGACCATCTCGGCCACCGCGCCGAATTCGAGCATCTCGTTGAGCTCGTCGGCGGTGATGAAGCCGTCCACGTACAGCGGACAATCGGGGCCCACGTTGCCGATGCCCACGAAGGCCACGTCGGCGTCGGCCGTGAGCTGCTCGACGATGCGATAGAGGCGGTGATTGCACCACTGGGCGCGCTCGGCCTCGTTGTCGGCCACCAGCGGCGCGGGCAGCAGGAAGTGCTTGCCGCCGGTCTTCTCGGAGATGTGCTGCGCGACGTCGTAGGGGTTCGAGGAGCCGTCGCGCGCGATCGCGCCGACCATCGACACGAGCCGGTGCTGCGGCCGGTCGATCTGCGCGATCTGCGCGACCGCCGCCTTCAGCGTGCGGCCGCTGCTCACGGCCATCACCATCGGTCGCTCCTCGTTGATGTAGCGCTCCATCACCTGCGCGCCGGCCACGGCCAGCTTGCGGTCGATCGCGTCGGGCGTGTCGGCGTCGATCGGCACCACCTCGCACATCGACAGGCCGTAGCGCTTCGAGAGCTGCGCGGCCAGATCGAGGCAGTCGGCCACGCGGTGATCGACGCGCACGCGGATCAGGTTCTTCTCCACCGCGAAGGCCACCAGCCGCTGCGCGACCGGGCGCGACACCTGCAATTTTTCGGCGATTTCGTTCTGCGTGTCGCCGGCGACGTAGTAGAGCCAGGCGGCACGCGTCGCGAGATCGAGTTTTTCGGAGGACTTGGTCACGATGCGGACGTGTCGAACGGATGTTTGACGAAAAAGGGCACGAATCGTATCGCAATCCGCGTCATGCGAGGCGCCGGCGTGACGGCTCGAACAGCGGACGCACGTGGCGGTACAACGCGCGATAGGTGTCGAGCCGCTCGCGCAGCCAGGCGTGGCGGCCCGCATCGGGCACGTACTCGGCCGACAGCGGCGGCTTGGTCAGCACCTGGGCCGGGTCGCCGCCGTCGGCCAGCCAGCCGAGCCGGGCCGCGCCGAGCGCCGCGCCGGTCGCGCCGCCGCCCAGCTGGTGGGTGCGCACGTCGAGCGCGTCGGCCACCAGTTGCGCCCAGTAGCCGCTGCGCGCGCCGCCGCCGATCAGCGCCAGCGATTCGGAGCTCGAGCCTGCCGAGACCAGCGCGTCGTGGCCGTCGGCGATCGCGAGCGTGACGCCCTCGAGCACCGCGTAGCCGAGCCGCGCGCGGTCGGTGCCATGGGTCATGCCGTAGAACACGCCCTGGGCATACGGGTCGTTGTGCGGCGTGCGCTCGCCCGACAGATACGGCAGGAAGATCGGCGCATCGGCGAGCGCGGACGGCGCGAGCGCCTCCACCTCGGCGATCAGCGTGGGCTCGTCGGTCGAGGTCAGCTTGCAGACCCAGCGCAGGCAGCTCGCGGCCGACAGCACCACGCTCATCTGCTGCCAGCGGTTCGGGATCGCGTGGCAGAACGCGTGCAATGCGGATTCGGGATAGGGCATGAAGCGGTCGCCCACCACGCTCAGCACGCCCGAGGTGCCGAGCGAGACGAAGCCGTCGCCCGGCTGGGTGGCGCCGATGCCGAGCGCGCTGGTGGCGTTGTCGCCGCCGCCGCCGGCCACCACGATGCCTTCGGCCAGGCCGAGCTCGCGGGCCACGTCGGCGCGCAGCGTGCCCGAGGGCGCGCTGCCTTCGACCACGCGCGGCATCTGCCCGCGCGTCATGCCGCCGGCCTCGAGCAGCGTGTCGGACCAGTCGCGCCCCGCCACGTCGAGCCACAGCGTGCCGGCCGCGTCCGACGGATCGGAGACGCGCTCGCCGGTCAGGCGCAGCCGCAGATAATCCTTGGGCAGCAGCACGCAGGAGATGCGACGGAACACGTCGGCCTCGTGGGCGGCCACCCACAGCAGCTTCGGCGCCGTGAAGCCCGGCATCGCGAGGTTGCCGGCGAGGCGGTGCAGGTCGGGCGCGCGTTCGGTCAGCGCCGTGCATTCCTCGTCGCTGCGCATGTCGTTCCAGAGGATCGCGGGCCGCAGCACGCGGTCCTCGCGATCGAGCAGCACGGCGCCGTGCATCTGGCCGGACAGGCCGATGCCGCGCACCTGCGCGTACTCGGACGGGTGCCTGGCGCGCAGCGCCGCGAGGGCCTCGCGCGTGCCGCTCCACCAGTCTTCGGGATGTTGTTCGGCCCAGCGCGGATGGGGGCGCGACACGGTAAACGGCGTACCCGCCGTGCCGACGACCGCGCCGTCGGGGGAAAGCAGCAGCACCTTCACTTCCGAGGTGCCGAGATCGATGCCGAGATACATGATGGGCGGAAGCAGTCCGTCGTCAGGGAATCGCTACTGTAGCCGCGTGCCGGGACCGGTGCCATGCCGATTGACCCGGACGGGACGCGGCGCGCGGAACATGAAACGGAAACGGCCCGTCGCCACGGCGACGGGCCGGCGAGGCAGGGTTCAGAGGCCGGCGAGCCAGGCATCCACGCGGGCCAGGCCCGCGCGCAGCGCCGGCAGCAGCCGCGCGTCGTCGGTGAGCGACCCCCACAGCAGGCGGTCGGCGGCCAGCGCGGCGATCGGATCGTCCGAGGCCACGATCGCGCGTGCCACGCCCGGATCCATCACGCCGTCCTGGTATTCGTAGGGCAGCAGGCCCTGCGACCAGCGCTCGAGGAAGCGCAGGAACAGCGCGGGCAGCACGGCCGTGGACACCGGGTCGGCGCCGCGCGCGAAGCAGTCGGCGAAGGTCGGCGCGATGAAGCCGGGGATCTTCGAGAAGCCGTCGGCGGCCACGCGCTGGTTGGTGTCGCGGATGTACGGGTTGCCGAAGCGCTCGAGCACCACGTCGCGATAGCGCGCCAGGTCGAGCGGGCTGGGCGTGAGCGACGGGATCACGTCGTCGCTGACGTAGGCGTGAGCGAGCGCGCGGATCGCCTTGTCGTGCGTGCCTTCGTGGATGTACGACAGGCCCGCCAGCGTGCCGGCCCAGGCGATGCAGCTGTGGGTGGCGTTGAGGATGCGGATCTTCGCTTCCTCGTACGGGTGCACGTCGTCCACGAGTTCCGCGCCGGCCTTCTCCCAGGCCGGGCGGCCCGCCTTGAAACGATCCTCGATCACCCACTGGATGAACGACTCGCCCATCACCGGGCAGGCGTCGTCGCGGCCGGTGGCGGCCTTCACGCGCTCGGCCACGTCGGGCGTCGGGCGCGGCGTGATGCGATCGACCATCGCGCTCGGGCACGACACGTTCGCGTCGAACCAGGCGAGCAACTCGGTCTGGCCGCGGCGCTCGAGGAATTCGCGCATGCCGGTCTCGAAGCGCGCGCCGTTGCTGCGCAGGTTGTCGCAGCTCTGCAGCGTGAGCGGGCCGGCGCCCCGTGCCTGGCGCTCGGCCAGCAGGGCGGCGAGCGCGCCATAGATGGTCGTGCGCGCGCCCTGCAGGTCGGCCGAGAGATCGGCATTGCCCGCGTCGAGCCGGTTGTGTTCGTCGAGGTAGTAACCGCCTTCGGTCACCGTGAACGACACGATCCGGCAGGCCGGATCCGCGCCCTGCTCGATCAGGGCGGCGAGGTCGACCGACCACGGGAGCACCTGCGAGATCGAGCGGATCGTCTCGTAGGCGCGTTCGCCGTCGGGGGTGACCGTCTCGAGCGTGTATTCGCCGAGCTGGGCGGCCAGCGCGTTCATCGTGGCGTGCATGTCGTCGCGGATGTTGGCGACGACGAGCGACCAGCGTCCGGCCGGATCGTCGGACCCGGCCGCTTCGTTGACTCGGTGCAGATACCACGCCTGATGGGCGCGATGGAAGGAACCGGCGCCGATGTGCAGGATCACCGGCGCGGCGGTCGACGGAAGATTCATCCGTTGTCTCCTTGCGGCCGATCACGGCCTCGTTAAGATCATTTGCTCGCTTTGTGGGCGAATGATCGTATTCGGGGCAGGGAAAGTCAAGGCGGTTCGGACGGATTTCGATGCTGCGCTGCGGCGTGATCGCCGCAGCCGGCTCACAGTGTGGTGCGCACGTGCCACAGCTCCGGAAACAGCACCACGTCGAGCATCTTGCGCAGATAAGGCGCGCCGTTGGTGCCCCCCGTTCCCTGCTTGAAGCCGATGATGCGCTCGACCGTGGTGACGTGCCGGAAGCGCCACTGGCGGAACGCGTCCTCCAGGTCGACGAGTTCCTCTGCCATCTCGTACAGCTCCCAGTGCGCGGACGGATCCCGATACACGGCGAGCCAGGCCGCCTCGACCGAGGTGTCGTGGGCAGTGGGCTGCCGCCAGTCGAGCTCGAGCCGGGCCGGCGCGATCGGGAAGCCGCGCCGCGCGAGCAGGCGTACCACCTCGTCGTACAGCGAGGGGGCGTCGAGCGTGGCCTCGACCTCGGCCAGGATGTCGGGGCGGTGCGCGTGCGGCTTGAGCATCTGCGCGTTCTTGTTGCCGAGCAGGAATTCGAGCTGGCGGTACTGATAGGACTGGAAACCCGAGGATGCTCCCAGATAGGGCCGCATCGCCGAATACTCGGACGGCGTCATGGTGGCGAGCACGTTCCAGGCCTGCACGAGCTGCTCGAGGATGCGCGAGACGCGCGCGAGCATCTTGAAGGCGGGCGGCAGCGCGTCGGCGCGGATCGCGTCGAGCGCGCCGCGCAGCTCGTACAGCGCGAGCTTCATCCAGAGCTCGCTGGTCTGATGCTGAATGATGAACAGCATCTCGTTGTGATCGGGCGAGCGCGGATGCTGGGCGGTGAGGATCGGCGTGAGCTGCAGGTAGTCGCCGTAGCTCATCGACTTCGAGAAGTCGAGTTGCGCGTCGTGCCAGCCCTCGCCGTGGGCGGGCGGCGTGGCGGGTGCGCCCGAGAACGGGCAGCGTTGCGGCGCATCGGCGGCGCCGGGGGCGGAATGATCGGTGTTCATGATGGGAAGGCTCGAAGTGGGCGGGGAGCAAGCGCGGCGCGCGGTTCAGGTCACGTCGGCGCGTTCGGAGAATTCGGCGGCCTGCCAGGCGCCGGTGGCGAGCACGTCGCGCAGCGTCTGCACGGCGTCCCACACGTCCACGAAGCGCGTGTAGAGCGGCGTGAAGCCGAAGCGCAGGATGCGCGGCTCGCGGTAGTCGCCGATCACGCCGCGCGCGATCAGCGCGCGCATCACCGCATAGCCGTGCGGATGCTCGAAGCTCGCCTGCGAGCCGCGGCGCGCCGCCTCGCGCGGCGTGATCAGCGTGAGCGAGAAACCGGCGCAGCGCGTTTCCACGAGCGCGATGAACGCGTCGGCCAGCGCCAGCGACTTGCGGCGGATCGCGGCCATGTCGGTTTCGTGGAAGATGTCGAGCCCGCATTCGACCATCGACATCGACACGATCGGCTGGGTGCCGCACAGGAAGCGCGAGATGCTCGCGTCGGGCGCGAAGCCGGGCTCCATCGCGAACGGCGCGCGGTGGCTCCACCAGCCCGACAGCGGCTGCTCGAAGCTCGCCTGATGGCGCTTCGGCACCCAGACGAAGGCGGGCGAGCCGGGGCCGCCGTTCAGGTACTTGTAGGTGCAGCCCACCGCGCCGTCGGCGCCGGCCGCGTTCAGGTCCACCGGCACGGCGCCGGCCGAATGCGCGAGATCCCACAGCATCAGCGCGCCGGCCTGCTGCGCGTGGCGCGTGAGCGCCGCCATGTCGTGCATCGCGCCGGTGCGGTAGTTCACGTGCGTGATCATCGCCACCGCGCAATGCTCGTCGATGGCCGCCGCGAGCTCCGAGGGATCGTCGACGAGACGCAGTTCATAGCCGCGATCGAGCTGGGCGATCAGCCCCTGCGCGATGTACAGGTCGGACGGGAAGTTCGAGCGCTCCGACACGATCACGCGGCGCGAGGGCGCGCGCTTCGCCTGCTCGCGCAGCATCGCGCCGAGCAGCTTGAACAGGTTCACCGAGATCGTGTCGGTGATCACCACCTCGCCGGCGGCGGCGCCGACCAGCGGCGCGAGGCGATCGCCGAGGCGGCGCGGCAGCGCGAACCAGCCGGCCGTGTTCCAGCTGCGGATCAGGTCGCGGCCCCATTCGGCCTCGATCACCTCGCGCGCGCGTTCGGCCGACGCCTTCGGCCGCGCGCCGAGCGAATTGCCGTCGAGGTAGATCGTGTCGTCGGGCAGCGCGAAGCGGTCGCGCAGCGGGGCGAGGGGGTCGTCGCGGTCGAGGGCGAGCGCGTCTTCGCGAGTATTCATGGTGTCGGTCGGGTGAGGGTGAAGAGAAGGTGGCGGCGACGCAGCGGCGCTCACGGCGTGCCGCGATGGCCGGGCAGCGCGCGCAGCACGGCGCGCACCGGGCTCGCGTCGAGCGTGGCGAATTTCAGCGGCAGCGCGATCAGCTCGTAATCGCCGGCGAGCACGGCGTCGAGCACGAGCCCTTCGAGGATCGCCATGCCGTGCGCGCGTATCCGGCCGTGCGCGTCCATCGTCTTGGATTCCTGCGGATCGAGCGAGGGCGTGTCGATGCCGACCAGGCGCACGCCGTGCGCGGCGAGCAGATCGATCGTGTCGGGCGCGACCGCGCAGAACGCGCTGTCCCAGGCGTCCTGCGGCGGGTTCGCGTAGGTGCGCAGCAGCACGCGCGGCGGGGCGCCGTCGAGCGCGTTCGCCACGTGTTCGGGCAGCACCGCCGGCGCCACGCCGAGGCAGTCGATCACGCGGCACGGGCCCAGATAGGCCTCGAGCGGCACCGCACCGATCGGCGCGCCGTGCGCGTCATAGTGGAGCGGCGCATCGGCGTGGGCGCCCGTGTGCGGCGACAGCGTCAGCCGCGCGACGTTGACGGGCGAGCCGGCTTCCATGCGCCAGACGCGCTCGACCGACACCGGCGTGTCACCGGGCCAGACCGGCGTG
>JASLEG010000003.1 GCA_030151225.1 Burkholderia sp. | reverse complement strand
TCGATGCTGCTGGTGATCTCGCCGCTCAAGCACCTGATCGACGTGAACCAGCCGCTGCAGCGCGGCATGACCGCGGCCGAACTGATCTTCGGGCTGATCGACGAGCCGCACGAGCCGAAGGGCGGCGGGCGCCCGCTCGCGGCGGCGCGCGGCGAGATCGAATACCGCAACGTGTCGTTCGACTACGGCGCCGGCGACCGGCCCACGCTCGACCGCGTCGCGTTCAAGGTAGCGCCGGGCGAGATGGTGGCGCTGGCCGGCCCGTCGGGCGGCGGCAAGACCACGCTCGTGAACCTGCTGCCGCGCTTCTTCGATGCGACCGACGGCGCGATCCTCGTGGACGGCGTGCCGGTGACCGACTACGACGTGCACGCGCTGCGCAGCCAGATCGCGATGGTGAGCCAGGACGTGGTGCTGTTCAACGACACGGTGGCCGCCAACGTGGCCTACGGCACCACGCCGGACCGCGAGCGCGTGCAGGCGGCGCTCGAGGCCGCCAATCTCGGCGAGATGGTGGCGGCGATGCCGCAGGGGCTCGACACGCTGATCGGCGGCAACGGCACGCGCCTGTCGGGCGGCCAGCGCCAGCGGCTCGCGATCGCGCGCGCGATCTACAAGAACGCGCCGATCCTGATCCTCGACGAGGCCACCTCGGCGCTGGACTCCGAGTCGGAGCGGCACGTGCAGGCCGCGCTCGAGCGGCTGATGGAAGGGCGCACCACGCTCGTGATCGCGCACCGGCTCTCCACCATCGAGCGCGCCGACCGGATCATCGTGCTGGAGGCCGGCCGCATCGCCGAGGAAGGCAGCCACGACGAGCTGCTGCGTCGCAACGGCCTGTACGCGCATCTGCACCGGATCCAGTTCCAGCAGCAGGGCGCCTGAGCGTCTTTCGTTCGACAAGCTTCACACTGTCGGCATCCGTCCCCATGTTAGGCTTGCCGGGCCGGCCGATCTGACGGCCGGCTTACCTGGGAGAAACGACATGAAGACGTCACGATGGCTGCTCGCGCTGTGTCTTGCCGGTTCGCTCGGTTCGACGCTTGCCTACGCTCAGCAACCGCCGCAAGGCGGCCCCGGTGGACATGGCGGCCCCGGCGGTCAACCCGGTGCACATGGTGGCCCCGGCGGCCCGGGCGGTCAGCCCGGCCACGGTGGTCCCGGCGGTCCGGGCGGGCAACCCGGCCATGGCGGTCCCGGCGGCCACGGTGGCCACGGCGGCCCGGCCCCGCGCCCCGGCCCGGTCGGCCACGGCGGCCCCGGTGGTCCCGGCCCGCAGGGCGGTGGTTTCATCGAAGGCCACCGCGACTGGCATCGCGGCGATCGCCTGCCGCGCGAATACTGGGATCGCCAGTACGTGGTGGACGACTGGCGCGGCTACAACCTGGCACCGCCGCCGCGCGGCTATCACTGGGTCGGCATCGGCGGCGACTATCTGCTCGTGCAGATCGGTACCGGCGTGGTGCTGCGCATCGGCCAGTAACGGCCCGCCGACGAAGCGGGCAGCCGGCCGCCGATACGACAATGCCCGCGCAAGCGGGCATTTTTCATGATGCGGGCGAGCGCGCGGTCAACGCGCGTTCGGATCGGTGGTCGCCGGGGCCGAGGTCGCCCCCGGGGATGCCTCGGTTTGCGCAGGATGCGCCGCCGGCCACCAGCGCCGCTCGATGCGCAGCAGCACCGCGCACACCAGCAACGCGCTCAGGGTGCCGACCGTCACTTCGCCGAGCCGGATCAGCGGGATGTCCCACAAGGGCCCGTTGCCGGGGAACAGCAGCACGGTGGTGGCCGTCACGCCACCCAGGCGTGCCGCGCTGCCCACGTCCAGGCACCAGCAGATCACGATGGTCGCGGCGATCGCCACCGCGTAGGCGAGCAGGTGCGGCGCGAAGTGCGCGTTGCCGAGCGCCGCGCCCGCGAAGCCGAGCACGCCGCCCACCATCGCGCCGATGAACTGGTCGCGCGACAGGTTCATCGTGTCCGAATACTGGTGCTGGGTCACGGCGATCGCGGTGACCGCGGCCCACACGGCCTGCTCGTGGTGCAGCGCCCGGCCGAGCCCGTAGGCGAGGCAGGCGCCGCACACGGCCTGCAGCGCCATCATCGCGCCCTGCGCCGCGCGCTCGCGCAGCGACATGCCCTTGAACAGCGATGCGAGGGTCTGCTGGATCTGTCGCCGGCTGCTGCCGAGCGTGCGGATCGTATCCATGAAACGGCTTCCTCTCTGGCTCGATGCGGCAGCGCCGGACGCCGCGAGGTGCGGCCGGCGTGCCCGGATGCGTCAGGCCCGCGTCAGGCGGTGCG
The DNA here is from genome assembly GCA_030151225.1 of Burkholderia sp. Lineage (GTDB taxonomy): Bacteria > Pseudomonadota > Gammaproteobacteria > Burkholderiales > Burkholderiaceae > Burkholderia. The sequence continues at coordinate 23,913 of JASLEG010000003.1, read as the reverse complement.
GGCCGACGAATCCGATGCCTTCTTCGATGCGGATGCGGACGCGGCCGGCGATGCGGCGATCGACTCGCCCGCCGGTGGCCCCGACGCGTCGTCGTCGGACGGCCCGCTGCCGAGCTCCGCGTCGCGCGTCTCCGGCATTGCCACCGCCACCAGCGCCACGGCCAGCGCGCCGGCGCCCGCGAGGCCGAAGAAGCTCATGGTGTTGCCGAAGTGGTCGGCCGCGAAGCCGGCCAGCGTGGTGCTCAGCGTCGCGCCGATGCCGGCCGCGAGCCCGAACAGCCCGATGCACAGGTTGTAGCGGCCCTTGCCGCCGGCCACGTCGGCCGCGATCAGCGGCAGCATCACGCCGAACACGGCCGCGCTGATGCCGTCGAGCATCTGCACCGGCACCAGCAGGTACGGGCTGCTCACGCCGGCGAACAGCAGCGCGCGCAGCGGTAGCGCCGAGAAGCCGAGCAGCAGGATCGGCCGGCGACCCCAGCGTTGCGCGGAACGGCCCACCCACGGCGACAGCATCGCCACGATCGCCTGCGGCACGATGATGCAGGCCGCGATCACGAGCTGGACGTTGTCGCCCATGCCGGCCGTCACTTCGCCGGCCGCGAGGTTCAGCATCGCCGCGTTCGACAGATGGAACAGCACCACGCAGGCCGCGAAGATCAGCAGGCGGCGGTCGCGCAGCAGATGCCAGATCGTTTCGCGCGGCTCGCCGTCCGCGGTATTGGGCTTGCCGCCCGGCGCGGGCGGCGGCGCCACCGTGTGGGTGGGCTGGATCATCGCCAGCGCGACCAGCGCCGGCATCGCGAGCGCGGCCGTGAGCCAGAACACCGCGCGCGCCGACAGGTACTCGCCGGTCAGCCCCATCAGGCCCGCCGCCACCGCGCTGCCGATCGAGGCCCAGCGCGCGTTGCGGCCCAGCCGGTCGCCGAGATTGGCGCGGCCCACCAGCGCGAACGAGATCGCGGCCATCGCCGGCGTGAGCATGCAGCTCGCGAAGCCGTGGAACACCTCGGCCGCGATCACCGGCACGATGGTCGGGCTGGTGGCGAGCAGCACCGCGGACAGGATGATCGCCGCGATCGCCCAGGCCGCCGCGCCCTTCTTGTTCTTCAGCGCGTCGACCGCGGCGCCGCCCGGCACCTGGCTGACCATCGCGCTGATCGTGCCGATCGACAGCACCAGCCCGATCTCGCCCTGGGTCCACTTGTGCGAGGCGAGATAGGACGCGATGAACGGCCCGAAGCCGGTCTGCACGTTCGCGACGAAGAAGTTGACCCAGTCGAGGGCGCGCAGGCTGCGAAGACTGACTGCGTTGCCGACCGTCATCGATTCGTTCCCGTGCCGGGCGCCGAGGCAGCGGCGGGCGGCGATACGGCGATCACCGGCTTGTCGGCCTGATAGGGCGGGGCGGCCTTCAACTGCGTGTCGGACAGATCGAGCAGCGCGTGCAGCGCATTGTTCTTCGGCGCGAAGTGCAGCGCGCTCCAGCTCGCGGCGATGGTGCGCCGGTCGGGATTCACGAGGCCGCCCAGGTCGAGCACGATCGCCTGCGGCTGCGCGTCGCGATCGATCAGGACGTCGACGATGCGGCCCACCGCGCCGCCGTTGCTGCGTTCCACGTCCGCATCGAGCACCGGCAACGCGGTGGCGGTGGCGTCGCCGTGCGACGAGCCGCTCAGCGACACCGCCTTCGGCCGGTCGGCCGGCGGCAGTTCGCCGCCCGGCACGTCGAGCAGGATCGGCTGGTTGTGGCCGCCCGGCGTGAAGCGGAACAGGCGCCACGGGAAGCTGACCTTGCGGTCGCCGATGCCCATGAAGCCCTGCAGGTTCACGATCATGCGGTTCGGCTTGCCGGCGTTGTCGGCCACCATGTCCACGGCGCGGCCGATCACCTTGCCGTCGCGGCGGCGGATCTCGCTGTCGAGCAGCGAATGCACCTGGCTGCGCTCGATGGTGCGCGTCTGGATCAACGGCGGGGGCGGGGGCGGCGGCGCCGGCGGCGGGGGCGGCGGCGTGGTCGGTCGCTTCACGACGCGCGGTCGCGGCGCTTCGTGGCGCGGGCGCTTCTGGGTGTCGGTGTCGTCCGGCGGTTCCACCTCCGAGGCGGGCTCGGGCGTGGCGATCGGCAGCCCCTGTTCGTCGAGCGTCTCGACCGCGGCGTCGACGATCGGCGCGGGCGGTTGAGGCGCGCGGAACAGGCTGCAGCCGGACAGCGCCAGCATCGCGACCAGCGCGGCCGCGAGCGGCACCGGCGAAGCGGCGAATTTCGGAAAACGGGACACGGTTCGCGGAGGGCCGCCGCTCATCAACGAAAACTCCAGGGGCCGGGGCAGGCCGGAGTCCGGCGCTGCGGCGATGAAGGACCGATGCCGTGGCGGCATCGCGCAGGGCCAGAGTTTAACCTGTGCGCGGCGCCGGGCACCGAAAACGGGGTCGCGGCCGATCGGCCGGGCGTGCGCGCGAGGCGGCGTTCATTTCGGCGGCAGCGTCTTCACGAAGGCCAGCGCCGCGTCGAGCAGGCGGCGGCGCGTGGCGTCCTGCGCGCAGCGCTCGGGCGACACCCACACCCAGCCCGCCATCGGCCGGCCGCCGTTGCGCATCGGCTCGATGCCCGACATCGCCACCGCCCAGCCCTCGTTGCCGCGGCCGAGCCGCACCAGCATGCCGTCGTGGCGCGCCGCGCACAGCAGGTTGCCGTCGGCGAGCCAGGCCCAGCCGCCGAACATCGCGCGTCCGGTGATCCAGGCTTCGTCGCGCAGTTCGTCGTTGAGTACTTCCTCGAGGCCGAGATCGCGTGTCATGCGGGTGTCCTTGGTGGGGCGGAGGGGGCGATGGCAGGCGATGGCGCGGGAGCGTCGGCCGCCGAGGCGAACAGCTGCTCGCGCAGCCAGCGGTGCGCGGCGTTTTCCTCGTCGCGCGGATGCCAGGCCGCATGCAGGCCGAAGCACTCGACCTCGACCGGCAGCGGCAGCAGGTCCAGGTGCTCGGCGAAGCGCTGCAGGAAGCGCTCGGGCAGCGCGCAGACGCAATCGGTCGCCTCGAGCACCAGCGGCGCGAGATGGTATTGCTGCACCGACATCGTCACGCGCCGGGTGCGGCCGTGGCGGGCCAGCACGTCGTCCATGAAGCCGTGGAAGCCGCCGCCGTCGCTCGACACCATCACGTGCGACAGCGCGCAGTAGGCATCGAGGTCGGGGGCCGCGAGCCCGCGCGGGTGGCCCTTGCGCTGCGCCATCACGTAGCGCTCGCGAAACAGCGGCCGCGCGGGCATGCCGGCCGGGATGCCGAAATCGGCCGCGATCAGCAGGTCGGCCGCGCCGCTGTCGAGCCAGGGGCCGAAGCTGTCCATCGGCACCGAGCGGAACGCGAGCCGCACGTTCGGCGCGTGCTGCGCCACCCGGCGCACGAGATCCACGCCGACCATCACGAAGCCGTTGTCGCTCGCGAGGATGCGGAAGGTGCGTGCGTCCTGCGCGGGATCGAAGCCCACGCCGTGCGCGAGCGCGGCCTGCAGGCCCTGCAGCGCGGCGCGCAGCGGCTCGCGGATCGCCAGTGCGCGCGCCGTCGGCGTCATGCCGCGGCCGGACTTGGCCGGCACCAGCAGCGGGTCGCCGGTCAGCTCGCGCAGCCGCGCCAGTTGCGCCGACAGCGCCGGCTGGCTCAGGTGCAGCCGCGCCGCGGCACGCGTGACGTTCGCCTCGTCGAGCAGCACGTCGAGCGAGCCGAGCAGCGCCAGATCGGTGCCGCGCAGGCCCGTCAGGTTATCCGTCATGTGGATGGCTCCCATATGAATAATCGATTTCAAATATACCAAGTGCTTGCGCAGACTGGCGACCTGTCATCGTTTTTCAGGGAGTGGATCGGTCATGAGCACAGCGGAACCGGAACGCCACGCGCTGCGCGCGCTGGCGAGCGCCAATTTCGCGGTGGGGGCGATGTCGTACGGCGTGGTGGGCGCGCTGCCCGCGCTGGCCGGTGCCTGGCGGATCTCGCCGGGGCAGGCGGCGTGGCTGATGAGCGCGTTCTCGATCGCGTTCGCGGTGGGCGCGCCCACGGTACAGATCCTGGCCGGCCATCTGCGGCGGCGCAGCCTGCTGCTGGGCGGGCTGGCCGTGCTGATCGCGGCCACGCTGGCCGGCGCGTTCGCGACCGGCTTCGGCGCGCTGCTGGCCACGCGCATCGTGGCCGGGCTCGGTGCCGGCGCGGTCACGCCGCTGGCCAATGCGATCGGCGCCGGCCTCGTGCCCGACGCGCGGCGCGGCAGGGCGCTGGCCCTGGTGTTCGTCGGCGTGACGCTGTCGAGCGTGATCGCCGCGCCGCTGGCCGCCGTGATCTCGCACGCGCTCGGCTGGCGCGGCGTGTTCGTGGCGCTCGCGGCCGTGTCGCTCGCGAGCGCCGGCTGGATCGCGCTGACGGTGCGCGACGCGTCGCGCGGCGAGCGCATGAGCCCGGCCGGCCTCGCGCGGCTCGCGGCGCGCCCGGCCACTGCCGCCGGGCTGGCCGTGATCGTGCTGCAGACCGCCGCGTTCTTCGCCACCTACACGCTGATCCTGCCGCTCGCGGCCGGCCGCTTCGGGGCGAGCGCGGCGCAGGGCGGCTTCGCCTTGCTGGTGTTCGGCGCGGTCGGCATCGTCGGCAATCTCGTGGCGCAGCGTGCCTCGCTGCGGTATTCGGCCGAGCGCCTGCTGAAGATCGTGATGCGCACCATGACGCCGGTGTTCGTGGCGATCGCGCTGCTCGGCGCGGTGGCTTGGGCCGACGCGCTGCGGCAGGGGCTGCTGCTGGCGCTGCTGGTGGTGTGGGCGCTGATGCAGGACCTGTTCTATCCGTCGCAGTTGCGGCGCGTGGTGTCGCTCGAACCCGACTATCGCGGCATGGTGATCGCGCTGAACTCGTCGGGCATCTTCCTCGGCATTTCGCTCGGGGCGGGGATCGGCGGGCGCGTGGCCGATCACGTCGGGCTGGGGGCGCTGGCGGTGGTGTCGGCCGGGCTCACGCTGGCGGCGTCCGGTGCCTTGCTGACCTCGGAACGGTATCGGGCGCGCGCCGCGGCGCGCGCGGCGGAACAAACGGCGGAGCAGAAGGCCGCGTGGCGCGCGAATGACGGCGAGGCTTGCTGAAGGGGAAGGGAGAAGCCGGCGCGGCTTCGTTTCGATGTCGGAAAGTCGGTCGCGCCGTGATGCGGCAGGGGCGGGCTTCGTTCAGCCGCGCGTGACGAGCGACTGCACGGAAAGATCCGGATGCGCGCCGTCGACGATCAGGCGGCCGACGCGCGTGGCGTCCTGCACGGCCTCGTCGATGCTGGCGAAGCTTTCCTCGCCATTGGGATGGAACGGCACCGTGTGGCCCGGCAGCGCCGGGCTCGCGCCCGGGTGGCTGACGTAGCCGATGTAGGTGTGCCGGTTCGCCACCGCCATGGCGGGGTGCACCGTGATGTGGATTTCGTAGCCTGCGTAGGGGATCGGATCGATCCGTGCTTCGACCTCGGGCGTTGCCGGCATGATGGCCTCCGTGTCGTCGCGGACGGCGCCCGGGTATCGCGCGCCGGGCCCGCGATCGCGAACCTCAGGATTGCATTCTAGGGGAGGAAAGCCGGCACGGGCTGCGGCAAGCGTGACGCGGCGTCGCCCAACATCGTCGCCCGGCAAAAATCCCCCCTGTCAATCGATCGCGCTTATGCTTGCGGGCTGAAGCGGGGCGGGTACGCATTTTCATGCCGTCGTCACGAAAGATCCGGTGCCTGCCGGCCGATCCCGCGTGCCCGAAGCGCAGGACAGAACCTTGCATAGGCGTTGGATCGATCCATGAGGAATACACCGAGTTTCAGGCACATCGAGGCGTTTCGCGCCGTGATGCTGACCGGCACCGTGGTGGGTGCCGCGAGCTTGATGAGCGTCACGCAGCCTGCGGTGAGCCGCACCATCGCGCTGCTCGAGCTGCAGCTCGGCTTCCAGCTGTTCGAGCGGCGTGGCCGGCGACTGTTGCCGACCGTCGAGGCGCAAACCCTGTATCGCGAGGTCGAGAAGGTCTATATCGGCGCCGAGCGGATCGGGCAGGTGGCGCAGGACATCCGGTTCCAGCGGGCCGGCGCCGTCCGGATCGCCACGCTGCCCGCCCTGGCGCTGTCGATCGTGCCGCGTGCGCTGCAGGTGCTGCTGGCATCCCGGCCGTCGATCACGGCCACGGTACAGAGCTTGCCGTCGCGCCAGATCGCCGAACTGGTGTCGACGGGCCAGTTCGACGTGGGCCTGGTCGAGCTGCCGATCTCGCGCGCCGCGATCTCGATCGAACCCTTGCCACCGGTGCCTTCGGCCGTGATCATGCCGCCCGACCATCGCCTGGCGTCGGTCGAGCACCTCCGGATCTCCGACCTCGACGGCGAACGCATGGTGATGCTGTCCCAGCACAGCTACGTGCGGTATCAGATCGACGACGCGTTCTCGCAAGCCAATATTTCGGTGAACGTGGTGGTCGAAACCCACAGCTCGCTCGTCGCGGCGGGACTGGTGGCCGCCGGTGTCGGCATCTCGATCTTTTCCGCCGTGACCCTCGACTCGTTCGATGCCGGCAAGGTTGTCGCCAAACCGCTCGACGGTTGCCCCATGTCGCGCTACGCGGTGATTTTCCCCGATTCGACCACGACATCGCCGCTGGCCCGGGCCTTCGCGAACGAGGTCGAGGCCGCGGTGTCCGCATGACCGCGTCGCGCCGAACCCGACGTTTTCATATATAAGTTTCGGGCATATACAGCCTTCGAAATCGACCTTTCTCGCACGAATTGGCGTCCCTACAATCGGGTTCATTCTGGTGTTTCGGCCAGATAATTCGAGGGTTGCGAAGCAAGCGACCCGACCAGACGGGATCTGCCAATGCGAACATATATCAGCTGTCTCGCACTCCTTTCGGTGGTGGTGTCGACGAGCGCCCGCGCCGTCGACACGATGTACGTCGCGGGATTCGGCGGTGATGTCGAGAAAGCGTTCCGGCAAAAGATCGTTCCGCCGTTCGAGGCGAAGAGCGGCATCAAGGTGGTGTACGTCGCCGGCAATTCCACCGATACGCTGGCCAGGCTCGAGGCGCAGAAAGGCCGCCAGGAAATCTCCGTGGCGATCATCGACGACGCACCGATGAGCCTGGCGATCAACGCCGGCCTGTGTGGAAAGATCGAGGACGGCCCCAATTCGAGGAACGTCTATCCGAGCGCCAGGCGTGCGAATGGCGAGGCCATCGGCCTGGGCTACGGTGCGACGGGGCTCGTCTACAACACGCAGGTCTTCGCCAGGCACGGCTGGCCGGCGCCGACCTCCTGGAACGACCTGCGCGATCCGCGCTACGCGGGGCGCATCGTGATTCCACCGATCACGAACGGCTTCGGCCTGCTCGCGCTGGTGATGCAGGCGCGGCTGAATGGCGGCGGCGAAACGAACATGGATCCGGGCTTCGCGGCGATGAAGCGGATCGCGCCGGGGGTGCTCGACTGGGAAGCGTCGCCGGGCAAGATGGCCGAACTGCTGCAGACCGGCGAGGCCTCGCTCGGGGTGTGGGGGACGGGCCGGGTGCGCGCCATGGTGCAGCAGGGCGCGCCGGTCAGGTTTGTCTATCCCCGGGAGGGCGCGCTGATGATCCTCAGCGAGGTCTGCCCCGTCAAGGACGCGCCGTTGCCGCGCCAGGCGCAGGCATTCATCCAGTACCTGCTGAGCCCGGACGTCCAGGCGATGTTCACGGATGCGACCGGTCTCGGGCCGGTCAACCCGGACACGAAGCTGTCGCCGTCGGTGGCCGCCGGCGTCGTCTACGGGCCTGAAAGCGTTCAGAAGCTGATCAAGGCGGACATCAACGCAATCAACGCCAATCGGAGCGCGTGGACGTCGCGCTGGAACCGGGAAGTCGAACAATGAGCGCCGCGACGACCGGCACCGCCGATGAGCGCGCAATGACGCCGCATCGACATGGGCGAACCGTGATCCACGAGCTCGCCGCCTATGTCGAGACCGCGCGGGCGCAGCGCCCCCGCCATTCGACCCGGCACGCCGTGTTGCGCTGTCTGACCGATCTGCTGGCTGCGGCTGCGGCGGGTTGCCGCGAGCCGGGTGTCCACGCCGTCCGCCGGGTGGCGCTGGACACGATGCAGGCGGGCGAGGTGCCGATCTGGTTTTCCGGCCGGCGCTCGTCGGCGCTCGGCGCGGCCTGGGCCAACAGCGCGGCGGCGGCCGCCCTCGATCTCGACGACGGCCACCGTATTGCGCGCGGTCATCCGGGCGCGGCGGTGATTCCCGTGGCGCTGGCCGTGGCCCGTGAAACGGGCGCGACGCCGGACCGGCTCGTCAAGGCGATCGCGATCGGCTACGAGGTCGGCGTGTCGATCGCGGCGGCCCGGCTGACCTACGGAAATACCGGTACGTGGTCGGCGTGTGCGGTCGTCGCCACCGCCGCCGCGCTGCGCGACGTGTCCGCCGACCGGATCGCGCACGCGCTGGCGATCGCGGAGGAAAGCGCGCCCAATCAACTGTTCCTGAGCGCCCCCGCGCAGGCGATGAGCCCGGAGGGCAGCGACGTCAAGGAGGGCATCGCGTGGTCGGTCGTGACCGGAATGACGGCGCTCGCGCTTGCCGAGGCCGGGCACACGGGGCCGCGCAACCGGCTCGACAGCCCGCTCCATTACCGATTCCCGGACGATTTCGTCGCGGGCGCGGCGGATCACGTTCAGCACGTGTATTTCAAGCTCCACGCCTGCTGTCGCCACGTGCACGCGCCGCTGGATGCACTGATCGCGCTGATGGCGCGTCATCGCATCGAGCCCGCGAGCATCGAGTCGATCGAGGTGTGGACGTATGGCGGCGCGCTGCGCATTACCAACAAGGTGCGGCCGGAGAATCTCGCCGACGTGCAGTACAGCATCCCGTACTGCCTTGCGCTGGTCGCCTTGCACGGGGAAAGGGCCTTGCTGCCGCTCACCGCGCGCGCGCTGAACGACGATGGCGCGGTCGCGCTCGCCCGGCGGGTTCGGGTCGGGCTCGATCGCTCGCTCGATGCGAGCTTCCCGGCACAGACGCTGGCCCGCGTGGTCGTGACCAGCCTGGGCGTGCGCCACGAGTCGGAGGTGACCGCGCCGCGCGGCGAGGCCGGTACGCCATTGACCGATCGGGAGCTGGAAGCCAAGTTCGTCGAGGCAACGCGGGAGGTGGCGAGCGAGGCACAGAGACAGCAGATGCTGGATGCCTTGCGCGATGCGCGCAACGGCGATTTCACGACGCTGGCGGCCTGCCTCGGGCAGCTCGACCTGGTGGGCCCGCGGCCATGAACGACGATTTCGACGAACGACTGCGCCTGGCGGGGCTGCGTCTGCGCCACGAACAGGCCCTGCAGGTCGAACGCGGCTGGGTGCTCGTGCGGCCGTTGCTCGAACGGGTGCGTGGGGCGGTTCGCGACCGCGCGGCCGAGCCTGCCCACACGTTCCGCGCCGCTGCCCCACTGGCGCACGACCCGGTTCACTTGCCGGGCGAGACGATCACGCCATGACCTATCCCTCCACCATCGGGCGGGCTGCGGCGCTCATCGCGACGAGACAACTTTCGCCGGTGGAGCTTGTCGAGCATTGCCTCGCGCGCATCGAGGCGCGCGACGGCGAGTTCCACAGCTTCGTGACCGTCACGGGCGAGCGCGCCCGGGCCGACGCGCTGGCGGCCGAGAAACGCATGATGACGGGTTCGTTGCGCGGCGCGCTCGACGGCATCCCGATTGCCCACAAGGATGTGTTCGCGACCCGCGGCATCCCCACCATGGCGCAGTCGCGACTGCTGCGCGACTGGGTGCCCGACGAGGACGCGTGCGTCGTGGCGCGTCTCGCGCAAGCCGGTACGTCGCTGCTCGGCAAGCTGACCACCCATGAATTCGCGCTCGGCGGCCCGCCTTTCGACCTGCCGTGGCCGCCCGCGCGCAATCCGCGCAACACCGACCACTTCACCTCCGGCTCGTCGAGCGGAACGGCCGCGGCGATCGCGGGAGGACTGATTCTCGGTGGCACCGGCACGGACACCGCCGGCTCGATTCGCAGCCCGGCCGCCATGTGCGGCGTGGTCGGCATCAAGCCGACCTACGGGCGATGCAGCCGTCGCGGCGTCCTGCCATTGGCCTATTCGCTCGACAGCGTCGGCCCGATGGGCGCGACGGTGGAGGATTGCGCGATCCTCCTGCAGACGATGGCGGGACATGATCCATGCGATCCGGCCTCCGTCGATCTGGCCGTGCCGGATTTCGTGTCGGGCCTGCGCCGCGGTATCCGGGGCGTGCGCATCGGCGTGGTGTCGCGCTGGCACGAGCAGGACCAGTGCGCAAGCGATGCGACGCAGCGCGGCCTGGCCGATGCGCTCGCGATCTGGCGGCACGAAGGCGCGGAGCTCGTCGAGCTGGACATGCCCTCGCTGTTCGATTACCACGCGGCCAACTTCGTCATCATGGCGAGCGAGGCTGCCGCGGTGCACGAGCCCTGGTTGCGCGACCACTTCGACGCATTCGGCGAACGCCTGCGCAATCGGCTGGCGCTCGGCGCGCTGATGTCGGCCATCGATTATGTCGCCGCGGTGCGGCTGCGCGCGCAGCTGTGCGCGCGCACGGCGCAGGCGGCGCGGCACGTCGACGTGCTCGTCACGGTGGGGGCCCCGGGCGAGGCGCCGCGTATCGATCAGGTGCCGGAGTGGGGCGATTTGCGCTCGCCGGGCTTCCATGCGCCGTTCAATGTGACGGGCTGGCCCGCCATGTGCGTGTGCTCCGGCGAGGGGCGCGACGGTCTGCCCGTCGCGGTGCAGATCGCCGCGAAGCCGTTCGACGAGGCGTTGCTGCTGCGGGTGGCGAACGTGATCGATCGGGCGACGGGATCGGGCGAGCGGAACCCGTTCGGTGACATTTCGAGGTCTTGATATTTCTTCGCACCCGACACCCGGGTGTTTTGCCGGTGTGGCCACCAGTCAGCTGGAGACAGACGAACCATGAACCTTCAAGCAAACAAACGCGTTGCCGCCGATGGCGGCGCAGCATGTCGATGCCGGGCGCCCCGATCGCGCGCGGCGGCGAAGTCGATTCGTCGAGCGCCGGGTCCGCAATGAGTTACCTGAACCTGAACGGGCTCGTCAAACGATACGAGACCTTCACGGCGGTCCGTGACTGCACGCTGTCGATCGAGCGCGGCGAATTCGTCTGCCTGCTCGGCCCGTCGGGCTGCGGCAAGACCACCACCCTGCAGATGCTCGCCGGCCTCGTGGAGCCGACCGCCGGCGCCATCGTGCTGGACGGCGAGGACATCACGCGCATGAAGCCGAGCGCGCGCGGCCTCGGTATCGTGTTCCAGAGCTACGCGCTGTTTCCGCACATGACCGTGGAGCAGAACGTGAGCTTCGGGCTCGAGATGCGACGCGTCTCGTCGGCGGAGCGCAAGCGCCGTGTGGCCGAGACTCTGGAACTCGTGCACCTGACCGGCCTGGGAGATCGCTATCCGAAGGCGCTGTCCGGCGGCCAGCGCCAGCGCGTCGCGATGGCGCGCGCGCTCGTCATCGAGCCGCGGGTGCTCCTGCTCGACGAGCCGATGGGCGCGCTCGACGCCAAGCTGCGCGAGGACATGCAGATCGAACTGCGCGCGCTCCAGCGGCGGCTCGGCATCACCACGCTGATGGTGACGCACGACCAGGCCGAGGCGATGACACTGGCGGATCGTGTCGTGCTGATGAAGCAGGGCGCGGTGCAGCAGGTCGCGAGCCCGTTCGACATGTACGAGGCTCCTAGCGATCGCTTCGTTTCGACGTTTCTCGGCAGGGCAAACGTCTTCAACGGTGTCAATCGCGGCGGCGCGGTGCGGGTCAATGGCCATCTGCTGCCGTGTACGGACACGGCGCCGCACGGCGAGGTGGAATACATCGTCCGGCCGGAGAAGATTCGCGAGTCCGGCCCGCACGCATTGATCACGGGGCGGGTAAGCAGCCGTGTGTTCCTCGGGAACCACTGGCTGATCGCGGTCGAGACCCCACTGGGCATCGTGCACTACGCGCAGATCAACGGCGGCACGCTGCCCGCGGCCGAGCGCGCCGAGGTAGGACTCGCGTGGAATCCCGAACATGCGGTGGTGGTGTCCGGAGGTGCGCGATGAAGCCGTCGATACGGATCCCGTTGCCGTATGGCCTGTCCGCCCCCGCGGCCATCGTCATGCTCGCTTTCGTCGCGATACCGCTGCTGCTCACGTTGTCGCAAAGCTTCTACGCATCGGCCTCCGGCGGGGCGAGCCATCTGTCCTTCGATCAGTATCGCGAAGTATTCGGGGACGCCTATTACCGGGGCATCTACATCCGGACCTTCGCGCTGTCGGTCGCCGTCACCTTGATCTGCATCGTGATCGGCGTGCCGGAGGCTTACCTGCTCAACCGGCTCCCGTCCCGATGGCGCGCCGTGTCCATGTTCGTGGTACTGGGGCCGCTGCTGATGTCCGTGGTGGTCCGCACCCTGGGCTGGGCGGTGTTGTTCGACCGGGACGGCGTCGTCAATGCGCTGCTGGTCGGGCTCGGGGTGGTCGACGAGCCGGTGCGGCTGATGTTCACGTTCACCGGCATCGTCATCGCCCTGGTGCATGTGCAGGTGCCGTTCATGGTGCTGGCCGTGTGGACCTCGCTGCAGAAAATCGACGTGTCCACCGAGCAGGCGGCCGAGACGCTCGGCGCGTCCGCCACCACCATCCTGTGGCGCATCGTGTTTCCGCAGGTGATTCCGGGGGTGCTGTCGGGCGGCCTGATCGTGTTCGCGCTGACGGCCAGCGCGTTCGCCACGCCGGCGATCATCGGCGGGCGCCGCCTGAAGGTCGTGCCCACCACGGTGTATGACGAAATCCTCGGCAATCTGAACTGGCCGCTCGGTACCGCGCTGGCGGTCGTGCTGATGGCGGCCGTCCTGTTCCTTTCGATCGTGATCGGCCGATACGTCGAGCGCCGCTACAGGCAGGTGTTCTGATGAAACGTACTCCTGCGCTCCTGCTGGTTTTCCATGTGCTGTTCGCCGTCTTCATGATGGCGCCGCTCGTGGCGGTCGTGCTCGTGTCGTTCACCGACAAGGGGTACGTGGCGATGCCGTTCGACGGCGCGTCGCTGCGCTGGTATCGCGCGATCCTCGATGCCCCCGATTTCATCGACGCGTTCTGGCGGAGCGTCGGCCTCGCGACGAGCGCGGCGACCTTCGCCACGGTGCTGGCCGTCCCGGCCGGCCTGGCCATCGCGTGGTTCCGGTTTCGTGGCCGGGAAGCGCTGATGAACCTGCTGCTGTCGCCGCTGATGATTCCCAATGTCGTGCTGGGCATCGCCCTGCTGAGGTTCTTCACGCAGGCGAAGGTGTCGGGATCGATGTGGACGCTCGTGCTCGCACACACGCTGGTGGTGCTTCCGTATGCGCTGCGGCTCGTGGTTGCGTCGGCGGCGGGTTTCGATCGCTCGGTGAGCCACGCGGCGCACACGCTCGGCGCGTCCGGCTGGACGACGTTCCGGCGCGTGGAGCTGCCGCTCGTGGCGTCGGGCGTGGCCGGTGGCTGGCTGATCGCGTTCATCAGCAGTTTCGACGAGCTGACCATGTCGATCTTCGTTTCCTCCGCGGCCACCGAGACGCTGCCCGTGCGCATGTACAACTACATCGCCAACACCATCGATCCGCTGCTTGCCTCCGTGTCGACCGTGTTGATCCTGATCACGCTGCTGCTGATGCTGGTCCTGGACCGGATGTTCGGTCTCGACCGTGTAATGTCGGGGAAAACATGAAACAGGCAGGATCAATCGACACCATCGTCGTGGGTGGCGGGATCATCGGCATGTCGGTCGCCTACGGCCTGGCCCGCGCGGGGCAGCGCGTGACCGTGCTGGACCAGGGCGACGACGTGTTTCGCGCCGCGCGCGGCAATTTCGGACTGGTCTGGGTTCAGGGCAAGGGGCTGAACCGCGTCGAATACGCACGATGGAGCCTCGCTTCGGCGATGCGCTGGGCCGCCTTTGCCGCGGAGCTCGCCGAGCGAACCGGGATCGACCTCGAACTGTCGCAGATCGGCGGCTTGCGGCTCGCGCTGGCGGAAGCGGCGCTGGCGCGCAGTGTCGAAGACATGGCGCGCATCCGCGACGCGATCGGCATGCCGTATCCGTTCGAGCGCCTCGACCGCGCCCAGGTTCGGGAACTGCTGCCACATGTCGGGCCCGACGTGGTGGGCGCGCTGTACTCGCCGATGGACGGCCATGTCAGCCCGCTCCGGCTGCTTCGCGCGCTCGTGCAGGCCTTCACCGACCTGGGCGGCGTGCTCGGGTCGGCGCAGGGGGCCGAAGCAATCGAGCATCGAGGCGGCGAGTTCCGGGTGCGCACGCGCGCCGGATACCACGCGGCCGGGCGAATCGTGCTGGCGGCCGGGCTCGGCAACAAGACGCTGGCGCCGCAGGTCGGCCTGAGCGCGCCGGTTCATCCCGAGCGCGGACAGATCATCGTGACCGAGCGTGTGGTGCCGTTTCTTCGCTATCCGACCAGCCATGTTCGTCAAACGGGCGAAGGGGTGGTTCAGCTCGGCGACTCGAAGGAAGCGGTCGGCTACGACGACGGCACCACGACGTCCGAGCTCGGCCGCATCGCGCGAAACGCCGCCCGTCAGTTTCCGCTGCTCGACGGCGTCAACGTCATGCGAACGTGGGGAGCGCTGCGGGTCATGACGCCCGATGGCTATCCGATCTACCAGGCCTCGCAGGCTTGTCCCGGCGCGTTCGTGGTGACCTGCCACAGTGGCATCACGCTCGCCGCGAATCACGCCGGCGTCATCGCGGACTGGATCCGCGCCGACGATACGCCGCCCGCCATCCTGACTTTCAAGGCAGACCGATTCCATGTTCAAACCGCTTCACGCTGATGCGTCGCGCCGCCTCGTCACTCTGACGGTGGAAGGTCGTGTCGTCGAGGCCCGGGAGGGCGACAGCGTCGCCCTTGCGCTGCTCGCGGCCGGCGTCGGCCATACCCGCACCACGCCGGTGTCCGGTGCGCCACGCGCGCCCCTGTGTCTGATGGGGGTCTGCTTCGAATGCCTGGTGAACCTCGACGGGCAGCCCAACGTGCAAGCCTGCATGCGCGAGGTTCGCGATGGCATGCGCGTGAGCCGGCAACACGGTGCGCGCATGGCGGGAGAGAACGATGTCATATGACCTTGCGGTAATCGGCGCGGGACCGGCCGGCATGTCGGCAGCGTCCGTCGCCGGCTCACTCGGCCTCAAGGTGGTGGTGCTCGACGAGCAGGCCCGCGAGGGCGGCCAGATTTACCGCAACGTCGACGTCGCCTCCGACGGGGTCAACGCCCTGCTCGGGGCGGATTACGTGGCTGGGCGCGTGCTCGTGCACCGGCTGCGGCAATCGCGCGTCGAGGTGCGCAGCGGCACCCTGGTCTGGGATGTCGCAGCCGACCGAACGCTGAGCCTGCTGTCGGCAGGGCGCTCGACGCAACTGCGTGCGCGCCACGTGCTGGTTGCGACGGGCGCGATGGAGCGGCCGTCACCGGTTCCGGGATGGACCTTGCCCGGGGTGATGAACGCCGGCGCGGCGCAGATCGCGCTGAAATCGGGCCCTTCGGTGCCGGCCGGGCGCGTCGTGCTCGCCGGCACGGGCCCCCTGCTGCTGCTCGTCGCCTGCCAGTTGCTGGCCGCGGGCACGCAGGTGACGGCGTTGATCGAAACCGGCCCGCGAGACAATCTGCTGCCCGCGCTGCGCCGCCTGCCCGGCGCGCTGCGGGCGCCCATGCCGCTGTTGAAGGGCTTGCGCATGCTCGCCAGGCTGCGAGCCGCGGGCGTCGCATGGTACCGGCACGCGTCGGCGCTCGCGATCGAGGGCGACGCCGGCGTGCGCGCCGTGACGTTCTCGCATCGCGGCGAGCGGCATGTCCTGCCCGCCGACATGGTGCTGCTCCATCACGGCGTGGTGCCGAACACGCAACTGAGCCGGCTGCTGAGGCTGGAGCACGCCTGGAACGACGCTCAACTGGCGTGGCATCCGGTCCGCGACGCATGGGGGGCGACCTCGCTCGACGGCATCTGGATCGCCGGCGACGGCGCTGGCATCGACGGCGCGCGTGCCGCCGAGGCCAGCGGTGCGCTCGCCGCGCTCGCCGTCGCCGGCGCGCTCGGCCGGATCGGCGAGGGCGAGCGCGATCGGCTGGCACGGCGGTGGCAGGCGCAGCGCGCGCGTGAACGCGTGGTGCGGCCATTCCTCGATGCGCTGTATCGGCCGCCCCGCTGGATCGGCTCGCCGCCGGACGCGGCGCTCGTATGCCGCTGCGAAGAGGTGAGTGCGGGCCGGATTCGCGAGATGGCCCGCCTGGGGTGCGCCGGCCCCAATCAGACCAAGTTCTTCAGCCGTTGCGGCATGGGGCCTTGCCAGGGTCGGCTATGCGGGTTCACGGTCACGCAGATCCTGGCGCAGGCGCACCATGCGAGTCCGGACGAGATCGGCGCATATCGGGTGAGGGCGCCGATCAAGCCGATTCCGTTGCACGCCCTGGCCGAAATGGATCGCGAATCATCAACGATGTCCAACCATGGGGAGTTTTCGGAATGAATCTGCCGATCGAGCGATTCGGGACCACGGCGCGCATGAGCAAGCTCGTGACGCATGCCGGCGTGGCTTATCTGTGCGGGCAAACCGCTTCCGGTGTCGATGCGCCGGATATCGTGTCGCAGGTCCGGGAAGCGCTGTCGCGTGTCGATGCCCTGCTCGCCGGGGCCGGCATCGGCCGCGCGCGCATCCTGTCCGCGTTGATCCACCTGAAGGACATGTCGGACTTCGCCGCGATGAATGCCGTCTGGGAATCCTGGCTGCCGCCGGGCGCCGCGCCGGCGCGCACCACGGTGCAGGCGAGCCTGGCGTCGCCCGGACTGCTTTTCGAAATCACGGTGACGGCGGCCGTCGGCCGAGGGCACGGCGAAGCGCCTCGCGAGGCCGGCGCCTGACCGGTCCCGCCCGGTGCTTGTGGTCGTTCGCCCGGCGCGTCGCGAGCCGAGGCTTTCGCCTCACATCAGCACGATGTCGTACTGTTCCTGGCTCAGGTTCGACTCCACCTGCAGCGACACCGGCTTGCCGATGAAGTCGATCAGCATCGCCAGATGCTGCGATTCCTCGTCGAGGAACAGGTCGATCACCGCCTGCGAGGCGATCACGCGGAACTCGCGCGGGTTGAACTGGCGCGACTCGCGCAGGATCTCGCGCAGCACGTCGTAGCACACGGTACGCGGCGTCTTCACCTGGCCCTTGCCCTGGCAGGTCGGGCAGGGCTCGCACAGCACGTGCGCGAGCGATTCGCGGGTGCGCTTGCGCGTCATCTCCACCAGCCCGAGCTGCGAGAAGCCGTTCACGGTCACGCGGGTGCGGTCGCGCGAGAGCGCCTTCTTCAGCTCGCCGAGCACGGCGTCGCGATGCTCCGCGTTCTCCATGTCGATGAAGTCGATGATGATGATCCCGCCCAGATTGCGCAGCCGCAATTGCCGCGCGATCGTGTGCGCGGCCTCGAGGTTGGTCTTGAAGATGGTGTCGTCGAAGTTGCGCGCGCCCACGTAGCCGCCGGTGTTGACGTCGATCGTCGTCATCGCCTCGGTCTGGTCGATCATCAGGTAGCCGCCCGACTTCAGGTCCACGCGGCGCGACAGCGCGCGCTGGATCTCGGCCTCGATGTTGTAGAGGTCGAACAGCGGGCGCTCGCCCGTGTAGTGATGCAGCCGCGTGCTGACCGCCGGCGTGAACTCGCGCGCGAAGGTCGACAGCCGCGCGAAGGTCTCGCGCGAATCCACCTGGATCTTGGAGGTGTCGTCGTTGGCGAAATCGCGCAGCACGCGCTGCGCGAGATCGAGGTCCTGATACAGCAGGCTGGTGGCCGGCAGCCGCTGCGCCTGCGCCACGATGGTGGCCCAGGTCTTGCGCAGATAGGTGACGTCGCCGCCCAGCTCCTCGGCGGTGGCGTCCTCGGCGATCGTGCGCACGATGTAGCCGCCTTTCTCCTCGGCCGGGATCACGGCGGTCAGCCGCGCCCGCACCGCCTCGCGTTCGGCCTCGCTCTCGATCTTCTGCGAGATGCCGATGTGCGGCTCCTGCGGCAGATACACGAGCGTGCGCCCGGCGATGCTGATCTGCGTGGACAGCCGCGCGCCCTTGGTGCCGATCGGATCCTTGATCACCTGCACCATCAGCGTCTGGCCTTCGAACACGATCTTCTCGATCGGCGGATGCGGCACGCTGCCGTGCGGGTCGCCCGGCGGCCGCGGCTGCCAGATGTCGGCCACGTGCAGGAACGCGGCGCGCTCCAGGCCGATGTCGATGAAGGCCGACTGCATGCCCGGCAGCACGCGCACCACCTTGCCCAGATAGATGTTGCCGACGCGTCCGCGCGACAGCGTGCGCTCGACGTGAAGCTCCTGCACCGCGCCTTGCTGCACGAGCGCGACCCGCGTCTCCTGCGGGGTGAGGTTGATCAGGATTTCTTCGTTCATGTTGTTCTCAGAAGGCGACGTGCGCTGCGCGCAGCAACACGGCGGTCTCAAACAGGGGCAGGCCCATGATACCGGAGTGCGATCCCTCGATTCGCTCGACGAATTCGGCCGCGCGGCCCTGGATCGCGTACGCGCCGGCCTTGCCGAACGGCTCGCCGCTGGCCACGTAGCGCGCCAGCGCCTCGGCGCCCACCGGCCCGAACTGCACGACCGAGCGCGACAGCGCCGGCATCAGGGGCTGGCCGCTCGCGTCGACCACGGCCAGCGCGGTCAGGACTTCGTGGGTGCGGCCCGTCAGGCGCGCGAGCATGGCGAGCGCCTCGTCGGCGGTGGCGGGCTTGCCGAGGATCGCGCCGTCGATCGTCACGGTGGTGTCGGCCACCAGCACCGGTGCCGGCGGCAGCGCGCTGGTCACGAGCCGCGCGCGTGCCGCGTCGGCCTTGGCCGCGCACACGCGCACCACGTAGTCGGCCGCCGACTCGCCGGGCAACTCGGCCTCGAGTGCTTCGGCATCCTCATCGGGACGCGGCAGCAGCAGCTCGAAGCCGACGCCGAGCTGGCGCAGCAGCTCCTGCCGGCGCGGGCTCTGCGAGGCGAGATAGACGAACGGGTAGGTCGTGTCGGGCAGGAAGCGATCGGACATCGTCATGGGTCTCGGTGGGGCGCATGACGGCGCGCGAATCGGGTGGCGTCATGCGCGGTGGTAGGGGTGATTCTGCGTGATGCTCCACGCACGGTAAAGCTGTTCGGCCAGCAGCACGCGCACCATGCCGTGCGGCAGCGTGAGGCTCGAGATGCGCAGCAGCATGTCGGCGCGGGTCTTGAATTCGGGATCGAGCCCGTCGGCGCCGCCGATCACGAAGGCCACGTCGCGCCCGTCCTGCTGCCAGCCGGGCAGTGCCTGCGCGAGCTGCATCGAGGTCCAGTCGCGGCCGCGCTCGTCGAGCGCGACGATGCGCGCGTGCTTCGGCAGCGCGGCCTCGATCCGCGTCTTCTCGGCGGCCATCACGCTCTCGGCGCTGCGCCCGCCCGAGCGCAGCTCGGGCTTGATTTCGCGCAGCTCGAGGCGCAGCTCGGGCGGCATGCGCTTCGCGTATTCGTCGAATCCGTCCGACACCCAGCCCGGCATCTTGTGGCCGACCGCCACGATGTGCAGCTTCATGCGCGCAGGCTCAGCCGCGGCGAATGTGACCCTTGCGGGCCGGGCGCGCGGCGGAGGCGTCGCCTTCGCCATCCTCGTCCTCGCCCTCGTCGGAGGCCTTGGCCAGACCGGCGCTGCCGGCCAGCTTCATGCGCACCGGCTTGTCGCCCCAGATTTCCTCGAGGCGGTAGTACTGGCGCAGGGCCGGCTGGAGGATGTGCACCACGGCGTCGCCGCAGTCCACCAGCACCCATTCGCCGGTGTCCTCGCCCTCGGAGCTGACGATCTCGCCGCCGGCTTCCTTGACGCTCTCGCGCACGTTGTTGGCGAGCGCCTTGGTCTGGCGGTTCGAGGTGCCGCTCGCCACGATCACGCGGTCGAACAGTTCGGTCAGATGGCTGGTGTTGAACACCTTGATGTCTTGCGCCTTGACGTCTTCGAGGGCGTCGACGATCACGCGCTGCAGTTTTCGGATATCCATGTCAGGAATGGTAGAGACGATGTTGAAGAATATAGGCCCACACGGCGGCCGGCACATGCTCGGCCTCGGCGTCGGGAACTTGCGCGCGGCGTGCGATGCATTCGCGCAGGTGCGCGCGGATATCGGTCGCGGCGATATCGAACGCGAGCGTGGTGTCGACCAGCACGTGGCCGGCCGGGCTCGACTGCAGGGCCGCCGCGTCGGCGCGGCGCGCCGCGATCTCGGCGGCCACCACCGGCGGCGCGGCGCTGAGGTCGAAGCCGGGACGCGTGGCGACGCACACGTGCGCGAGCTCGAACAGCAATTTCCAGTCGCGCCAGGTGTCGAGCCGCACCAGCTGGTCGGCGCCGATCACGAAGGACAGCGATGGCGCCGGGCCGACGCGCTCGCGAAACCGCGCGAGCGTCTCGGCCGTGTAGGTGGCGCCGCCGTGCTCGATCTCGTCGGTCGCGACGCTGACCGCGAGGCCCGGTCGCGCGAGCGACGGCGCGGCGGCGCGCGTCATCGCGAGCCGGTGCTCGGCCGCCGACACGCCGTGCTTCTGGT
Organism: Burkholderia sp.; assembly: GCA_030151225.1. Taxonomy (GTDB): domain Bacteria; phylum Pseudomonadota; class Gammaproteobacteria; order Burkholderiales; family Burkholderiaceae; genus Burkholderia. The sequence continues at coordinate 3,230 of JASLEG010000003.1, read as the reverse complement.
ACGGCTGGCCGGCCGGCATCAGCACCAGCTCGGTCAGATCGATCTCGTCGGCGAAGCGCCGCGCGAGCGCGAGATGGCCGTCGTGGATCGGATCGAACGTGCCGCCGAGGATGGCGATCCGGCGCGGCAGCGGGGTCCGTCGGGCTTGGGTATCCAGAACGCGTCCTTTCCGGTCAGGGCCTTGGGTGGCGGCGTGCGAGCGGCTCAGAGCCAGTCGCGCGGCGTCAGGAAATCGCTGTAGAGGCGCGCCTCGGGCGTGCCCGGCTCGGGCTGCCAGTCGTAGCGCCAGCTGGCCAGCGGCGGCATCGACATCAGGATCGACTCGGTGCGCCCGCCGCTTTGCAGGCCGAACAGCGTGCCGCGGTCGAACACCAGGTTGAACTCGACGTAGCGGCCGCGCCGGTAAGCCTGGAATTCACGCTCGTGCTCGCCGTAAGGCGTGTCGCGGCGACGCTCGCAGATCGGCAGGTAGGCGCCCGTGAACGCGTCGCCCACGGCGCGCATCAGCTCGAACGAGCGCTCGAAGCCCGGCTCCGACAGATCGTCGAAGAAGATCCCGCCGATGCCGCGCGTCTCGTTGCGGTGCTTGAGGAAGAAATACTCGTCGCACCAGCGCTTGTAGCGCGGGTAGTACGCGTCGCCAAACGGCGCGAGCGCGTCGCGGCAGGCCGCGTGGAAGCTGCGCGCGTCGTCTTCGTAGCCGTACACGGGCGTCAGATCCATGCCGCCGCCGAACCAGAAGATCGGCGCCTCGCCGGCCCGGGTCGCCACGAACATGCGCACGTTCATGTGCACGGTGGGGCAGTGCGGGTTGCGCGGGTGCAGCACCAGCGACACGCCGAGCGCCTCGAAGCCGCGGCCCGCGAGCTGCGGGCGCGCCGCGCTCGCCGACGGCGGCAGCGCATCGCCCGACACGTCCGAGAAACCGATGCCGGCGCGCTCGAAGAACGCGCCGTTCTCGAGAATGCGCGTGCAGCCGCCGCCGCGCAGCCGCTCCTCGGGGCCGCGCCGCCACGCGTGGGTCGCGAGCGGCGTGCCGTCGAACGCGCCCAGCGCGTCGGCGATGCGGCTCTGCAAGCCTTCGAGATACGCGCGGACGCGTTGCGTGTCGAAATTCGGTTCGGTGCTCATGAGATCGGATACGGGGGGCACGGGGGCCGGTTGCCGGGATTGTAGACCTTCCGGCCTGCAGGCCCGGCGCTGCACGGTGCGACGCGGGGAACACCGCGGTCAAGCGCGGCGCACCATGAAAAACGCCGCCCGGCGCGCACGCACCGGGCGGCGGCGAGGCGGCTCAGCCCTGCTTGCGGTTCAGCGCGCGATGGCCGATGTCGCGGCGATACTGCATGCCTTCGAAGTTGATCTGGTTGATCGCGTCGTAGGCGGCCTGCTGCGCGCCGCGCACCGAGTCGGACAGCCCCACCACGCACAGCACGCGGCCGCCCGAGGTGACGAGCTTGTCGCCGTCGAAACGGGTGCCCGCGTGGAAGGTCACGGCGTGGCCGTTTTCCTCGGGGATGCCGTTGATGCGATCGCCACGGCGCGGCGAGTCGGGGTAGCCGTGCGCGGCCAGCACCACGCCGAGCGCGGTGCGGCGGTCCCACTCGAGCTCCACCGTGTCGAGCGTGCCCGCGATCGCCTGCTCGACGACCTTCGAGAACTCGCTCTACAGGCGCGCCATGATCGGCTGCGTTTCCGGGTCGCCCATGCGGCAGTTGAACTCGAGGGTGCGCGGATTGCCGTCCTTGTCGATCATCAGGCCCGCGTACAGGAAGCCGGTGAAGCGGATGCCGTCGTTCTCCATGCCGCGCACGGTCGGCATGATGATCTCGCGCATCACGCGCGCGTGCATCTGCGGCGTGACGATCGGGGCCGGCGAGTAGGCGCCCATGCCGCCTGTGTTCGGGCCGCGGTCGCCGTCGAGCAGGCGCTTGTGATCCTGGCTCGAGGCCAGGGCCAGCGCGTGCTTGCCGTCCACCATCACGATGAAGCTCGCTTCCTCGCCGTCGAGGAATTCCTCGATCACCACGCGCGCGCCCGCGTCGCCGAGCTTGTTGCCCGACAGCATCATGTCCACGGCCTCGTGCGCTTCTTCCAGCGACATCGCCACCACCACGCCCTTGCCGGCGGCCAGGCCGTCGGCCTTGATCACGATCGGCGCGCCCCTGGCGTCGAGGTAGGCGTGCGCGGCGGCCGCGTCGGTGAAGGTTTCGTATTCGGCGGTGGGAATGCCGTGGCGCTTCATGAAGGCCTTGGCGAAATCCTTCGAGCTCTCGAGCTGGGCGGCTTCGCGCGTCGGGCCGAACACCTTCAGGCCGCGCTGGCGGAAATGGTTGACGATGCCCGCGGCAAGCGGTGCCTCGGGGCCCACCAGCGTGAACGCGACCTGCTCGTTCTCGGCGAAATCGGCGAGATCGTCGATCGCGGTCAGCTCGACGTTCTGAAGGCGCGCGTCCTGCGCGGTGCCACCGTTGCCGGGCGCAACGAAGACGGTCTGAACGCGCGGCGACTGGGCCAGCTTCCAGGCGAGTGCGTGTTCGCGGCCACCGGAGCCGACGACGAGTAGTTTCATGAAATTCCCCGCATGCTGAAAAATAGGGCGGCCGGCGCGCATCGAGCGGGCCGGCCGCGGAACCTGGCGGTGCCGCCTTTCCCCGGAAAGACGGACCGGTGCGCGATCATTCGTCGACGATCAGCGCGTTGGTGTAGACCTCCTGGACATCGTCGAGGTCCTCGAGCACGTCGAGCAGCTTCTGCATCTTCACGGCGTCGTCGCCGGTGAATTCGACTTCGTTCTGCGGCTTCATCGTGACTTCGGCGAGTTCGGCCTTGAAGCCGGCGGCCTCGAGCGCGTCCTTCACCTTCGAGAATTCCTGCCAGTCGCACAGCACCTCGATGCTGCCGTCCTCGTTGGTGCTGACGTCGTCGGCACCGGCCTCGAGCGCGGCTTCCATCAGCGCGTCCTCCGAGGTGCCCGGCGCGAACAGGAACTGGCCGACGTGATCGAACATGAACGCGACCGAGCCGTCGGTGCCCATGTTGCCGCCGAACTTCGAGAACGCGTGGCGGACTTCCGCCACGGTGCGCACGCGGTTGTCGGTCATGGTGTCGACGATGATCGCCGCGCCGCCGATGCCGTAGCCTTCGTAGCGGATTTCCTCGTAGTTCGCGCCGTCCGCGCCGCCCACGCCGCGATCGATCGCGCGCTTGACGTTGTCCTTCGGCATGTT
>JASLEG010000334.1 GCA_030151225.1 Burkholderia sp. | reverse complement strand
CCCACCTCGGCCGTGTTCGCGATCGCGCGCGCGGCTTCCTCGTGGCTCCAGCCGGCCTCCCAGACCAGTGCATGTACGCCCAGCTTGTTCATTCGCTCTCCTTGTGTCGACGGGGTGCGGGCGCGGCCACCGGCGGCCGGGGCGCGCGCTCGCGGGACAGGTGCCGCAGGACGCCGTGGGCCCACACCCAGCGCGCCAGCATCACGGCGAGCAGGAAGGCGCCCCACAGCGCGGTGGCCAGATGCTGGTTCGCGCCGAGCAGGTTCAGGCCGGAGGCGATCACCTGCAGGATCACCAGGGCGATCACCACCGGCACCACGCGGCCGAACCCGCCGAACGGATCGACGCGGCCCAGGAAGCACGCGAGCACCGAGATCAGCAGGAAGGCCTCGCCGTGGCCGACACGCACCGAGTTGAAGCTGCACAGCATCACCACGCCGGCCACGCCGCACATCAGGCCCGACAGCATGTAGATGCGCGTGATCGCGCGCGCGGTGGCGATGCCCGAATAGCGTGTTGCTTCGGGGTTCGAACCGATCATGCGGGTGGCGAAGCCGAGCCGCGAGCGCGTCATCACCACGTGCCAGACGATCGCGCAGGCGATGAAGATCAGCAGCGGCACCGGGATGCCGAGCCACATGCCGTTGCCGAGCCAGCGCACCGAGGCCGGAAAGCCCGAGATGTCGCCGCCGCGCGTGAGGAACTCGCCGAGCCCGCGCAGGAAGATCATCGCGGACAGCGACACGAGGATCGGGCTCGCGCCGGTGCAGGCGATGATGGCGCCGATCATCGCGCCGGCCGCCGCGCCGGTGGCGAGCGCGGCCACGATGCCGAGCGCCACCACGCCGAGGCCGGCGTCGGCACCGCCGTGCGACTGGATCACCCAGGCCATCGCGAGCCCGGCCATGTTGGCGGTGAAGGTCACGGCCAGGTTGAAGCCGCCCGAGATCAGCGGCATCAGCATCGCCAGCGTGAACAGGCCGAGCTCGGGCAGTTGGAACGCGATCGACTCGAAGGTGCCCGCCGTCAGGAACCGGTCGGACGCGCAGCCGAGCGCGATCACCACCACGGCGAGGAAGCCGAGCAGCCCGGCCACGTCGGCCGGCATGCGCCACGCGTGGCCGGTTCGGGTTTGCGGTTGCGGCGTGTTCATGAGCCCACCCTGGCGCGCGAGGCGGCGCGGAAAACCGACAGGCGTGGGCCGACCAGCCGCGCCACGCCGTCGCTCGACAGCGTGATCGCGATCAGGATCACCGCGCCCACGATCATCTTGTATGCGTAGGAGGAGATGCCGAGCAGGTTCAGGCCGTTGGCCGTGACCGACACCAGCAGGATGCCGAGGATCGCGCCGAGCACGGTGCCGCGCCCGCCGCCGAGCCGCGCGCCGCCCAGCACCACGGCGGCCAGCACGTCGAGCTCGCGGCCGTACAACGCGTTCGGCACGACCTCCTGCACGTAGTGCGCCTGCATCAGCCCGGCGATGCCGCTCATCGCGCCGAGCCAGCCGTACGCGAGGTAGTGCATGCGGCCGATGCGGATGCCCACGCGCCGCGCGGCCTCGGGGTTGTCGCCGGTCGCGTAGAGCTGGCGGCCCGCCGTGGTCCGCCGCAGCAGGAGCCAGGTGGCGGCCACGCACACGGCCATCACCGCCACCGGCAGCGACAGCGTGGCCATGCCGCCGGGCGTGTCGAACTGCACGAGCGACACGCGGTTCATCCACCAGTCGGGCAGGTCGTAGAGCGACACGCCGCCGGTCACGAACATCAGCCCGCCGAAGAACAGGTTGAAGGTGGCGATGGTCACCACGATCGACACGATCCGGAAGCGGTGGATGATGGTGGCGTTCAGCGCGCCGAGCAGGAAGCCGAAGCCGGTCGCGGCCGCGAAGCCGAGCGCCCAGTTGCCGCCACCGAGCCGCATCACGGCAAGCGCGGTCAGGTACTGCGTGACGGAGGCGCCCACCGCGAACGAGATGTCGATGCCGCCCGCGATCAGCACCACCAGCAGCCCCACCGCGAAGATGATGTTCACGGCGCTCTGATTCAGCAGATCGAACAGGTTGGACAGCGTCAGGAAGGTCGAGGTGGTGAGGCCGAGGCCGATCGCCATGGCGGCGAGCACGGCGATCAGCAGCACCTCGATCGAGCCGATGCCGGTCTTGCGTAGCAGCTCATGCATGGACGTCTCGCTCGATGTGATCGATCGAAACCTGGCCCGGCACGTACTCGGCGACGAGTCGCCCGGCGCGCATGTGCAGGATCCGGTCGGCGTTGAAATAGACTTCGGGGATCTCGTCCGAGATCAGCAGGATCGCCATCCCCTCCTTCGCGAGCTCGCGGATGATCGCGAAGATGCCGGCGCGCGCGCCCACATCCACGCCTACCGTCGGCGAGTCGAGGATCAGCAGCTTCGGCCGCGTGGCCAGCCACTTGGCCAGCACCACGCGCTGCTGGTTGCCGCCCGACAGCGTGGAGACCGGATCGTCGGGATCGCCGATCTTCACCGCGAGCCGCGCGATCCAGTCGCGCACCAGCGCCGCGTGGCGGCGCGCGGAAATCAGCCCGGTGGCGTCGAGCAGGCCGTCGAGCACCGAGATCGCGGTGTTGTCGGCGATCGACTGCGGCTGCACGAGGCCGAGTTGCAGGCGATCCTCCGACACGTAGGCGATGCCGGCGCGGATCGCGTCGCGATTCGAGCGCAGCGCGAGCGGCGCGCCGTCGAGCGTGAGCGCGCCCGCATCGGGCCGCGTCATGCCGAACAGCGACAGCGCGAGCTCGGTGCGGCCCGCGCCGAGCCGCCCGGTCAGCCCGAGGATCTCGCCGCGACGGATCGCGAAGCCCACCTCGTCGTATTCGCCGCGGCGCGACAGCCGATCGACGCGCAGCACCACCGGCGCGGCAGACAGATCGGTGCCGCGCACCGCGTAATCGAAGGTGCGGCCCGTCATCAGCTCGGTCAGGCGCGTCTGCGTCATGCCCTCGGTGGGCCAGGTGCCCACGTAGCGGCCGTCGCGCATCACGGTCACGCGCGTGCAGACGTCGAGCACCTCGGCCAGGCGGTGGCTCACGAACACCACGGCGATGCCGTCGGCCGACAGGCGCCGCACGATCGCGAGCAGCGCCTTCGTCTCGGCATGGCTCAGCGAGGCGGTGGGCTCGTCCATGAACACCAGCCGCGCGTCGGCCACCAGCGCACGCGCGATCGCCACGATCTGGCGCTGCGCGATCGACAGCTTGCGCACCGGGCGGTCGAGATCGAGCGCCACGCCGAGCCGCTGGAGAATGCGCCGTGCCGCGGCATGCATGCGGCCGTGATCGACCCAGCGCAGCCGCTCGCCGAGGTTCTGCTCGAAGGCGATGTTCTCGGCCACCGTCATCTCGGGAAACAGCGCGAGGTCCTGCCAGATCACCTGAATGCCGAGCCGGCGCGCGGCGGCCGGATCGAGCGCGGCCAGCGGCTCGCCGCCGAAGCGCATCGCGGCGCCGGGCTCGGGCTGATACACGCCGCTGACGATCTTGATCAGCGTGCTCTTGCCGCAACCGTTCTCGCCGGCCAGGCACAGCACCTCGCCCGGCATCACGTCGAAGCGCACCTGCTGCAGCGCCTTCACGCCGCCGAAGGTCTTCGAGACGTTCTCGAGGTGCAGCAGCGGCACCGGCTGCGCGGCGAGCGCGGAAGAAACGGAATTCATCGTGGACATCTCCGTTGCGCAACGGGGCGATACGGGCGAAGCAACCGGCGGCAGGACACGCCGCCCGCCCTCGCCCCTGCTTTTACAGGCCGAGCCTGGCCAGATCGTCGACGGTCTTGTCGTTGAGATCCACGAGCTGGTCGACGATCAGGTTGTGGCCGCTCGGATGCACGATGCCGAGGCCCGGAATCGTCATGCCGTCCTTGATCGGCTCGCCCTTCGCCACCATCGTGCCGAGCGTCACGAACACCTCGCCGGCCAGCTCGGGGTTCCACATGTAGCCGCCGGTGAGCACGCCGTCGTGCACGAGGCGCCGGCCCTGCCCCGGCGAGAACGGCCCGAGCACGATCACCCTGCCCTTCAGCTGGCGCTCCGATACCGCGCGCGCCGCGCCCACCGGGCCCTGGCTGCCGAACGCGAGGATCGCGCGCAGGTTCGGATGCGCACGCATCAGGTCCAGCGCGGTCTGGCGCGAGGCGTCGACGTTCTCGGCCACGCCGTAGCGGTCGCCCACCAGCGTCATGCCCGGATCGTTGGCCTTCAGGTAGGCGATCGCCGCGTCGGCCCAGGCGTTGTGCAGCGGCACCGTCAGCGAGCCGACGAACACCGCGTATTCGCCCTTGCCGCCGGTCAGGCTCGCGAGCCGTTTCGCATAGGCCTCGCCGAAGCCCTTGGCCGAGGCGAGCTCGAAATCCCAGTCGGTGTTCTGCTGCGCCGGCGATTCGTGCGTGATCACCTTGATGCCGGCGGCCCGCGCGCGCTGCAGCACCGGCTCGAGCACCTGCGCATCGTTCGGCACCACACCGATCACGTCCACGTGCTGCGCGATCAGATCCTCGATCGCGCGCACCTGCAGCGCGGGATCGGCACTGGTCGGGCCCACCATGAAGGCCTTCACGCCGAGCTGATCGGCGCGCTTCCTGATGCCCGCCTCCATCGCGTTGAACCACGGAATCCCGCCCACCTTCACCACCACGCCGATCACCGGCCTGTCCGGCGAGGCGAGCGCCACGCCGGGCGCGGCCGCCAGCACGGTCAGGCTCGCGGCCAGGGCGGCGGCCGCGCTCACGCAGAACCTGCGCATCGAATCGATTGCCATGTCTCCTCCAGTTCGGTGAGGGCCGCCTCGGGGGGCGGCGATTACTTTTCGCTTGCTCCGCTCCGTTTTGCTAAATCCATTCAGCAAATAAAGTTCGTGTATGCTGAATCCATTCAGCGCTGACGGGAAGCATGGGAAAACCCTGACAGGGCAGCGGCCGGGCGCACATCGGACCACATCAATGACCTCCACACCGAGCGGCAAGAAATCCACGATCTACGACATCGCGAAAGCCACGGGCGCCTCCACCTCGACGGTCAGCATGGTGCTGAACGGCACCTGGGCGCGCTACCGCATCAAGGAGGACACGGCGCGGCGCATCCTCGACTGCGCGCAGTCGCTCGGCTATCACGTGAACCAGAGCGCGCGCGGGCTGCGCCTGTCGCGCTCGGGGCTGGCCGGCATGATCATTCCGCATTACCGCAACCGCTTCTTCGCCGGGCTCGCCGAGACCTTCGAGGAACGCGCCAAGGGGCGCGGGCTGTGCCCGATCGTGGTCGGCACCAAGCGCGATCCGGCCGTCGAGCTGAACGTCACGACGACCCTGCTGTCGCAGCGCGTGGAGCTGCTGTTCATCGCCGGCGTGCAGGATCCGGGGCCGCTCAACGCGCTGTGCGCCGATGCCGGCGTACCCTCGGTCAATTTGGACCTGCCCGGCGACGGCGCGCCCTCGGTGGTGTCCGACAACCGCCAGGGCGCGAGCACGCTGGCCGGCATGCTGCTCGACAAGCTGCTGGCGCGCGGCGCGGCACCCGACGAGCTGATCCTGCTCGGCGGCATCGCCCACGAATACGCCACGGAAATGCGGATCGCCGGCTTTCGCGACGCGTTCGCCGCGCGCGGCCTGCCGCCGCCGCCCGAAGGCGCGATCGAATGCTGCGGCTACGGCCCCGCGGCCACCCGCGATGCGCTCGCGCGCCGCGTGGCGCGCGCCGGCCGGCTGCCCGCCGGCATGCTGATGAACTCGATCACGGCCTTCGAGGGGCTCGTGCAATACGCGGCCGACCTGCCGCTGGCCGAGTGGCAACGCGCCGTGGTGGGCTGTTTCGACTGGGATCCGTTCGCCGTGCACCTGCCGTTCGACGTGACGATGCTGCGCCAGGACGTGCAGACCATGATGTCCGAGGCCTTCGCGCTGGTGGACCGCGCCGCGGCCGGCGCCGAGCCGGGGCCCCACCCGCGCATCGTGGTGCCGACCCGCTTCGGCGAGCGCTTCGACACCCACGACGCGGAGCTAGCCGTGCAATCCCGGCTGCGCTGAGGGCCAATCCCGGCGGGCGGCCGGATCGCCTTACAATGGCGGTTTTCCCCGTTTATTCCCGTTTCCATCAGGAGCTGCAGATGACTGTCACCACCGATTCCGGCCTCAAGTACGAAGACCTGACCGAAGGTTCGGGCGACGAGGCCAAGGCCGGCCAATCCGTCACCGTCCACTACACGGGCTGGCTGACGGACGGCCAGAAGTTCGACTCGAGCAAGGACCGCAACGACCCGTTCGTGTTCGTGCTCGGCGGCGGCATGGTCATCAAGGGCTGGGACGAAGGCGTGCAGGGCATGAAGGTGGGCGGTACGCGCCGCCTGACGATCCCGCCGCAACTCGGCTACGGCGTGCGCGGCGCGGGCGGCGTGATTCCGCCGAACGCCACGCTGGTGTTCGAAGTGGAACTGCTGGCCGTCTGAGGACCGCCGCAGCCGTTGCGCTCGCCACCGGCACCGCCGCCATGACCGCCACCCCGCTCCATCCCTCGATCTCGCTGCGCCGCTACGGCGTGGTGGAGGCGAGCGACGTGCACGACTTCCATCAGGTCGTGCTCGGCGTGGAGGGGGAGATGGTGATGTCGGTGGACGGTGTGGCCGAGCGCATCGACGGCGCCCACGCCTGGCTGATTCCGGCCGGCGAGCGCCACGATTACGCGGGCCTCGGCCCGAACCGCCAGCTGGTGCTGGATCTGCCGGTGGGCTCGCTCGCCGTGCCCGAACGCGTGTTCGCGCGCGGCCGGCCGTTCGCCGTCGCGCCCGCGTTCGGCGCGCTGGTGGAAGCGCTGGCCGGCGAACTCGAGGCACGCGCCACGCACGACGTGTCGCGCCCGCTGCACTGGCAGGCCGCCGCGAAGCTGTGCGACGCGCTGGTCGGCACGCCCGGCCACGCCGCGCCGGCCCGCGCCGCCGGCCTCGACTTCGCGCGCATCGACCGCTGGCTGCGTGCGCGGCTCGCCGAGCCGCTGCGGGTGGCCGATCTCGCCGCGCATTGCGGCTTCGGCCTGCGCCGCTTCCACGAACTGTTCGTCGACGCGTTCGGCGAAACCCCGCATCGCTACCTGCTGAAGCTGCGGCTCGACACCGCCGTGCTGCTGCTAGCGAATCCCGCGCACGCGCTGGCCGACGTGGCCGCCGACGTCGGTTTCGCCGACCAGAGCGCACTCACGCACGCGTTCACGCGCCGCTTCGGCATCGCGCCGGGCCAGTGGCGCGCCGGGCGGCACTGACGCCCTCCGGTCCACCGATCGCCGCGCCAATGCAACGAGGGCGCCGCAGCGCCCTCGCCTTCATCCCCCACGGTCACCCGCGGCTCACGCGGCCTTGATCGCCTCGTCGTACACCTGCGCGACGCGCTTCGCGATCACCGCATTGTCGAAATGCTCGCGCGCGTAGCGCCGGCACGCGTCGGCATCGGGCAGCTTGCGCTGGCCCGACAGCGCCTCGGACAGGCCCTCCGCGATCGCCTCCACGCCGGTGCCGCGCAGCACCAGCTCCTCGGACAGCCCCGACACTGCCTCGGGCAGTCCGCCCACCGGCGTCACCAGCACCGGCGTGCCGGAGGCGAGCGACTCCACGGTGATCAGCCCGAAACCCTCGAGCGCGACGGTCGGCACCACGCTGACGGTCGCGGCGCGGTACAGCGCGGCCAGGTGCGCGTCGGGCACGAAGCCCAGCAGCTTCACGTGATCGTCGAGGCCGGCATCGTCGATGCGCTGCTGCAGCTCCTCGGCGAGGCGCCCCTTGCCGGCGATCAGCAGCAGCACGTCGGGATGGCGACGGCGCACCACGTCGATCGCCGTGATCAGATCCTCGAGGCCCATGCGCCGCACCAGCCGGCGCACCGCCAGCACGATCGGCCGGCCCTGCGGCAGTTGCAGCTTCTGGCGCGCCTCGGCCTGCGAGATCGGCAGGTCGAACTGCGCGGTGTCCACGCAGCCCGGCACGATGCGCACCTTGTCCTGCGAGATGCCGTAGCGCGAGGTGAGGATCTCGGCGAACGCGCTCGACAGCACGATCAGCCGCGACGAGCGCGCGTAGACGGTCTGCTCGAGATAGCGCTTGGCGCGCTGGCCCAGCGAATCGGCGCCCTCCACCTGGCTCTCGTCGGCCCACGGCCCCTGGAAGTGCGACACCTGCGGGATGCCGCGCGTGACGTCGAGCCCCGGGAACGTGTAGAGCGCGAAATGCGACGACACCACGTCGGGGCGCTCGGCGCGGATCACCTCGCTCAGCGCGCGGCGCGCGGCCATCAGGCGCCGCGGCAGCGACTGCGAGGCCGAGCCGAAGCCGCGGATCGCGCCGTCCGTGTCGGCCGCCACGCGGCCCGAGCCGGCCACCACGCCGCGCACGGCCACGCCCGCACCGGGCAGCGCGCCCACCAGCGAGTAGTACATGCGGTCGAGGCCGCCGGCGCGTTCGGGAAACCAGTGCATGCCGATCTGCAGCGACTTGATCGTCGAGGGAAGGGGAAGTGTGCTCATTACAAGGGCTCCTGCGTGGGTACGGGCCCCGGGCCGGGACGGGGCGCGGGTCGATGCGCGGACGCGGGCACGGCGGCCGGCGCCGCTCCGGGTAGCGCGGACGGTTGGGATTGCGAAATGAGGCGGCGATACAGCGCGAGATACTGCGCGCCCATCTGCTGCCAGCCGAAGTCGTTCATCAGCGTGCGCGCGGCGGCGCCCATCTCGCGGCAGCGTTCGCGCGAATGCGCGAGCGCGCCGATCGCGCCGGCCAGCGCCTGCGGATCGTCGGGATCGTCGAGCACCACGCCGCACTCGGTGTTGATGATCTCGGCGCCGCCAGCCGTGCGCGCGGTCACCACCGGCAGCCCGGCCGCCATCGCCTCGAGCAGCGACAGGCTCATCGCCTCGTAGCGCGACGGAAACACGTAGGCGTCTACCGACGACATCAGCTGCGGCATGGTCTTCACGAGACCGAGGAAATGCACGCGCGAGCCGATGCCGAGTGCGCGCGCCTCCTCCGGATAGGGGCTGCCGGGCAGGAAGCCGGCCACCGCCAGATGCACGTGATCGGGCAGCAGCGCGAGCGCCTTCAGCACGGTGCCGAGATTCTTGCGCGGCGTGCGCAGGTCGCCCACGAACAGCAGCGTGAACGGCGCTTCGGGCAGCCCGTAGGCGCCGCGATCGGGGCGCGCCCCACCGAACGCCTGGGCGTCCACACCGTTGTAGATCACGCCGATCCGGCTCGCCTCGATGCCGATGCCGCGGATCTCGTCGGCCACCTTCTCCGACACCGCCACGATCGCGCGCGAGCGCTGATAGGCCCAGCGCTCGAGCACGGTGTTGGCGCGCGTGTAGACGTACTGATAGGCCGACCACAGGCCCTTGGTCAGCCCGAACGGGTAATAGCGGCTCGCGAACCAGCCGCCGTGCACGAAGTGGGCGGTGTTCACGTCGGCGCGCGCCCACGAGATGAAGCCGTTCACGTGCAGCACGTCGAACTCGTGCCGATGCTGGCGGATCCACAGCGCGCTCTTCAGCGCGAACACCTGCTGACGCAGCAGATTGCTCGGCCAGAAGCGGCCCGGCTTGATCGGGATCCATCGCAGGCGCGGGTGCTCGAGCAATTCCGGCGCGACGTGCGACGCGATCAGCGTGACGTCGCACTGCTCGGCGAGCGCCGCGCGGGCGATCTCGTAGTTGACGCGTCCCTGTCCGTCGTTGTGACGGACTGTATGTGTGACGATGGCGATTCTCACAGTCCTGCTCCCCGTATGCGTTTGGCGGTGGCTCGCTGGATTTTTTGCCAGTGCGATGCCGCCAGGATCGAAAACAAACTCATGAACAGCAACAAGCCTCCCGTACCGACCAGGGAATTGGTGAACACGAGCATCGCGAAGATCGAGACCGCGAGACTCACGCACGCGGCGACGTACTTGTCGTCGCGCAACCGGAACGACACGCGCACCGCGCGTGCCAGCAACCACAGGGTGCCCGCCAGGTACAGCAGCGAGCCAGGCCAGCCGAGCACGAACGGCACGTTCATCACGCCGCTGTCGAAGCTGCCGTACTTGCCGAGTTCGCCGCTGTCGCTCGACAGCTTGGTGGACGCGCCGGTGGCGCCCATGCCCTCGCCCGACACGTCGGTGAAGGCGGTCTTGGCGAATTCCGCGTAGAACTTGTTGCGATCGTCGTAGCTGCGATCGTCCTTGAGGTTGGTGATCGATTCGAGCCGCTGGCCGAGCCGGTCGGCCACCGGCCCGACCGTGAGCAGCGGCACCGACAGCCCGGCCAGCACCATCGCGCCCACCACCATGCGCACCCGCACGCGGTTCGACGACTTGGCCAGCTGCACGATCAGCGCGATCACCCAGCCGCCCCAGGTCGAGCGCACGAGACACAACATGAACGAGATGAAGCCCGCCGCGCCGGCCAGCCAGCGCACGCGCTGGGTGGCCGCCAGCAGGAACACCAGCGCGCCCATCATCGCGAACGCGAACGGCCCCGACGAATTCATGGTGCTGAACACGCGCACGCCGTACGGCACCGGCTCGCCCTGCGAGGCCATCTGCGAGCCCACCATCCACAGCACGTCCCACGACGGCATGATGAAGAACTGCACCATGCCGTAGGCGCCCATCACGAGCATCCCCCAGATGAACGAGGAGATGATCGCGTCGCGGTAATCGGGGTAGTCGCGCGCGTTCACGGCGATATGGAAGCCGATCACGAGCGGATAGATCCAGTTGGTCAGATCGTAGGTGGCCGCCAGCACGCCCGACGACACCAGGCCGACCAGATAGGCATAGGTCAGGCCGAGCAGCATCATCAGCAGCGGCAGCCCGCGGCGCTGGCCGAGCACGCGGTAATGGCGCAGCAGGCCGAGCCCGCAGATCATCGTGACCGCGAGCGGCGCGATCTGGATCAGGCTGGTGGGCGTGTAGGCGCCGCGCGACCAGTCGGCGAGGCGCCGCACCTCGGGCGCGAGGAACCATTGCCACCAGACGAAGCCGACGTAGCGCGCCGGGCTGCGGAAGTACAGCCAGAAACCGACGGCGATCGACAGCGCCGGAAACGCGTAGGTCAGCAGCGAGCCCTGGTGCGCGAGGATCAGCAGGCCCGTGAAGGTCCACAGGCCGGCCTGCGGCGCCCAGTGCTTCGGCTCGGTCGCGAAGCGGCGCTTGCGGCGGCTGCGGCGGGCGGGCGAGCCGACCGGCGGGCCGGGCGGCTGCGCCGGGCCCGGCGCGTTCGGATAGGCAGGCGTGCTCATGATCGGCGGCGCTCCCTCAGTTCGACGGCCGGCGCGAGTCGGCGAGCGGCAGCGCCGCCGCCGTGGCCGGCGCGCCGCTGCCGTGCCGGCCGCGCTGCAGCAGCTCGCGCGTGATGCGCACGTGCTGCGCGGCGAAGGCCTCGGTGGTCAGATCGCGCTCGACGAGCCGCGTCGAGGCGGCCTGCGCCAGCGCGAGCGCATGGCCCGGCTGGGTGCGCATGCGCTCGGCGGCGGCGCGCATCGCGCTCGCGTCCGAGGCCGGCACATAGGCCGCGCACTCGCCGGGGAAGTAGTCGCGCAGGCCGCCCACGTCGCTCACGATCATCGGCTTGCCCACCGCGGCGGCCTCGAGCATCACGGTGATGCCCGACGCGTGATGGTTCTCGCGCAGCGGCACCACGATCACGTCGGCCCATTCGTAGAACGCGCGCTGCTTCGCGATGCCGGACACCGAGGCGATCTCGACGTTCGGCCGATGCAGCGCGGCCGGAATCCGCCGGCGCGTGGCGAGCTTGACCTCGAAGCCCGGCTGGCCGCCGAAGGCCTCGATCAGGGTGGTCCAGTCGCGGTCGCGGTCGTTGCCGATCGCGGCGATGCGCAGCGGCGTGTGCGGCGTCCAGCCTTCGGGCCGGCGCACCGGGAAATCCTGCGTGTTCAGGCCGTAGTAGACCTGCACGGCGTCACGCTGCAGGTACTCGCGGCACAGCACGGCGTTGTCGCGCGCGAGCGTGGTCAGCACGTCGGCGCGCGAGAGCAGGCGGCGATACACGGCGCGACGCAGCGCGCCGAACTGCGGCCAGCGATCGAGCAGCCACACGCTCTGCGCGAGCAGCAGCGGGCGCGCGCCGCGCGCACCGGCCAGCTTCAGCACCAGCGCGGCGGCCAGATGCTCCTGCTCGGTATGCGTCCAGATCACGTCGGCGGTCGCGAGCGCCTCGCGGTTGCGCCACGCGTGGATCGCGTCGAAACCGAGCGCGGCCTTCAGCGCACGACGCGCGAGGCCGACCAGACGCGACTCGCGGCGGTCCTGCGAATAGCTCATCGCGAACTCGTCGGAGGCCGCGTGGTGATAGCCGTACAGGCAGCCGATGTTGTCGCCGGCGCGGTAGCTGCGCGGATCGGCGCCAAAGAACAGATGGACGTGGACCTTGGTGGCGCTCATGGGCGATCTCCGGGGCGGTGGCTCGGTGGGCGCGAACGGCGCGGACGGCCGCAGCGGGACATGCGGGCGTGCACTCACGCGGTGGCGAGCGGATGGCCGGCGTCCGACGACGCGCGACGTGCGGCATGCGCGCCCTCGCGCACGGCGCGCCAGCGCTCGCGGATCCGCGAGCCCTTGCTCGAACCGAGCGACAGCAGCACGTGCGCGAGGCCCGGATACACGCGCGTGCCGACCAGCGTGTACCACCACCACGCGATCTCGCGCTTGGTGCCGGGCAGGTGATCGCGCAGCGTCAGATGCAGGTTGTAGGCGGCGTTGACGATCGCGCTGCGCGAGGCCGCGTCGCGGCGATCCTCGTCGAAACGCTCGGCCGGATAGTGGTCGACGGCCACCGCCGGGTCGTACACGAGCTTCCAGCCGCGGCGCTTCACGGCCATGCTGAACGCCATGTCGTTGTGGGTCTGCGCGCCGGCGCCGCGCAGGCGCGTGTCGAAGCGCAGGCCCGCGATCGCGGCGCGCCGGTAGATCATGTTGGCGCCCTTCAGCATGTCCACCTCGCGCGCCTCGCCGGCGCCGAGGTGGTGGTTGCCGATCAGCTTGCCCGACAGCGTCACGCGGCCCACCACCGGGCGCTCGCCCTCCACCACGCGGCCCTTCTCGTGCACCCAGTCGCGCCCGCCGAGCGCGCCGAGCCGCATATCGGCCTCGAACGCGGCGGCGATGCGCTCGAGCCAGTCGGGGCGCGGCGCGGCGTCGTCGTCGGTGATGGCGAGCACGTCGCCCTCGGCGGTATCGAGCCCGAGGTTCAGCGCGGCCACCTGGCCGGCCACCTCGACCGGCGCGACCACCAGCGGCAGCGCGCCGCGCACGCGCGGGTCGGCCAGGCATTCGTGGGTGGCGTCGTCCTCGGGGCGTGCCACCACGATCACCTGATCGGGCGCGCGGCGCTGACGCTGCAGCGCGATCAGGCAGCGGGCGAGATCGGCGGGACGCCGGTAGGTCGGCACCAGTACGGAAAGTTTCATCGCTTCGTCACCTCGTCGTCGTGGGCGGGAGAGCCGGGCCGCGGCGCGGCGCTCAGGCGTTCAGGTATTCGTGGACCGACGCGTAGCCGCGTCCGTAGCCACGCGTGCGCGCCGGCACGCCGTTGAAGATGCCGCCCTGCACGTGCACGCCGGCCGTGCGCAGGCGCTTGATCGAATCGCTGATCTCGCCCTCGGTGTGCATGCCCGAGCGCAGCACCAGGAAGGTGGTGCCGGCCAGCACGCCGAACAGCGTCGCGTCGGTCACGGCCAGGATCGGCGGCGAATCGACGATCACGGCGTCGTAGCGCTTGCCGAGCCCGTCCAGATACAGCGCGAGGCGCGGCGACATCAGCAGCTCGGACGGATTCGGCGGGCGCTGGCCGGTGGGGATGAAGGACAGCCCCGGCACCTGCGTCTCGCGGATCGCGTCTTCCAGCGCGACCTGGCCGCTCAGCAGCTCGGACAGGCCGTTGCGACGCGACACGCCGAAGTAGCGGTCGAGCGCGCCGC
This sequence comes from Burkholderia sp., assembly GCA_030151225.1. GTDB lineage: Bacteria > Pseudomonadota > Gammaproteobacteria > Burkholderiales > Burkholderiaceae > Burkholderia. Next base: position 11,843 of record JASLEG010000334.1, on the reverse strand, counting down.
GGCGCATGTCGGCGTCGATCAGCAGCACGCGCTTGCCCGAATGCGCGAGCAGCGCGGCCAGGTTCACGGTCAGGAAGCTCTTGCCGATGCCGGGCGTGGGGCCGGTCAGCACCATCACGCGGTTCTTCGCGTCCATCAGCGCGAACTGCATGGCGGTGCGCAGGCTGCGCAGGCTCTCGACGCTGAGATCCTTCGGTCGCGCCACGGCCAGGATCGGCCGCACGTCGCTGCCGCTCTTCTGCGCGGCGGCATCGAGCTTCTCGAGCTCGACGCTCTTCGGCACCAGGCCGTACATCGGCAGGTTGAACATGCGCTCGACGCGCTCCGGATCCTCGATGCCCTTGAACAGGCTGCGGCGCAGGAACACCACGCCGGTGCCGAGGATCAGGCCCAGGATCACGGCCGCCGACACGATCAGCACCTTCTTCGGCTTGACCGGCACGCCGGGGCGCAGCGCGGCGTCCACCAGGCGGATGTTGCCGCCCGTGCCGGCACGCTGCACCGACAGCTCCTGCACGCGGTTGAGCAGCAGCACGTAGATGTCCTCGGCCACCTTCGCGTTGCGCTGCAGCGCGACGGCCTTCACCTCGGTGGCGGGCAGGCTGCGGAACTTGCCGGCGTACTTGTCGCGTTCCTTCTCGAGCTCGGCGAGCTGCGTGTTGGCCGCGATCACCATCGGGTGCTCGGGCGTGAAGCGCTGCTCGAGCGAGGCGAGCTGCAGGCGCTGCGCGGCGATCTGCTGCTCGTACTGCACGCTGCCCTCGAGGTACACCTTGGCCTCGTCGCTCGCGTTGATCGAGCCCGAGGTGCTCTGATATTCGGTCAGCGCGGCCTCGGCGCGTTCGAGATCGGACTTCAGGCGCGGCTCCTCGCTCTTGAGGAACTCGAGCATCTTGGTCGCCTCGGCCTGCTTGTTGATCACGTGCTGGTTCAGGTACGACTGCGCGAGCGCGTTGGCGATCATCGCGGTCTGGTCCGGATCCTTGCCCTCGAGCGAGATCTGGATCACGCCGGTCTGCTTGCCCTGCTCGGCCACCTGGATCGCCGACTGGAACGCGGTGATCGCGTCGAGGTCGTTCTGGCGCACCACGGTGAACTGCGTGCCCGGCCGTGCCGTGAGCTTGGTGACCAGCAGCGACACGCCGTTGCCCTCGGCGCGCTCGCCCACCCGGCCGCGCAGCAGCAGGCCGCCGTTCTCGTCGGCCAGCGTGTACTCGCCGCCGGCCTGCGCCGTCATGGTCAGTTGCTTGCCCTCGAGCGACTGCGTCACGTCGATCGAATCGACCACGGCCGACTCGCCGCCCCACGCGTACGAGTTCAGGCCGAACCACGGCTTGGCGAGCTGCCCCGGCGTGGCGAGGCGCGCGGCCAGCGAGCCGAGCAGCGGGAAGGTCTTCGGCGCGACCGAGAAGTTCAGCTTGCACTGCTCGACCACCGGGCCCACCACGCCGCGGCTCTTGATGATCTCGATCTCGGCGTCGGTGGCCGGCGCGGTGGAGCCGCTGTTGATGGCGGCGCCGGTCTGCGTCTGCGTGAGCGCCTGCGAGGTGTTGTCGGCCGCTTCCACGCGCACGTGGGCGTCGGCCGAGTACACCGGCTTGGCGAGGTAGCAGTACACGCCCGCGAGCGCGATGATCAGCGCGGCGATGCCGAGCAGCGTCCAGATGTCGTCGAAGATCACCTGGATCAGCTGACCGAGGACGACGTCCTCGTCATCGGGTTTCGCGGCCAGATCGGCGTAGGGATGTTTGGCTTGGGTATTCACGATGGCTATCCGCCTCAGGTTCGGTGGGCCGGCGTCGGGAGCGACGCCGGCCACGCCAGATCAGTGCGTGATCTGCTTCATGTAGTAGACCGACTGGATGGTCGGGAACACCTGCTGCAACAGACGGTTGAACTGCACCGAGGCTGCCGTGCTGACGTAGACGACGTCGAGCGGCTTCAGCTGGAACCGGCTCGACAGCATCAGCGCGTCGGGCTGGGTCATGTCCAGGCGATAGATGTCCGGCCTGGTCGGGTCGTTCATCAGGTCGCGCAACACGTAAACCTGGCGCGGATTCGCATCGGTATCGAGCAGCCCGCCGCCGGCCGTGATCACGTCGGCGATCGTCAGGCTGCCCTTGAGCATCGGCACCGTGATCGGCTGCTTCACCTCGCCCATCACGAACACGCGGCTGTCGCTGCGGTCCGGCACGTTCACCACGTCGCCGGGCTGCAGCATCACGTTCTGCGAGGTCTTGCCCTTGTCGAGCAGCGCGTTCGCGTCGAGCACGTAGTACTGGCCGTTGCGCGTCAGACGCACGCGCTGCAGGTCGGCCTCGGTGGTGGTGCCGCCCGAGCGCGTGATCGCATCCACCAGGCGCAGCGGCACGTCGGTGATCGCGAGCGGGCCCGGCGTCTTGACCTCGCCCGTCACCTGCACCTTCTGGCTGCGATACGACAGCACGCGCAGGTCGATCTGCGGATTCTTCACGTAGCGCGACAGCTTGCCCGCGAGCTCGTCGCGCACGTCGGCCGCGGTGCGGCCGGCCACGCGCACGCGGCCCACGAACGGGAAATAGATGGTGCCGTCCGAGCCCACGGTCTGGCCGTAGGGATCGGCCTGGCCCGGCAGCGCATTCGTATACGGCTGCTGCAGCGCGCCCGCGATGGTCTGGGTGGTGTTGCCGCCGGCCGAGAAGGTCTGCCCCTGCGGCGTGGTCAGCTCCGGGTGATCCCACACGGTCACGCCGAGGATGTCCTGCGGCTCGATCTTGTACACGTACTGGGTGGGATCGGGGAACAGGTCGGCCGGCAGCGGGCGCTGCTGCTGCGAGGCGGCCAGCGCCTGCGAGGCCACCAGTTGCGGCGTGATCAGGCGCACGTCGTAGTGCGTGTCGGGCAGCGCGCCCTTCTCGTCGAGCCGCGACGTGTTCAGGTAGTTGCCGGGCGCGGTCGAGCAGGCCGTCAGCAGCGCCGCGAGCAGCAGCGAGGTGAACGACATCAGCGACGAGCGCACCGGAAGGCGCGCGGCGAGGTTTCGCATGAGCGGGTGTGTCAGCATAGTTTGTGCAGCCATCCTTGAACCAGACGTTCGATCAGTTCGCAGCTTTCGCGGTACGCGGCTTCGCTGTGGCCATGCGGATCGACGATCTCCGCGTCCTCCCACTTGCCGAGCAGGAACACCTTGCCGCGCGCGCACGGGTCGATCGACTCGATCGCGTCGATCTGGCGGCGCTCGGTGGTCAGCACGAGATCGGCATCGCGCACGATCGCCTGGCTCAGCCGGCGCGAGCGGTGCGTCGAGGCGTCCACGCCGCGCTCGGCGAGCAGCGCCTGCATCACCGGGTCGATGTTGTCGCCGTCGTTCGCGTCGATCCCGGCCGAGTGGAACTCGCAGTGATCGGGCAGCGCGTCGCGCCCGAGGGTGCGAAACAGCATTTCGGCGGTCGGACTGCGGCACACGTTGGCGTGGCAGACGATCAGCACGTTACGGAACATCGCGTTTTCCTCCTTCCGTCGTGGGTGCGCGCGGGGCGGGTTCAGGCACGCGCCGCGTCGGCGGCGGCGGGCAGGCCGGCGGCGACACCCGTCGCCGCGGCGTGGGCGCCGGTCTGCCCCGCGCGGGCACGACCGATCGCGTGATACTCGATGCCGAGCTCGCCCATCGCGAGCGGCTCGTACAGGTTGCGGCCGTCGAAGATCACGGCCGATTTCCAGCGCGCGGCCAGCGCCGCGAAATCCGGGCTCCTGAACGCCTTCCATTCGGTCACGATCACCAGCGCGTCGGCGTCGTCGGCCGCGTCGCCGGCGTCGTCCACGAAATGCAGGCGCGCGAGATCGTCGGCGCGGCCGGCCAGATCGAGCGCGAACACGCGGCGCGCCTCGGCGGTGGCCACCGGATCGTAGGCGCGCACCGTCGCGCCCCGCGCGAGCAGGCCCGCGATCAGCGCGCGGCTCGGCGCCTCGCGCATGTCGTCGGTGTTCGGCTTGAAGGCCAGGCCCCACACGCCGAACGTGCGCCCCGCGAGATCGGCGCCGAAGCGCGCCACGACCTTCTGCTCGAGCACCTGCTTCTGCGCCGCGTTCACGTCCGATACCGCGCGCAGGATCTGCAGCGACTGGCCGCTCGCGTCGGCGGTGCGGATCAGCGCCTCCACGTCCTTCGGGAAGCACGAGCCGCCGTAGCCGGCGCCGGCGTAAAGGAAGTGGTAACCGATACGCGGGTCGGAGCCGATGCCGCGGCGCACGGCCTCGATGTCGGCGCCCACGCGATCGGCGAAATTCGCCAGCTCGTTCATGAACGAGATGCGCGTGGCCAGCATCGCGTTGGCCGCGTACTTGGTGAATTCGGCCGAGCGCACGTCCATGTACAGCGTGCGTTCGTGATTGCGGTTGAACGGCGCGTAGAGCTTCTTCATCATCTCGCGCGCCTTCTCGCCCGGCACGTCGTCATCGCAGCCGATCACGATGCGGTCGGGGCGCGCGAAGTCGTCGATGGCCGCGCCTTCCTTCAGGAATTCCGGGTTCGAGACCACCGAGAACATCGTGTCCGAGCCGCGCGCGGCCAGCTCGGCGGCGATCGTCTCGCGCACGCGCTCGGCCGTGCCGACCGGCACCGTCGACTTGTCGACGACCACCTTGAAGCCGGTCATGTATTTGCCGATGTTGCGCGCGGCGGCCAGCACGTACTTCAGGTCGGCCGAGCCGTCCTCGTCGGGCGGCGTGCCCACCGCGATGAACTGCACCTCGCCGTGCGCGACGGCGGCCTCCACGTCGGTGGAGAAGCGCAGCCGGCCCGCCGCGCGGTTGCGCGCGATGATTTCCTTCAGGCCCGGCTCGTGGATCGGCACGCCGCCGTCGTTCAGGACGGCGATCTTCACGGGGTCCACGTCGAGACAGAACACGTCGTGGCCGATGTCGGCCAGGCACGCGCCCGTGACGAGTCCCACGTAACCACTGCCGATGATGGTCAGATTCATATGTCAGCCCTTTCGCCCGCGAGGGGGCGTCGCTCGTTGATCGGAAAAATGCGAAGCCGCCGATGGCGACGCCTCAATACGCGTTGCTGCCGGTAAAGCCCTTCCACAGCGTCAGCACCACGATCTTGATGTCCAGCCAGAAGGACCAGTTCTGCATGTAGTACAGGTCGAGCTTCACGCGGCCGGACATCTTTTCCACGCGGTCGGTCTCGCCGCGAAAACCGTTGATCTGCGCCCAGCCGGTGATGCCGGGCTTGATGCGGTAGCGGAACATGTAGCCGCGCACCAGATCCTTGTAGATGTCGTCGTGCTCGAGCGCGTGCGGGCGCGGCCCCACCACCGACATCTCGCCCTTCAGCACGTTGATGAACTGCGGCAACTCGTCGAGGCTCGTGCGGCGCAGGAAACGCCCCACCGGCGTGATCCGCGAATCGCCCTTGCGCGCCTGCGTGACCTGCCCCTTCACCTCCGCGTGCACCTTCATCGAACGGAACTTGTAGATGCGGAACTCGTGGCCGTCGATGCCCTTGCGCGTCTGGCGGAAGAACACCGGGCCCGGCGAGGTCAGCTTCACGAGCGCCGCGATCAGCAGCATCACCGGCGCGAGCATCGTCAGCGCCACCAGCGCGAACATCCGGTCGAACACGAACTTCGGCAGGATCCGCACGTCGGTGATCGGCGAGGCGGCGAGGTTGATGGCCGGCACGCCGAGCAGCTCCACCACTTCCTGGTTGAAGAACGACAGGCTGCGCACGTCCGGAATCAGCCGGATGTTCACGAAGTCGTGCTGGAACTCCGTGACGATGCGGTGGATGTGCCGCTCCTCGGTGATCGGCAGCGTGATCCACAGCTCGCGCAGGTGGCGGTAGCGCACCAGCCGCACCAGCTCGGAGAAGCGTCGCTCCACCGGCACGCTGTCCACGTCGCGCACGTCCACCTTGCCGGTCACGTCGAAGATGCACGACGGCGTGAAGCCGGCATCGGGCCGCGCGCGCATCTGCCGGATCAGCAGCGGCGTCACGCCGGTGTCGCCCACGATGCCCACCGCCTTGTGGTTGTAGCCCTCGCGACGCAGCCGGCGCAGCACCGCGTGCACCAGGCCCTTCGAGCCCACCAGCAACGCCGCGGTGATCACGCCCCAGTAGCCGAGCCACAGCCGCGACAGCTCGGCCGAATGGTGGAAGCTGAAGCTCATCAGGATGCCGCCGCCCTCCACCACGCACCAGGCGATCGCCACGCGCCAGAGCAGCGCGCGCACCGGCTTGCCACGCCACGACTGGTACACGCCGAAGGCCGGGAAGAACGCGACGATCAGCATGCTGTTGAACAGCACCATCGAACGCTGCAGATCGTCGAGCGCCACGATGCCGCCGCGATGCAGCGCCGCCGCGATCAGGGCGCCCAGCACCGCCATCGCGATATCGATCACTCTCGCCAACACGCTCAACATGGGTCGCTCCTTCGCCAGACAGATGATCGGATCGCAGCGCGATTCGACACCGATTCGTCCGCTGCAGACGCTATTGATGCGGCAAGAAATTTGTTGCTGCAAGCGCGCAAGTATTTCTAAAAATATTCGGAAACTTTTGCATTTTTTGCTCGAATTTTTCTGTGCAGTTTTTTCCGGAACGAGGCAACCGAAATTTGATCTGGCTCAATCAATAAAGCATATATTCCTTATAAATCAACTACTTGAGCAAAAATTCGATCGGTTTTTTACCCTTGTTACACAATCGAATTTTTACGAATTTCGGCCGTTGAATTTTTATAATTTTTCGCTTCAGCGTGATCTTGCAGTGCAGCAATCCGGATTTTTCGACTCATTATGTCGTGCTAAAAACGGTCTGACCGATCCATCGTTTCGAGGAGTGCACAATGAATCCTCCGTCCGTCGTCGGCGTCGCGCCGAACGTCGCTTCCGCGTCGCCTCAGGCCGCCCGCCCCGCCGTCGCGAACGCCGCCGAATCCTCGGCGCACGCGGCCATCCGCCTCGCCGTGCAGCCGGTGGTGCTGGCCGGCGGCTCCGGCACGCGGCTCTGGCCGATGTCGCGCGAGCAGTTTCCGAAGCAGCTGATCGGCCTCGTCGGTCAGGAATCGCTGCTGCAGTCCACCACCCGCCGGCTCGAAGGCTACGACGGCGATATTCCGGTATCCGAACGGTTGTTGGTGGTGTGCGGTGACGATCACCGCTTCACCACGGCCGAGCAGCTGCGCCTGGTCGGCAAGGACGCGTCGATCGTGCTCGAGCCGTTCGGCCGCGATACCGCGCCGGCGCTGACGATCGCCGCGCTGCGCACGATCGCGAACGGCGGCGATGCGGTGATGACCGTGATGCCGGCCGATCACGCAGTGGCCGATCTCGAGCGCTTCCAGGCCGCGATCGGTGCCGCGATCCGGCATGCCGCGCAGGGCCGCATCGCCACGATGGGCATCCTGCCCACGCATGCCGAGACCGGCTACGGCTACATCCGCGTGGGCAAGCCGCTCGAGGCGGCCGCGGGCGAGATCGCCGCGCGCCGGCTCGATCGCTTCGTCGAAAAGCCGCACCTCGAACTCGCGCAGCAGTACGTGAGCTCGGGCGACTACTGGTGGAACAGCGGCATCTTCGTGGTGCGCGCGTCGGTGTGGCTGAAGGCGATTCGCCACTTCCAGCCGGCCATCCACGCGGCCTGCGAGCGCGCCGTGGCACAGGGCAGCGACGACGGCACCTTCTTCCGCCTGCACCGCGACAGCTTCGCCGAAGCGCCGTCGAACTCGATCGACTACGCCGTGATGGAGCCGCTCGCCGGTGCGCCCGAGGTGTGCGAGAGCGTGGTGGTGCCGCTCGAGGCCGGCTGGTCGGACGTCGGCTCGTGGGACGCGATCTGGCAGATCTCCGAGAAGGACGATCACGCCAACGTGGGGCGCGGCCGCGTGATGTTCGAGGGCGCCCATTCCACCTTCGCGCACTCGGAAGGCCGCCTCGTGGCCTGCGTGGGCACGCGCGACCTGGTGGTGGTCGAAACGCCCGACGCGGTGCTGGTGGCCGACAAGTCGCAGGTGCAGGCCGTCAAGCAGATCGTCAAGCAACTGAAGGCCGAGGCGCGCCCCGAGGCGACCAACCACCGCAAGGTGCACCGCCCGTGGGGCCATTACGACTCGATCGACATGGGCGAGCGCTTCCAGGTCAAGCGCATCGTGGTGAAGCCGGGCGCGCAGCTGTCCCTGCAGATGCACCATCACCGCGCCGAGCACTGGATCGTGGTGACGGGCACGGCGCGCATCACGCGCGGCGACGAAACCTTCCTGCTGTCGGAAAACGAATCGACCTACATCCCGCTCGGCACGACGCACCGGCTCGACAATCCGGGCAAGGTGCCGCTCGAGCTGATCGAGGTGCAGTCGGGCTCGTATCTCGGCGAGGACGACATCGTGCGCTTCGACGACACCTACGGCCGCGGCTGAAGGCTGTCCTGCAGTAACGGCGCGGCTCGACGGCCGCCCGCCCTGCGCGCGATCGGGCGCGACGGCGGGCGGCCTTTTTCATTGCGGGATCGCGTCGCGCGTCGCATGCGCCGACGCATGAAAAAACGCCGGCGGCCCGAAGGCGGCCGGCGCGTGGCCCCGTCACCGACCGTCGAGGACGGTCGATCGTTTCGTCATCCTATCGGGTAGGCGAACTCGCGATAGCCGAGTTCGGTGGGCGGCGAGGCGGTTTCGCCGCGTTCGTCGTCGACGCGCGGCATGCGATCCGCGCCGAAGTGACGGACGTGGTTGCGATCGCTCGGCCCCAGCGTGGACAGCGTGGCGAGCGCGACCCTGGCGGGATGCTGGGTGCGCAGCTGCGGCAGCGGCGCCGGCTCGATCTCGACCACCAGCGGCTGCGGTTCCGGCAGCGGCGCGGCGGCGGCCGCCTGCGCCTGAACGTGCATCTGCACCTGCGCTTCGGGCTCGCTGGCGGCGGCGAGCTGGTGATCGACCCAGTCGCGGCCCCAGGCGATCGCGTGACGCTCGGCCGCCTCCGGATCCGAGAAGCGCGGGCCGATCAGCCCCGAGCGCTCGACCCGGCGTCCGTCCTGCGCGATCTCGGCCCAGGCGCGATACATCATGTTCTGCACCGGTTGCGCCGTGCCGTACAGCGTGTAGCCGCGGTACGGCTCCGATTGCGGCGCGACGGTGGCGAAGCGCACCGACACGGGCCGCGCGTGCTCCGCCAGTTCGCCGTCGTCGGCGCGATCGGCCGACATGATGTCGAGCTCGCGCGCGGTGACCGCAGCCTCCGGCTCGGCCTGCCGCGAGATCGATGCCAGCGCGGGCGAGCCGGATTCGGACGGCAGCACGCGCTGCACGAGGGGTGCCAGCCGCGCTTCCACCACGGCCGATTCGGCAGCCTGCACCTCGCGCACCGTCTGCTGCGTCTCGCGCTCGTCATCCTCGTCGTCCCACTCGTCGGCCTCGGCCACGGGCAGGCGCCACGATTCGGGGTTCTGCCAGAACACGCCGCGCAGCCGGTCGTTGCCGACCGCAGGCTCGGCAGTGTGCTGTGCCGGTGTCGCGAGTTCGGGCGGCGGCGGCACGTAGGCGAAGCTGCGCCCGCTCAGTTCGGCGAGCATCGCCACCATCTCGCCGAGCGTGCCGCTCGCGAGCCACTCCTCGAAGCGGCGGCGGCAGGTCGGCCCCGATGGATAGCGGCCCGGCAGCTTGGACCAGGGCTCGCCCGTCGTCAGGATCCAGAAGATCGCGTTCGCCACCACGCGCGTTTCCGCGCGAGGGCGACCGCGCCGGTTGAGCCGGATCGGTTCGTCCGCGATCAGTGTCGACACGCGTGTCCATTCTTCATCGCTAAGCTCATCGAAGAACATAGATATCTCCACTCGCAGCCAGGCCAAGGCCGCGTTCGGGGGCGACATGATCGTGTGGCATGCACGATCATGGCCGGGTTACACATGGAACGGTTGTCGGGTGTGCCGCGCCGATGCATTGCGCACAGAAGCAGTGCTGCAATTCACGGCATCGATGCACGAAGCCCGGTTTCTGTGGGATGCAGAATTTAATGTGCATGAAGCATACCACCATCAGGGTTTCTCTCAATATGACAATCTCGTATTGTTACCCACTGAAACAAGGAAATGCTTTGGCCTCCTCACACCAATCCGACACCGATTGAAATACCTCTACATTTCCCCGAGAAGCCTTGTCCAGCAAGGAATTTGATCCATGTCATATTTGCTTACCTTTTGTTTCAGGAGGCATGCAGCGGCGGCACGGAATGATTTTCCGATCTATTTTTAAAATCGGTAAATTCATCGTTAAATCGCTAAAGAATATTCAAAGAAAGGATTGCAAAGCATGCAATCGTGCAGCGCCCATGCGAGGCATCACGCGCCATTCATTGTGATATGCGCGAATCGGGGCGAACGGCGCCTCGAACGCGATTCGTTGCGACCGCATCGACCTGACGAGGCAGTGCGGAACACGACGGGGCGTGGCACGCATGCGACGCGGCACTTGCATCGCCGGCAGGAATCCGGAATGCGGGGCGACCGGCATCGCGGGCGGGAGGTGCACGCCGATCCGGGGCGCCGTCCCCGACGGAAAAAAATACAAGCTCGCGGTTTCCACGTGCAAAAAAGCATCGATCGCGCGACTTTTTCCGTCCGCGCGATGGATTCGTGTCCGCAGTCGTGAAAGCGGCCCGCTGGCAGCCCGTCCGCCGCCGCCGCCGGGGGCGGCGGCGAGCCGGGCCGAAAGCCGCCTCGCTCAGGCCCGACAAAGCTTTGCGAGGATTCGCAAGCGCCGCGCCCGCCCCGGATCGCGCTCGTTGCCGGTCATGCCGAGCCCCGCGTCGGCCCCGCTCCGGCACCCGGCGCAGATTTTGTTTCAATTTCGCAAGCCCTTGTCTCGAAAGGACTTTTCGTAAACGGGGCGCAAGTTGGCACGCGAGTTGCGAAACTCATCGGGCAAACGCGAATCTCATGCAGGCAACGTCCCGCATCATCGATCCCTTTTTCTCGATTCCAAGGAGAACGCACTCATGGCACTCACCAACAGCATCGAAGACAAGCTCGACCGCGGCTTCACGGAACTGCGCCGCACCGGCCGCCGCGTCGCCCGCGACACCCGCCACAACGCACACAACCTGAACAACGACGTCAAGGACGACGTCCGCTCGCTGGTCGCCGAACTGGAAGACCTGCTCAAGAAGGAAGACGCGGACATCGATTCGCTGCGCAAGCGCCTGAACGGCCGCCTCGAGGAAGCCCGCAGCGCACTCGACGACGCCGCCGGCGACGCGCTGTACCGCATCCGCGCCCAGGCGCGCCTCCAGGCGGACCGCGTCTCGCAAGTGGTGCAGGAGAATCCGTGGCAGACCGCCGGCGTGGTCGCCGGTGTCGCCTTCATCGCCGGCCTGCTGCTCGCACGCCGTTGACCCCACCCCGGCCCCTCGGCCGACAGTAAAAATCGAACTTGTAACGAGGAGAAAAAACCATGCGTCAAGCACTTGTGTTGAAAGCCGCTGCAGCCGTCGTCGTCGGCTCGCTCGCCCTGGCCGGTTGCACGACCACGCCGCCGAACGAGCCGCAAAGCGCGTCGGCCAACACGTCGAAGCGTGAAGCGATCAACGCCAGCGTGGATGCGACGCTGTCGCGCCTGTACACGACCGTGCCGGGCTCGCGCGAGCTGGTGGCGAAGTCGCGCGGCATGCTGGTGTTCCCGAGCGTGCTGCAGGCCGGCTTCATCGTGGGCGCCCAGACCGGCAACGGCTCGCTGCGCGTCGGCGGCAGCACGGTCGGCTACTACAACACCTCCTCGCTGTCGGTCGGCCTGCAGGCCGGTGCGCAGTCCAAGGCCGTCATCTTCCTGTTCATGACGCAGGACGCACTCGACAAGTTCCGCAAGACG
>JASLEG010000231.1 GCA_030151225.1 Burkholderia sp. | reverse complement strand
CCCGCGGCGCGCACCGCGTGCCGCGGGCCGGCTCGGCAGGCTGCGCTGCCGGTCGGTCGCCAGCGGCGCGCGGCCGGCGAGGCGCGTGGCGTTCGCCCCTTCGGCATGCCTGCCGGCGGGCCGTTTCGGGCAGCGCGTATTGTACCCGAGGGGCTCCGGCAGGCCGTGACGCTCGTCTATGCCAGCACGAGCGGCGTGTACGGCGATTGCGGCGGTGCCTACGTCGACGAAACCCGGCCCGTGCGGCCGGCCAATGCGCGCGCGGTGCGCCGCGTGTCGGCCGAGCGGCAGTTGCGGCGCGCCACCGCGCGCGGCTCTCTGGCGGCGCGGATCGTGCGGATTCCCGGCATCTATGCGGCCAACCGCCTGCCGATCGCGCGGCTCGAGCGCGGCACGCCGGCGCTGGTCGAGGCCGACGATGTCTACACCAACCACATCCACGCCGACGATCTGGCCGGCATCCTGCTCGCGGCGGCCCGGCGCGGCCGGCCCGCGCGCGTCGTGCACGCCTCGGACGACAGCGAAATGAAGATGGGCGACTACTTCGAGCGCGTGGCCCGGGCGAGCGGGCGCACGAGCCCGCCGCGCATCACGCGCGCCGAGGCCGAGACGCGGCTCGAGCCGGTGCAGCTGTCGTTCATGCGGGAATCGCGCCGGCTCGTGAATGCGCGGCTCAAGCGCGAGCTGCGCGTCGCGCTGCGCTATCCGAGCGTCGACGATTTCCTGGCGACGATTTCGCCGGACAGCGAACTCGGCTCGCTCAGATGAGCGCAGGCAGGGCCTCGATCAGCAGGAAGCAGAGCAGCGCGCCGATCAGGGCGCCGATCAGGTTCGGGTGGTAGCGGCGGCGCATGTGCATCGAGGCGAGCAGCGCGCCGATGGCCAGCGCACTGACGATCGCGAAGGCGAGCATCGTGGATGACAGTTCGACCGAATTCGTGACGTTCATGATCTTCCCCCTGAACCTCGGACGCGTGTGACTCGTTTTTGTCGTTGTGATTCGAGTATAGCGACGGATCGTCGCACGTCCATGCTGCGACGCAGCGCGCGTGTCGGCTGCGAGCAACGGCTGGGGGAGCGATGGCGCGACCGACGCGCGAGGGATCAGGGTGCGGTGCGCAGGGCGGCGAGATCCGCCTCGTCCAGCCAGCGCCAGGTGCCCGGCGCGAGTTCGGGCGGTAGCGCGTAGCCGCCGATCCGCTCGCGATGCAGGGCCTCCACGCGGTTGCCCGACGCGGCCACCATGCGCTTCACCTGGTGATACTTGCCCTCCATGACCGTGAGCTCGAGCGCGTGGGCGTCGCGCGCCACGGCGCCGACAGCCGCGATCGGCTTCGGCTCGCCGTGCAGCAGCACGCCGTCGCGCAGCGCGGCCAGCTGGGTGTCGTCGAGCGCGTGCCTGAGCGTCGCCAGATAGGTTTTCGGTACCTTGCGCTTCGGCGACGTGAAAGCATGCACGAACTGGCCGTCGTCGGACAGCAGCAGCAGGCCCGTGGTGTCCTGATCGAGGCGGCCGACGCACTGCACGCCGCGCTCGCTCAGCTGCGGCGGCAGCAGCGAGAACACGCTGGCGTGATGCTGCGGGTCGCGCGAGCACTCGTAGCCGGCCGGCTTGTTGAGCGCGAGATAGGCGCGCTCGCGATACGGCCAGCACATGCCGTCCACTTCGAAATGAAGGCCGGCCGTGTCGAAGCCGGCGTCGGCGTCGTCGCACATGGCGCCGCCGATCGTGACGCGGCCAGCCTCGACGAGCGCGCGGCATTGGCGACGCGAGCCGAAGCCCTGCGAGAAGAGGATGGTTTCGAGATTCATGGCGCGCGCATTGTAGCAAGGCGCCGCGCCCGCTCAGCGCAGGAAGGCGGCGTCCTCGGTCAGCCGGCGCTGCGTGAGGTGCGCGGCCCAGTCGATCTGCGGACGCGGCGTGGCGGCGCGTGTGGTGACGGGCGGCAGGTCGATGTCGGTGAAGATTTCGTCGGGCAGCGATGCGCTGGCAGGACGGGCGGCGCGACGATCGACGTGTGCCGGATACGCCGGATGCGCCGCGTGAGCGCGAGCCGGTTTGCTCGTTTGACTGGCGTGCGCCGCCTGCGCGAGGCGCGCACGCGGTGCCGGCTGCCGGGGCGTGGCGGCGTGCACCGGACGCGGAGGTCGGGCCGTGATCAACTCGACTGCTGCATGAGGTTGCGGTACGGCGCCGGATTGAACGACGGGCGCAGGCGGCGCCGCGAATTCCCGCGTGATCGGCCCGTGCGAGGCCAGCAACAACAGACACGCGGCGACGACAAGACGCGTGACCGCCACCCCAGGCCGCCTACGCTGCATCGGCGGGGCCGCCTCACCGCGTCGCCGCAGCGTGAGTTTCGCGGCCGGCCCGGTGCGTTCGCCGCGGCTCGTGCGCTTCGGGCGCCAGCGAATCAGGGGGCGCGTGCTGCCGCGGGGCTCGGCCTCGCCCGGACGCAGGCCGAGCGCCCACTGGCAGCCGCGGTGCGGTGCCGTGACGTCGATGCAATGGGTGCGCAGGCTGGCCCGGAAATTGGTGCAGGCGAAGACGGCAGGGACATCGAGCGTCCATTCGCCGCCGAACGGCAAGCCGAGCAGCGGCAGCAGCGACGGCCTCGCGAGTTCGCCCTCGACGGGCATGAATGGGGCTCGACTCATGGAAGGGGGAGGGCAGGCGCCCGAAATCCCGAGCGGATGAAAAGCCCGATTCTAGAGAGCGCCCCGCTTCAGATCGATCAGAGAAATCTGATTTTGCAGGGAAGTTGCGCCGGCGCAAATGGAAAACCCGCAGCGATCGCGGGATCGGTGCGGGTTCGAGGTGCATCGCGGCGAGCCGCGATGCGAGATCTGGTGCCCAGGGCCGGAATCGAACCGGCACGCCTTGCGGCGGGGGATTTTGAGTCCCCTGCGTCTACCAGTTTCACCACCTGGGCAGAGAGAATGTTCAGGCCTTTCACGTTCGATTGCGCGCAGGCGAAACGCGGATTATGGCGGAATTCCCGCAGCCGGGCAAGCACGCGGGCCGGGTCCGACGTGCGGCCCGGCCCGCGCTCACAGCTCGTAGGATTCCGCCTCGCCCTTCAGTGCCTGTTCGATCAGCTTGCGGTTCAGCGTCGGCGACAGCAGCTCGACCAGCGTATACACATAGCCGCGCAGATACGCGCCCTGCTTGAGCGCCACGCGCGTCACGTTGCTGCCGAACAGATGGCCGACCGGAATCGCGCGCAGGTTGCGGTCGCGTTCGGGGTTGAAGGCGATGTCGGCCATGATGCCGACCCCGAGCCCCAGCTCCACGTAGGTCTTGATCACGTCCGCGTCGATCGCCTCGAGCACGATGTCGGGCGACAGGCCGCGCAGCGCGAACGCGTGGTTGATCTTCTTGCGGCCCGCGAACGCGTCGTCGTACGTGATCAGCGGATATTGGGCCAGATCGTCGAGCGACGGCGGCCGGCGCTCGAGCAGCGGATGGTCGGCCGGCACCACGGCGGCGTGATGCCACTGGAAGCACGGCAGCGACACCAGCTCCTTGTAGTCGGCGATCGCCTCGGTCGCGATCGCGAGATCGGCCTGGTCGTGGATCACCATCTCCGCCACCTGGGTCGGGCTGCCCTGCAGGATCGAAAGATGCACCTTCGGGAAGCGCTTCTTGAATTCGGCGATCGCGGCCGGCAGGGAATACCGCGCCTGCGTGTGGGTCGCGGCGATGGTCAGGTTGCCCTGATCCTGGGCCGCATAATCCTTCCCGACCCTTTTCAGGCTCTCGACCTCCTGCAGGATCCGCTCGACCGAGGCGAGAATGATGCGTCCAGGCTCGGTCAGCGAACGGACGCGCTTGCCGTGCCGTGTGAAGATCTCCACCCCGAGCTCGTCCTCGAGCTCGATGATGGCCTTCGAGACGCCCGGCTGCGAGGTAAACAGCGCCTTGGCGGCCTCGGTGAGGTTGAAATTCTGGCGCACGGCCTCGCGCACGAAGCGAAATTGGTGCAGGTTCATATATAACCCTTCCGCATATGGACAGAATTTTTTAGTCGTTTGAAATATAAGGCGAGTTTATTACGATTCACCTTGGTTTTTCAAATATGGATATCTGTATTCGTCATTAGCAAATGACCGGGCCGCGGGCTAGACGGCTCGAGAGGTCAGGTGCGGCGGATGCGGAATTCGGGCACGGCGTGGCTAGGACGCCGTGCGGTCAACACGAAACCCTGGGGTCCCCGAATGTATCAGTACGACCAGTACGACCAGACGATCGTCGACGAGCGAGTCGCGCAGTTCCGCGACCAGGTGCGTCGCCGGCTGTCGGGCGAATTGACCGAAGACGAATTCAAGCCGCTGCGGCTGCAGAACGGCCTGTACATGCAGCGCCACGCGTACATGCACCGCATCGCGATTCCGTACGGCAACCTGCGCAGCGACCAGCTCCGCATGCTGGCGCGCATCGCCCGCGAGAACGATCGCGGCTACGGTCACTTCTCGACGCGCTCGAACATCCAGTTCAACTGGATCAAGCTCGAGGAAACGCCCGAAATCCTCGAAAAGCTCGCCTCGGTGCAGATGCACGGCATCCAGACCTCGGGCAATTGCATCCGCAACATCACGGCGGACCAGTTCGCCGGCGTGGCCCAGGACGAGGTGATCGATCCGCGTCCGTGGTCGGAAATCCTGCGCCAGTGGTCGACGTTCCACCCCGAATTCGCATGGCTGCCGCGCAAGTTCAAGATCGCCGTGTCGGGCTCGAAGGTCGACCGCGCCGCCGTGCAGATGCACGATCTCGGCGTGTACCTGTCGCACGACGCGCAGGGCCAGGTCGTGGCGAGCATCCTCGCCGGCGGCGGCCTCGGCCGCACGCCGATCGTCGGCGCGATCATCCGCGAAAACCTGCCGTGGCAGCATCTGCTGACCTACTGCGAGGCCGTGCTGCGCGTGTACAACCGCTTCGGCCGTCGCGACAACCTCTACAAGGCGCGCATCAAGATCCTCGTGAAGGCGCTGTCGCCGGAGAAGTTCGCCGCGCAGGTCGAGGAGGAATGGCAGCACCTGAAGGATGGCCCGTCCACGCTGACGCAGGAAGAAGTGGATCGCGTCACGCAGTTCTTCGCGCCGCCTGCCTACGAG
Source organism: Burkholderia sp. (assembly GCA_030151225.1). Lineage (GTDB taxonomy): Bacteria > Pseudomonadota > Gammaproteobacteria > Burkholderiales > Burkholderiaceae > Burkholderia. The sequence goes on along the minus strand of JASLEG010000231.1, from coordinate 8,998 downwards.
AAGCTCGCCGACACCGACGCGTCCTACGAGCAGCACCTGCTCGAGAACAAGGCTTTCGCGCGCTGGGTCGAGCGCAACGTCGCGCCGCACAAGGTGGCCGGCTACGCGGCCGTCACGCTGTCGCTGAAGCCGAACAACGTGGCGCCCGGCGATGCGACCGACGCACAGATGGACACGGTGGCCGAGTGGGCCGACGCATATTCGTTCGGCGAGCTGCGCGTGTCGCACGAGCAGAACCTGATCCTCGCGAACGTGAAGAAGCGCGACCTGTTCGCGCTGTGGGAGAAGGCCAAGGCAGCCGGCTTCGCGACGCCGAACATCGGCCTGCTGACCGACATCATCGCCTGCCCCGGCGGCGATTTCTGCTCGCTCGCGAATGCCAAGTCGCTGCCGATCGCGCAGGCGATCCAGGATCGCTTCGAGGATCTCGACTACGTGTACGACCTCGGCGATATGTCGCTGAACATCTCGGGCTGCATGAACTCCTGCGGTCATCACCACGTCGGCAACATCGGCATCCTCGGCGTCGACAAGGACGGTTCCGAGTGGTACCAGGTGTCGCTCGGCGGCGAGCAGGGCACGGGCGCGGACGGCCTGAAGCTGGGCCGCGTGATCGGCCCGTCGTTCTCGGCGCACGAAGTGCCGGACGTGATCGGCAAGCTGATCGACACGTTCGTCGAAGCGCGCGCCGACGGCGAGCGCTTCATCGACACGTACAACCGCATCGGTCTCGCGCCGTTCAAGGAACGCGTGTACGCCGCGCGTCAGCCGGCCCACGCGTAAGCAACGAGGAATTCAGCAGATGGCTTCGATTATCAAGAACCGCGCCGTGATCGACGACGCATGGCAGGTGGTGCGGGCCGCCGAGGACGGCGCGCTGCCGACCGTGGCCGAGCTGCCGGCCGGCAAGGTGCTGGTGCCATTCGCGTACTGGCAGGCCGAGCGCGAGGCGCTGGTCGCCGCGCGCGGCAAGGACGAACTCGGCGTGTGGCTCGCGCCGGACAGCGAACCGGCCGACGTGGTGGCCGACTTCGACAGGCTGGCCCTGATCGCCGTGGATTTCCCGCGCTTCGGCGACGGCCGCGGCTACAGCACGGCGCACCTGCTGCGCCAGCGCCATGGCTGGACCGGCGAACTGCGCGCGATCGGCGACGTGCTGCGCGATCAGCTCAACTACATGGCGCGCTGCGGCTTCGACGCGTTCGCGGTGCGGGCCGACCGCGATCCGCACGATGCGCTGGCCGCCTTCACGGAATTCTCCGAACGCTACCAGGGCGCGGTGGACGAGACGGTGCCGCTGTTCCGCCGTCGCGCCGCCGCCGCACGGGTGAACGCATGAGCGACGTCCTCACGCCCGAACTGAGCGCGAAGATCGCCCGTCTCGACGCGTTGCTGGCGTCGATCGCCGAGCGTCATCCGCGCGTGAAGTTCGCGAGCAGCCTCGCGGCCGAGGACATGCTCGTCACGCACGCGATCCTCTCGAAGGGGGTCTCGATCGGCGTGTTCTCGCTGAACACGGGGCGCCTGCATGCCGAGACGCTCGGCATGATCGACCGGGTGCGCGAGCGCTACGGCTACGAGATCGAGCAGTTCCACCCGCAGCAGGACGCGATCGATCGCTACGTGGCCGAGCACGGCCTCAATGCGTTCTACGAGAGCGTCGAGCTGCGCAAGTCGTGCTGCCACATCCGCAAGGTCGAGCCGCTGAATCGCGCGCTGTCCGAGGTCGATGCGTGGGTCACGGGCCAGCGCCGCGAGCAGTCGGTCACGCGGGCCGAGCTGCACGAGGAAGAGCAGGACGAGGCGCGCGGCATCGCCAAGTACAACCCGCTCGCCGACTGGAGCGAGGCCGAGGTGTGGGCCTGTCTGAAGGCGTTCGACGTGCCGGTGAACCCGCTGCATGCGCGTGGCTATCCGAGCATCGGCTGCGAGCCCTGCACGCGCGCGATCCGTCCCGGCGAGGACAGCCGCGCGGGCCGCTGGTGGTGGGAGTCGCGCGACACCAAGGAATGCGGCCTGCACATCACGGCCGCGCCGGTGTCGGAGCTGCCGGTGCGTTCGGCCGGCGCCTGAATCGAACGCCGCGCCGCCGCACACGAACTCAAAGCAATGGCGCCGCCCGCGACGACGGGCGGCCAGCAACCCAGTAAGGACTGACAACATGAGCACGACGCTCGAACAATCCGCACCGTCCGCCGGCGCTACCAGCCGGATGGGCCACCTCGACTGGCTCGAGGCCGAGTCGATCCACATCCTGCGCGAACTCGTGGCCGAATGCAGCAAGCCGGCCCTGCTGTTCTCGGGCGGCAAGGATTCGGTCGTCGTGCTGCACCTCGCGCTGAAGGCGTTCGGCCTCGGCGCGAACCGCAAGACCTCGTTGCCGTTCCCGCTGGTGCACATCGACACGGGGCACAACTACGACGAGGTGATCGACTTCCGCGATCGCCGCGCCAAGGAAATCGGCGCCGAGCTGGTGGTCGGCCACGTCGAGGATTCGATCGCGCGCGGCACCGTGGTGCTGCGCCGCGAAACCGATTCGCGCAATGCCGCGCAGGCCGTCACGCTGCTCGAGACCATCGAGCAGTACGGCTATACCGCGATGATCGGCGGTGCGCGCCGCGACGAGGAAAAGGCGCGCGCCAAGGAGCGCATCTTCTCGTTCCGCGACGAATTCGGCCAGTGGGATCCGAAGGCGCAGCGTCCGGAACTCTGGAGCCTGTACAACGCGCGCCTGCACAAGGGCGAGCACCTGCGCGTGTTCCCGATCTCGAACTGGACGGAACTCGACGTGTGGCAGTACATCGCCCGCGAGAACCTCGAACTGCCGTCGATCTACTACGCCCACACGCGCGAGATCGTGCGCCGCAACGGCCTGCTGGTGCCGGTCACGCCGCTCACGCCGATGCGCGAGGGCGAGTCGAGCGAGCAGGCGCTGGTGCGCTTCCGCACGGTCGGCGACATCAGCTGCACCTGCCCGGTGGAGAGCGATGCCGACGACGTCGAGAAGATCATCGCCGAGACGGCGGTGACCGAGATCACCGAGCGCGGCGCCACCCGGATGGACGACCAGACCTCCGAGGCGGCGATGGAGCAGCGCAAGAAGCAGGGTTATTTCTGAAGCACGCGAGGACAGAGAACATCATGAGCATCATCGAGAACCACGAAGACCTCGGCGTGTTGCGCTTCATCACGGCGGGCAGCGTCGACGACGGCAAGAGCACGCTGATCGGCCGCCTGCTGTACGACAGCAAGGCCGTGCTGTCGGATCAGCTCTCGGCGCTGTCGCGCGCCAAGAACAAGCGCACGGTCGGCGACGAGCTCGACCTCGCGCTGCTGACCGATGGTCTGGAAGCCGAGCGCGAGCAGGGCATCACGATCGACGTGGCGTACCGCTACTTCGCCACCGCCAAGCGCAAGTTCATCATCGCCGACACGCCGGGCCACGAGCAGTACACGCGCAACATGGTGACGGGCGCGTCCACCGCGCACGCCGCGATCATCCTGGTCGACGCCACGCGCGTGACGGTCGATAACGGCGTGACGCAGCTGCTGCCGCAGACCAAGCGTCACAGCGCGATCGTCAAGCTGCTGGGCCTGCAGCACGTGATCGTCGCGATCAACAAGATGGACCTGGTCGACTACGCCGAATCGACCTTCAACCTGATCCGCGACGCCTACGTGACGCTCGCGCAGCAGCTGGACCTGAAGGACGTGTGCTTCGTGCCGGTGTCGGCGCTGAAGGGCGACAACATCGTCACGCTGTCGGAAGCCATGCCGTGGTACGCGGGCGAGCCGCTGCTGAACCTGCTCGAATCGCTGCCGGTGGCGATCGACGGCGGCGACGCGCTGCGCTTCCCGGTGCAGTGGGTGGCGCGCCAGGACGGCAGCTCGGCCGACGATTTCCGCGGCTACATGGGCCGCGTCGAGGCCGGCGAAGTGAAGGTGGGCGACGCGATCGCGGTGCTGCCGTCGGGCCGCACGGCCACGGTGGCCGAGATCGTCGCGCCGGTGCCGGGCGGCACCGCTGCGGTAGAATCCGCGTTCGCGGGGCAGACCGTCACGATCCGGCTGGCCGAGGATGTGGACGTGTCGCGCGGCGACGTGTTCGTGCCGGAAGCCAAGCGCATCGAACCGGCCAGGAAGCTCGAGGCGGACCTCTGCTGGTTCGACGAAACGCCGCTCTCGCCGCAACGCAAGTATCTGCTGAAGCAGACCACCAACACGGTGTTCACCAAGATCGGCGCGGTCAAGCAGGTGCTCGACGTGCATACGCTGTCGCACGCCACCGATCGCCAGGATCTGAAGATGAACGACATCGGCCGCGTGGCGCTGACGCTGCAGAAGCCGATCGTGTGCGACACCTACGATGCGCATCCGGGCACGGGCGCGTTCGTGCTGATCGACGAGGCGACCCACCACACGGTGGCCGCCGGCATGATCCGCGCGTACGCGGCCTGATCCCGGCGCGACACAACGGGCAGGCAACGTAGCCGCCGGCCGGGCCGGCGGCGCACCAGATTCGAAGGGTTTATGGGCAAGGTGTATCTGATTGGCGCAGGGCCGGGCGCGGCGGACCTCATCACGGTTCGCGGCGCCCGGCTGCTCGCACAGGCCGACGTGGTGCTGCACGACTCGCTGGTGGAGCCGGCGATGCTCGACTACGCGCCGGCCTCGGCGCGCCGCATCGCGGTGGGCAAGCGCTGCGGGCAGCGCTCCACGGCGCAGCAGTTCATCAACAAGCAGATCGTGGACGCCGCGCGCGAGCACGGCGTGGTGGTGCGCCTGAAGGGCGGCGATCCGATGCTGTTCGGTCGCGCCGACGAGGAAATGCGCGCGCTGGAAGCGGCCGGCATCGACTACGAGGTGGTGCCGGGCATCACCGCGGCGCTGGCCAGCGCGGCCACCCTGAAGCGCTCGCTGACCTTGCGCGGCGTGTCGCGCAGCGTGGCGTTCGCCACCCAGAGCCGCGCGCCCGGCAGCGAGGACATCCGCGAGCAGGTCAACGCCGATTCGCTGGTCTTCTACATGGGCCGCGACAGCGCGCCCGGCATCGCCCGGCAGCTGATCGACGCGGGTCGTGCCGGCGACACGCCGGTGGCGATCGTCGAGGCCTGCAGCACGCCGCGCGAGCGCAGCTTCGCGCTGACGCTGGCGCGCATGGCGGCCGGCGAGGCGCAGGCATGGCTCGATCCTTCGCAGCCGAGCCTGCTGATGATCGGCGCGGCATTCGCTGAGCGCGCCGTGCCCGGGGCCAGCGAGGGCAGCGCTCCGGGCGACGACGAGGACTCGGTCCGCAACGCCGCCTGACACGTGCCGACGGGCTCGCACCAATGAAAAACGCCAGCTTCGCGCTGGCGTTTTTCATTGGCGAAACCGTTCGCCGCGTCAGGCGGCCGCTTGCTGCAGGCAGTAGGCGGCGATCGCGTCGAGCACCGAATCGTCCTCGCCGATCGCCGACGCGCAGCGAATCTCCACGCCCGGATGCGCGGCGATGCTGGCCTCGATGATCTCGGGCAGGTCGCGACGCACGTGGCCGCCCTGGCCCACGAATACCGGCACCACCGTGATCTTCGCGCAGCCGGCCGTGACATGCGCGGCGATCGCCTCTTCCAGCTCGGGCGGCATCAGCTCGAGGAACGCGAGCGCAACGGGACCGCCCGTGTGGGTGGCGCGTACGCGTTCCGCGAGCCGCTCGAACGGCCCCATCCAGCGCGGGTCGCGCGAACCGTGTCCAAACAGAATGATCCCGTGTTTGCTCATCTTCCCTCCGTCTTGATCAATGCCGGTCGACCCACTTCAGCCCGAACAGGCCGAGCGCGAGGTAGATCAGGCCGGGGAGCGCCGCCGTGAGCGGCGCGGGCCAGGTATTCAGGGTGCCGATATGCGAGAACAGCGTGTTGAACAGCTGGAAGCTCATGCCCAGCATGATGCCGCCGAACACCTTCACGCCCACCACGCCGGCACGCGTGTGCAGATACGCGAACGGCAGCGACAGCACCAGCATCACGAACACCGCGAACGGGTAGAGCAGCTTGCGCCACAGCGCGATGTCGTAGCGCTGCGTGTCCTGCTGGTTCTCGCGCAAGTGCTGAATGTAGCGGAACAAATTGAAGATGGACATCCGCTCGGGCGCGACCAGCAGTACCGAGAGGATCTGCGGCGTGAGGTCCGAGCGCAGCGAATACTGCGGCATCGACACCTGTTCCGAGCGATAGACCGGGTTCAGCTTGTCCTGCGGCGCGCCGGCGGCCGGTGCGACCGGCATCAGCTGCGTGTCGGTCACGTCGGTCAGCAGCCAGTGGCCCGGCGGCGCGTAGCGGCCCGTCTTGGCGATGCGCACGTTCTGCAGCTGGAACTTCGAGTCGAATTCATAGATGCGGACGTCGCTGATCGTGGAATCGGGCGACAGCGTGCCGACGTTGACGAAGCGCGTGACCGGCTCGCCGTTGTCGCGCGCGGTCAGCGTGTCCTTGACCCACACGCCCGAGGCGAAGTTCGACGAGACCGACGAGCCGAGCGCCTCGAGCCGCACGCGCTCGGAGAGCTGATCGGTGTACGGGCCCACGAATTCGCCGATCAGGTAGGTGGCGATCACGAGCGGCACGCCGATCTTCAGCAGCGAGCGCAGCGCCCGATTGGTGGCGAGGCCCGACACGCGGAAGATCGTGAATTCGGAATTGGCTGCCATCTGCGCGAACACGTAGATCGCGCTGATCAGCGTGGCCACCGGGATGATCTCGTAGAAGCGCGAGGGCGTCTGCAGCGCCACGCGCAGCACCGCGAAGCCGAAGTTGTAGGTGCCGTGACCGACCGAGTTCAGTTCGCTGATCAGGTCGAAGAAGAAGAACAGACCCGAGAACGCGAACAGCACGAAGATGAAGGTCAGGTAGATCTGGCGTGCGAAGTATTTTTCGTAGAGCCGCATCGGTCAGTTCCCCCGCCGGAACGTGGCACGCGAGATCAGCGGCCGGTTGCGCACGCGCATCCAGAACAGGAACGCCACCACGCCGGCCACGGCCGCGTGCAGCACCACGAGCCCGACCACGAACGGCAGCTTGCCGCGCTCGATCTGCGACTGCATCACGTTGAGCAGGTTCGAATAGGTCAGGTAGATCAGCACGGCCATCACGAGGTTTGCGGTGCGGCCGCGCCGCGGATTCTGGTAGGAGAGCGGGATCGCGAGAATCATCAGATTGATCGCGATCAGGGGCAGGCCCGCGCGCCACGCGAATTCGGCCAGGTTCTCGTTGGTCGGATTGCGCAGCAGGTCGAGCGTGGGCGTGCTCGTGGTGGTGGGCTGGGTGACCACCGCCTTGCTCTGGATCTTCACGCCATAGCGCTCGAACTGCATGATCTTGAAGTTCGGCTGGCCCGGCACGCCGTCGTAGCGCCGGCCGTCCTCCAGCACGATGAAGCGGTCGCCGTTGTCGGCCGTTTCGGTGCGACCGGCCTGCGAGACCACCACGTTGACCTTGCCGGCCTCGGTGGTCGTGACGAACACGTTCTGCACCTTGGCCTGATCCGGCGACATCTTCTCGATGAAGAACACGCGGTTGGTGGCCGGCGATTCGCGGAACTGGCCGGGCGCGAGCAGCGATACCTCATCGCGTTGCTGGAAGCGCGCCTTGATCAGCTTGCTCTGCTGGTTCGACCAAGGCCAGCCCACGAACGCGAAGAAGGCGATCAGGAGCACCATCGGCGTGGCGAACACGCCGATGGGCCTGATGAGGCGCGTGAGGCTGACGCCGGAGGCGAGCCACACGACCATTTCGGAATCCTTGTACCAGCGCGTGAGCACGAACAGGATCGACACGAAGAGGGTGCCGACCAGGATCATCGCGAGGTAGCCGATCACGGTCAGGCCGATCAGCACGAGCACGTCCTTCGGGCTGACCTGACCGGACGCTGCGTAGCCGACGATGCGGATCATCATCGACGTCAGCATGATCGTGAGCAGCACCATGAAGACAGCGCCGGCCGTGTAAGCCAGCTCGCGCCGGAGGGAGCGTTCGAAGATCATGTTTGATGCGAAGAGGGCGGGGGAGGGGGCAAAGCGCGCGCCGCCGCGGGAAAAATAGCGGATAATTGCGGCTTTCACCCACGTAGCCCAGATTTTATCCGAGGACAAGCGCGATGGACTTTAGCATAAAAGGCTTTGATTGGAGCAAAGGCGCCTCCAAGGGGTTCCTGACCGGCAAGTCCGACTGCGTCGTGGTCGGCGTGTTCGAATCCCAGACGCTGTCGGGCGCGGCGCTCGACATCGACGAAGCCACGAAGGGCCTGCTGTCGCGGATCGTGAAGGCCGGTGACATGGACGGCAAGGTCGGCAAGACGCTGTTCCTGCACGAAGTCGAGGGCATCGGTGCCTCGCGCGTGCTGCTGGTCGGTCTCGGCAAACAGGACGGCTTCGGCCAGAAAGCATTTCAGGACGCGACGCGTGCCGCGTGGCGCGCGCTGCTGGCCACCCGGGTCGGCCAGGTCACCTTCACGCTCGCGCAGTTGCCGGTGGCGGAGCGCGGTGCCGACTGGAGCGTGCGTGCCACGATCCTCGCGCTGCGCGGCGAAACCTACCGCTTCACACAGATGAAGAGCAAGGCCGAGCCCGCACCCGACACGCTCAAGCGCGTCGTGTTCAGCGTGGACCCGGCCGACGAGAAGGTCGCCAAGACCGCCGCGAAGTACGCCACGGCGATCGCCAACGGCATGGATCTGACGCGCGACCTCGGCAACCTGCCGGGCAACGTCTGCACCCCCACCTATCTCGCGAATACCGCCAAGCAGCTCGCCAAGGACTGGAGCCTGAAGGCCGAGGTGCTGGGTCTGAAGCAGATCCAGGCGCTGAAGATGGGCTCGTTCCTGTCGGTCACGCGCGGCTCGGTCGAGCCGCCGCAGTTCATCGTGCTGCACTACCAGGGCGCGAGCGCCAAGGCCGCGCCGGTGGTGCTGGTCGGCAAGGGCATCACGTTCGACACGGGCGGCATCTCGCTGAAGCCGGGCG
>JASLEG010000219.1 GCA_030151225.1 Burkholderia sp. | reverse complement strand
CGCGCGCCGCGGCCCCGGCTCCGGCCGCCGCGACGCCGTCGCCTCAGCAGGCGGCGGCCGGCGACATCGCGATCATCGGCCTGGCCGGCCGCTATCCGATGGCGGCCGACGTCGACGCGTTCTGGGAAAACCTGCGCGCCGGCCGCGACTGCATCTCCGAGGTGCCGGCCGAGCGCTGGGACCACGCGCCGTACTACAGCCGCGACCGCTCGCAGCCGGGCACGGTCAACAGCAAGTGGGGCGGCTTCATCGACGGCGTCGACGAGTTCGATCCGCTGTTCTTCAACATCTCGCCGCGCGATGCCGAGATCATCGATCCGCAGGAGCGCGTGTTCCTGCAGAACGTGTTCCATACCTTCGAGGATGCCGGCTACACGCGCCAGTCGCTCGCGCGCGCAGGCGGCCAGGTGGGCGTGTTCGTCGGCGTGATGTACGAGGAATACCAGCTCTACGGCGCCGAGCAGAGCCTGCAGGGGCGTCGCATGGCGCTGTCGGGCAGCCAGGCGTCGATCGCCAATCGCGTGTCCTACTACTTCGACCTGCGCGGGCCGAGCCTCGCGCTCGATACGATGTGCTCGTCGTCGCTGACGGCGATCCATCTGGCCTGCCAGAGCCTGCGCGACGGCGAATGTGCGATGGCGATCGCGGGCGGCGTCAATCTCACGCTGCATCCGAACAAGTATCTCGCGCTCGGCCAGGGCAAGTTCGTGTCGAGCAAGGGCCGTTGCGAGGCGTTCGGCGACGGCGGCGACGGCTATGTGCCGAGCGAGGGCGTGGGCTCGATCCTGCTCAAGCCGCTCGCGCAGGCCGAGGCCGACGGCGACCACATCTACGGCGTGATCAAGGCCAGCGCCGTCAACCACGGCGGCAAGACCAACGCCTACACGGTGCCCAGCCCCGGCGCGCAGGCCGACGTGATCGCCCGCTCGCTGGAGCGCGCCGGCGTGGACGCGCGCACCATCAGCTACATCGAGGCACACGGCACCGGCACCTCGCTCGGCGATCCGATCGAGATCACCGGCCTGTCGAACAGCTTCCGCCGCCAGACGCGCGAGACCGGTTTCTGCGCGATCGGCTCGGTGAAATCGAACATCGGCCATTGCGAGAGCGCGGCCGGCATCGCCGGCGTCACCAAGGTGCTGCTGCAGATGCGTCACCGTGAACTGGTGCCGTCGCTGCATTCCGCGCAGCTCAATCCGCACATCGACTTTGCCGCCACCCCGTTCGTCGTGCAGCAGCAACTCGCCTCCTGGGAGCGGCCGTGCCTGGAGGTGGACGGCGAGCTGCTCGAATATCCGCTGCGCGCGGGCGTCAGCTCGTTCGGAGCGGGCGGGGCGAACGCGCACGTGCTGATCGAGGAATACCAGGGCGCACCGCAAGCCGCGCCCGCCGCGAGCGGGCCCGCGCTGGTGGTGCTGTCGGCGCGCAACCCGGAGCAACTGCGCGAGGCCGCCCGGCGCCTGCGCGATCGGCTCGCGCTCGACGAGCCGGCGCTCGCCGAACTCGCGTTCACGCTGCAGACCGGCCGCGAGGCGATGGACGAACGGCTCGGGCTGGTGGTCGGCTCGGTGGCCGAGCTGCGCGAGCGGCTCGACGCGTTCCTGAGCGGCGACGCCGCCGCCGCCGATCTGCATCGCGGCAACGTGCGCGCCGGCCGGCAGACGCTGGCCGCGTTCAGCGGCGACGACGATCTGCGCGACGCGATCCACAGCTGGATCGCCAAGGGCAAGTTCGACAAGCTGCTGGCGATGTGGGTGCAGGGCCTGGTGATGGATTGGACGCTGCTATACGGCGGCGCGCGGCCGCGCCGCATCAGCCTGCCCGGCTATCCGTTCGCGAAGACGCGCTTCTGGGTGCCTGGGCTGCAAGCCGGGCAGCCGGCGCCTGCCGCCGCGGGGGTGGTCGAGCCGGTGGTCAGCCCGGCGGCGGCCGTGAGCGCGCCGCTCGCGGTCGTGTCGGCAGCCGCTGTCGCCCAACCGGCCGGGGACGCGCTGGACGGCGTGCTGCTGGCGCGCCCGCAATGGTTCGACGAGCCGCTGGCGTTCCCCGCCACGGCGCGCACGGGCGGCGAGCAGCGCGTGCTGCTGTATGCGCTGCCCGACATCGACGCGCCGGCGCTCGCGAGCCGTCTCGGCGACGCGCAGTGCGAGACGCTGCAAGCCGAGGGCGCCGATGCCGGCGAACGCTTCATGAGCCTGTCGCGCCAGCTGTTCGCGACGGTGCGCGGCATCCTGCAGGACAAGCGCCGCGGCGAGACGCTGCTGCAACTGGTGCTGCCGGCCGACGGCGAGGCGGCCGCGTTCGCGGGCCTGTCCGGCCTGCTGCGCACCGCGCAGCTCGAGAATCCGCGAATCCGCACCCAGGTGGTGTTGGTGGCCGACGGCATCGGCCTGCCCAGGCTCGCGGGGCTGCTGCGTGCCGAGCGCGCGCAGTTGCCCGCGCGCGGCCAGCTGCTGCGCTATCGCGGCAGCCGCCGCGAGCTCGCCTCGCTGGTCGAGATCGCGCCCGCGCCGGCCGCCGCGCCGGTCTGGCGCGACAACGGCGTGGTGCTGATCACGGGCGGGGCCGGCGCGATCGGGCTGGTGTTCGCCCGCGCGATCCTGGCCGCGAGCCCGACCAGCACGGTCGTGCTGACCGGCCGCTCGCAGCTCGACGGCGCGCGGCGGGCGGCGCTCGAGGCGCTCGGCCCGCGCGTGGTCTACCGCTCGCTCGACGTGGTCGACGCAAGTGCCGTGCACGCGCTCGTCGACCGCCTGAGCGCCGAATTCGGGCCGCTCACCGCCGTGCTGCACGGCGCCGGCTTCCTGCGCGACAGCTATATGCTCAAGAAGTCCGAGGCGGATTTCGTCGCGGTGCTGGAGCCGAAGGTGCGCGGGCTCGTCAACCTCGATCTCGCCACCCGCGCCGCGCCGCTCGACGTGTTCGCGGCCTTCGCGTCGCTGGCCGGCGTGACCGGCAATCCCGGGCAGGCCGACTACACCACCGGCAACGCGTTCATGGACCACTACATGGCCGGCCGCGAACTGCGGGTGCGCAGCGGCGAGCGGCAGGGCCGCAGCCTCTCGCTCGACTGGCCGCTGTGGGCCGACGGCGGGATGCGTCCGGACGAGACCAGCGTCACGCTGATGTTCGACAACTTCGGCCTCGCGACGATGGACGACGCCACCGGGATGGCCGCGTTCGACGCGGCGTTCGCGAGCGGTCACGCGCAGGTGCTGGTCGCCACGGGCGACCGCCGGCGTCTGGTCGACACGTTCGGCGTGGTCGCC
>JASLEG010000197.1 GCA_030151225.1 Burkholderia sp. | reverse complement strand
CGCCGCGCGAGCCAGGCCGCCGCGCCCGCCGCGAGGCAGGCGAGGAGCAGGGCGAGTGCGCGCGCCTTTCGGCGCCGCGGCGGCGTGCTCATGACGCCGGGCTCACCACAGATAGCAGTAGGTTTCGCTGCTCTCCAGGTTGTCGCCGAGCGCGGGCTGCGAGAGGTCGCGCAGCCAGCCGTTCGGCTCGGTCGGGGTGGGCGTGTCGCCGCAATTGGTGTGCACCCAGTGGATGCCGACGTCGCCGCCCGTGTAGCGCTCGCCGCACATCTCGAGCTGGTCGCCCACGCGAATTTGAGTCAGCGGATCGGGCACGCTCTTCTGGTTGCGGCGATAGCCGTTCGCGAACACGTTGTCGATCGCGACGTCGTAGGTGCGGCCGTCGGTGCCGCGCAGGCTCACGTGCGTGTGCGACAGATAGATGCCCTGCAGCGGCGAGCCGGACTTGAACACGGGTGCGGTCAGCACCGTGCCGGTGAGCAGCGTGCCGCCTTCGCACAGGTCGGCCGCCGCCGCGACGGTCGAAACGCTCATCGAGGCCGCGGCCAGGGCCAGGCCGATCAGGATGGTTTTCAAGCTCGATTCCCCCTCAGGAATGATCTGTCGTTCGAATGGTGCGTCGGGCGGCGCGACGCGTGCGTCGCTGCATCGTGCCGTGCCGCCCGTCGACCACTTTACCGAGTTTCCGGTGACGCGAACATGAATCAACAGGAGTGCGTAGCGATTGAAGCGGATGCGGTTGCCAAACCCGCCGATCGTGCACGATCGCGAGCCGGCTGGATGGCAGCCGGGTGGCGGTCACGGCGCGCGGCGATTTACAATCCACGCCGGCAATGCCGATTTCGTCACCCATCACCCCCGCACCCCGTCATGCCCGATTCCGATTCCCGTTCGTCCGCCGGTTCGCCGCGCCGGCCCGCCTGCGACGCGATCCTGTGGGACATGGACGGCACGCTGTCCGACAGCGAACCCGTGCATCAGGCCTCGCTGGTGGCCGCGCTGCGCCACTTCGGCGTGGCGCCGCACGACACGCTGCATGCCGACACCTTCGGCATGACCGGGCGCGCGTCGTATCAATATTGCGTCGAGCGTTACGGTCGCGCCTTCGATTTCGTGCTGTGGTCGCAGGTGCGCTCCGACACCTTCGCGGCGAGCCTCGCCACGCTGCGCGCGCGCTCGGGCGCGCCGGAGCTGTGCCGTGCGGCGGCGCGGGCCGGCGTGCGCCAGGCGGTGGTGTCGAACGCGGGGCGCGGCACGCTCGATGCCGGCATCGCCGCGCTCGGGCTCGATGCGTACTTCGAGACCACCGTGAGCGCGCACGACGTGACGGAGGGCAAGCCCGCCCCCGACGGCTATCTGCTCGCGGCACGGCGGCTCGGCGTGGCGCCGGCCGACGCGGTGGTGGTGGAGGACAGCCCGCTCGGCGCCGCGGCCGGGGTGGCCGCCGGCATGCGCGTGCTGGCCTGGCTCGGCGCGCATGCCGACGCCAGCGCCTATCCGGCGCAGGCGCGCATCGTGCGGAGTTCGAAGCAACTGGCCGAGGCGCTGGGGCTCGCCCTCGCCCCGGGCGATGCCGCCTGACGAAACCACGGCCGCCGTTGCCGCCCGCACGGCGAACGGCGATACTCTCGATCGCCGAATCATCATCGCAACACTCACGGAACACAGCGCAAGGGAACGCAGAATGGACGTACTGGATGTCGTAATCGTCGGGGCAGGGCACGCGGGCGCGAACTGCGCGATGGAACTGCGCAAGGCCGGCTTCGAAGGCACGATTGCACTGCTGTCGGACGAGGCGGAGCTGCCGTACGAGCGCCCGCCGCTGTCGAAGGACTATTTCACCGGTGAACGCGATGCCGAGAAGATCCGCTTCCGCACCGCCGAGGCGTGGCAGGAGCGCAGCATCGACCTGCGCCTGTCGCATCGCGTCGAGGCCCTTGAGCCCGACACGCACCGCGTGCGTCTCGCCGACGGCAGCGTGCTCGGCTATCGCAGGCTGGTCTGGGCTGCGGGCGGCGCACCGCGCCGGCTCTCGTGCGAAGGCGCGGAGCTGGCCGGCGTGCACGTGATTCGCGGCAAGCACGACATCGACGCGCTGAAGGCCGACCTGAGCGGCCGCGAGCACGTGGTGATCGTGGGCGGCGGCTACGTGGGCCTCGAGGCCGCGGCATCGCTCACCAAGCTCGGCGGCGTGCGCGTGACCGTGATCGAGGCGCAGGACCGCCTGCTCGCACGCGTGGCCGGCGCGGCGCTGTCCGCCTTCATCGAGGCCGAACACCGCGCGCGCGGCGTGGAGATCGTCACCGGCGCGCAGGTCACCGCGCTGCGCGGCCGCGATGGCCGCGTGGCCGCCGTCGAGCTGGCCGATGGCCGCTCGCTCGACGCCGATCTCGTGATCGTCGGCATCGGCATCGTGCCGACCGTGCAGCTGCTGATCGAGGCGGGCGCGCAGGGCGGCAACGGCGTGAACGTGGACGAGCAATGCCGCACGAGCCTCGCCGACGTCTACGCGATCGGCGACTGCGCGCTGCGCACGCATCCGCTGGTGGCCGGCGCCGCGCTGCGCATCGAGAGCGTGCCGAACTCGCTCGAGCAGGCGCAGATCGTGGCCGCGTCGATCGTGGGCAAGCCGCAGCCGAAGCCGGGCGTGCCCTGGTTCTGGTCGACCCAGTACGACCTGCGCATCCAGATGGCCGGGATTCCGGCCGACTACGACGAGGTGGCGGTGCGCGGCGACGTGGCCGCGCGCGCGTTCACGGTGTTCTACCTGCGTGGCGGCCGCGTGATCGCGCTCGACGCGGTGAATGCGGTGAAGGACTACGTGGCAGGCCGCGCGCTGATCCCGGTGGACGTCACGCTGACGCGCGCGCAACTCGAGGATCCGGCCGTGGCGCTCGCCTCGCACATGCCGGCGGCCGGCGCCTGAGCGTCGAATTCGCCTGCCTGACGGACGGCGCGGCGGCCTGCGGGCCGCCGCGCTCGTTTCAGGGGTGTCAGGGGGCCGCGTCGGTCCTCACTTGCCCGCCGCCACCGCGGCCGGGCGCAGCCCCATCCTGCCGAACACGAAGGTGGACAGCACCGTGATCGCGCCCATCAGCAGGAAGCTCATGCGGATGCCGAACAGCTCGGTGCCGCCGTGCGCGGCCAGCAGGCTCGCGAAGCCGCCGCCGATCGACACGCCCAGACCGATCGCCAGCATCTGCACCATCGAGAACAGGCCGTTGCCGGCACTCGCGTCGCGATGCGACAGATCCTTCAGCGTGACGCTGTTCATGGCCGCGAACTGCATGGAGTTCGCGCCGCCGAACGCGGCCAGCAACAGCAGATCGACGATCAGCGGCGTGGTTGGCGCGACCGCCGCGAAGCCGAGGATCGACAGGCCCACCACCAGCGTGTTGACCTTCAGGAACGGCACGTAGCCGTAGCGCTTCACGAGCGGCGCGATCCAGCGCTTGGTGATCACGCCGGCGATCGCGGCCGGCAGCAGGATCAGGCCCGCGTGCAGCGGCGAGTAGCCGAAGCCGAGCTGCATCTGCAGCGGCAGCAGGAAGGGCACCGCGCTGGTGCCGATGCGGCACACCAGGTTGCCGATCAGGCCCACGCTGAAATTGCGGTCGGCGAACAGGCCGAGCCGGAACAGCGGCCGCGCGTGGCGGCGTGCATGGGCCACGTAGGCCAGCACCGCGCAGGCCGAGCCGAGCGCGGCCACCGCCGTCCACGACGCGCGCGCCGTGGCGGCCGGCATGTCGAGCGCGAGCGAGCTGCCGAGCATCGCGAGCGACAGCAGGGTGCAGCCGATCACGTCGAACGGGTGCTTGCCCTCGAGCCGGTCCGAGGGCAGATAGCGGAGCACCGCCAGCATGCCGGCCACCCCGATCGGCACGTTCACGAAGAAGATCCAGCGCCAGCTCAAGGTCTGCGCGAACCAGCCGCCGAGCGTCGGCCCGAGGATCGGCCCGACCTGCGCGGCGATCGAGATGAAGGCGAGCGCGCCCACGTAGGCTTCGCCCGGCACGCTGCGCAGCACCGCGAGGCGCCCGACCGGCAGCAGCATCGAGCCGCCGATGCCCTGCACGATGCGCGCGATCACGAGCTGGGTGGCCGTGTGCGAGCCGGCGCAGGCGAGCGAGCCGATCGCGAACACGAGGATCGCGGCGAAGTACACCGAGCGCGTGCCGTAGCGGTCGGCCAGCCAGCCCGAGACGGGCGTGAGTATCGCCATGGTGAGCGTGTAGGCCACCACGATCGAGCGCATCGACAGCGTGTCCTCGCCGAACGCGCGCGCGATCGAGGGCAGCGCCGTGTTGACGATGGTGGTGTCGAGTGCCTGCATGAAGAAGCCGGCCGCGACGATCCAGAGCAGGGCCGATTGAGAGAAGGGGCGGGTCATGGGCGGTGAGGGACGTCGTAACCAGGGCGAAAGCCGGCGCCAGGGGGCGGGCCAGGCCCATGACCTTACGCCGGTTCGGGGATTGGTGCGTCGTTATCTGTCATGCAGGTCGATGCACGCGCATCAGGGCGCGGGGTGCGCGCCACTGCCGGCGCCGCCCCCGGCGCAGCGCACGCGGGTACGCACGACCGTGTCGTGGCGCGGGTCGGGGTCGCCGCCGACCGTGACCACCGAGAGCGTGTCGGCCGCGTGCCGGTAGCGGAACGCGCAATAGCCGAGGCCGGTGCCCGCGCAGGATTCGGCCTCGATCACGCCGCGGCGCGCGAGGCCGGTGGCGATGTCGTCGGCGGGCGGGCTCGGCCGCACCGGCCGCCAGCCGGCGCCGATCAGCGTCGCGCGGGCCTCGTCGATCGGCCTGTCGAACACGTTCGGCACCATCGCGCGGCCGCCGCAATCGCTGCGCGAGGCCGCCACCGCGGTCAGGCGCAGCCCTTCGTCCTGCTCGTGCAGTTCGGCCACCGGCCCCGTGATGGCACGGCCCTCGCCGATCAGCAGGCCGCCCGTCTCGAGCGGCTCGAGCGCGCCGAGTTGCCAGTCGGCCGAGCGCGCCGTGTAGGCGAGCGCGATCAGCTGCGTGCCGTCGAACACGCCCACGTTGACGTGATGCGGTTCGCAGATCGCGCTGGTGCCCGCATCGAAGCCGCTCGCGAAGCTCACTGCGCGATAGCGGCCGAGCGGCGCCTCCGACATCACGTGCCAGCCGAGCGCCTGCACGGCACGGCCGGCCGCCGACAGCCGCTCCGTCGGCTCGCGGTAGTTCGCGCACAGGTCGTCGGCGAGCCTGCCTGGTTCGGGCGAGGCGGGCAGCGCCGACAGCGGCACGAGCAAGGCGCCGTGCACGTCCGAGCGGGTACGCAACGACTGTGCCGGAACCTGCGGCGAGATCATCAGAAAAATGGATGCGCACGCAACAAGGCGGGCGATGCAATGTGACCGACGCGTGACGGTCGCGCGGGCCCGACGCGGTGCGCTCGCCTCACGCGAGGCAGGGGAACGGATCATGCTTGAAGGCTCCGGAATACAGGGCGGACGCGAGGTCCGGCGCTCGCGCGCCATGCGGGCGCCGACATCGCGCGAGGCCCGGCGGCAGGAGCCCGGGCAGGTGCACGTGATGGCACTTGACGGCGGATCTATTGCGTGCAGCGCCGCGCGGCGAAGTTCCCGTGCGAATGCAATCGAGACGCATCGGCACGATTTCTGGACGGAAAGACACGCGTGTTTCCGGCCGGAGAATTTAGGATTCTGCTTCACGAAAAGCCGGAAACGACACGGCTCGCGCTGAACTCTCAAAAAGTTATCGTCGCCTTGATGAGGATGACGAACCGCGTGGCATCCGCAGGAGCGTGTCCGGCCCCCAGGGCCGGTGGTCCTGTCGCGCGCGAACGACCGCACAGAGCATACAGCACGACGGCTGAACCGATCCGGAAGAGAGAAACCGCGGGCCGCGAGCCTGCCGGGCATTGAAACGTTTGGCCTGCCGCCGCGAGGCGCCGGGCGCTTCACCGCTTTCGGGCGGGCGTGGGAGGCCGGCAGTCGCCGCGATCCGCCTCGAGCCGGGGGCCGTCAATGAAACACCGTCTGTTGGCGTCGTCGTTGCTGCTGGTACTGGTCTCTGCCTGCGTGCAGGCACCGCCGCCGAGCAACGTCACGCGCATTTGCGATGACCAGGGTTGTTCGTATCGACCCAAGGATCAGGTCACGACCGAAACCAGGGACGAACTGCAGGATCGCGAGGATCCGCGCATCGCGGCACTCAAGCAGGCCGCGAAGTCCCAGCCGAAGGCCGCCTATGATCTCTCGCTGCGCTATTTCCGCGGTGACGGCGTTCGTCAGGACAGCTATCAGGCGCTGAACTGGATGCGCGAGGCGGCCGAGCACGGCGACTTGCGCGCGCAGAAGGCGCTCGGCGTCTACTACCTGTTCGGCCTCGAGGAGATGGGATCGGACCCGCGCGAGGCCGACAAGTGGCTGTCGATCGCGGCCGGTCGCGGCGACAAGGAATCCGCCAAGCTGCTGCAGCAGGCCCGCGCGGCGAAGAAGTCCGACGAAGACGACTACAAGTGGCGTACGCAATGGCGTGACTACTACTACGGCTACTGGAATTCGGGCTACACGTACTACGGTGTCTGGCGACAGACGAGCTGGTACTGGTATTGACGGATATCGATGCATGGGGGGCCGCGACGGGGAGACCATCACACCGTTGGCGAACCATGCCGGGGGGCTGAGCCAGGTTCGCACCGACGCGTAAGCCGCACATCGTTTCACCTCATTCAACAACGACATGAACATCACTTCCACCCTCAGGATGACGGCGGCCGCCGCGCTCGTCGCTTCGCTCGCCGCGTGCGGCGGCATGGTGACGCCGGGCAGCCAGAACATGGGCGTCTCCGGCGCGGCCGGCGGTGCCACCAGCGCCGGCGCGGATGCGACGCTCGAGCGCTGCCCCTCGCCGCTCGGCACGATCGCCGTGGACGACGGCCGCAACGCCGACTGGTTCGGCCCGTTCGGCAGCGCCACCAAGGTGACCAGCATCGACCCGCTGCTGCGCCTGGCCGTGCAGCAGTCGAACTGCTTCGTGATCACCTCGGTCGGCAACCAGAAGACCGACGCGCGCCTGCAGCGCATCACCGAGCTGCAGCGCAACTCGGGTGAATACCGTGCCGGTTCGAAGCAGCAGAAGGGTCAGCGCGTGGCGGCCGACTACTACATGGAGCCGAACATCGTGGTGAACGATTCGGCCGTGGGCGGCATCGGCGGCGCGGTGGGCGGCTTCATCGGCGGCGGCCTCGGCGCGCTGGCCGGCAGCTTCAAGAGCAAGGCCTCGGTCGTGACGCTGACGCTGTTCGACGTGCGCTCGGCCGTGCAGATCGCGGCAGCCGAAGGCAGCGCGACGGCCAGCAACTGGGGCACGGCACTGGCCGGCTTCGGCGGCGGCGCGGGTGGCGCGCTCGGCGGCTTCTCGACCACGCCGGAAGGCAAGGCCACGGTGGTCGCGTTCATCGACGCCTGGAACAAGATGGTCGTGGCGCTGCGCAGCTACAAGGCACAGGACGTGCGCGGCGGCCTGGGCCGTGGGGGCACGCTGAAGGTCAACTGATCCATCGCATCACCGTATCACCGTATCACCGCTTCATCGCTTCACCTGCAGTCGCATCACCCGCAATAGCTGCATCCTCCTGACGCGCGGCGGCCTTGCTGTCGCCGCGCGGTCCGCCACGCTCGCCTCGATGCGATGCGGGCGGCCCGCGTTTCTCGCGTCGTTCTCAGCGTCACCACGATTCATTTTTCGAGGTCGCCATGAAAAAAGCAGCCGCGTTGGCCGTGTTCGCCTGTTTCGTCCTGTCCGCATGCGGCGGGGACGACAACCCTACTTCGTCATCCGCATCGTCTTCCACCTCGTCGGGCTCGACGTCCACCTCCGGCAGCACCGGCGGCACCGGCACCGGTACCGGATCGAGCAGCGGCTCCACCGGCAGCGGCAGCACGCAGACCGCGCGCTTCGAGGCGCTCGCGCCGGCTTCCGATGCCGCGAGCTTCCTCACGCAGCTCAACGCGGAAGGCGCGAAGGGCTTCCGTTACCTCGCCGACGAATTCTATTCGGGCGACGGCGCGATCCACTCGGTGTTCGTCAACGACGGTTCGGCCGGCACCTATACCTACGAGCTGCCGGCCACGCCGAGCACGCAGGCCGACACGCTCACGCAGCTGAACGCGGAAGGCGCGCGGGGCTTTCGCTACGACGGCGGCCTGACCTACGGCACGCTGTATCGCAACGACGGCGCGTCGGCCACCTACGCGTACCAGTTCCAGTCGAGCAGCGCGAGCGGCGACGCCTTCCTGACCCAGGCCAATGCGCAGGGTCAGTCGGGCTACTGGTTCGTGGGGCCGTTCTCGATCGGCGGCAGCTCGCTGAACCTGTACATGAAGAACGCCGCGTCGAGCGCGACCTATGCCTACGAGGCGCCGGCCGCGGCCACCACGTCGGGCGACTTCATCACCCAGGCCAATGCCGAGGGCGCGCGCGGCTATCGCGCCAAGGGCGAGCAGGTGTTCGGTTCGAGCACGGTGGCGGTCTACTTCAAGGACCAGACGCAGTCGCCCACCTTCACGTTCCAGTCCGCCACGCAGCAGACCACCAGCGCCGCGTTCGTCACGCAGTCGAACACGCTCGGCGCGCAGGGCAATGCGTATTTCGGTGATCTCGCGTTCGGCACGAGCACGCCCGTGATCGTCTCGGTCTATCTGGCGGCGAAGAACTGCACCGGCTTCATGTGCACGACGCTGAATCCGCTCCTGCAGAACTGAGGCAGGCCGGGGGCGCCGTCGATTCCGCAAGGGCGCGGCGCGAGTCGCCCCCTTGCACTTCACATCACATCGTCACGAACGCGCGCATCCACTCGCTGAAGTTGGTGGCGGCCACGATCTGGTCGGCCGGCGCGTTCGCATAACGCGAGCCGCGCTGGAATTCGCGCGCGGCGATCTCGCTCGGCGTGCAGCCGAACTTATCCTTGAACAGCCGGCTGAAGTGCTTCTCGTTGACGAAGCCGTGCCGCCATGCCACCTCCGAGATGCGCATGCGCCGCGCGAGCGGATCGATCAGCACGTTGCGCGCGCGATGCAGGCGCTTGTGCTGGATCAGCCGCGCCACCCCGCCGGTCGGCTCGAACAGCCGGTACAGTTTCGAGCGCGAGATGCCCATCGCCTTGCAGATGCGGTCCGGGTTCAGGTCGGGCGACAGCAGATGCTGCTCGATGTAGTCCTTCACGCGGTTCACGAACATCGCGTCGAGCTCGGTCTCGGCCTGCTTCATCGATTCGATGCCCGGCGCGAGGCAGGCCACGAGCATGTTCTTGGAGGCCTGCACCGCGTACGGCATCTCGGCGCCGGCCAGTTGCGGCATGTTCCGGCGCAGTGATCGCAGATAGTCGGCGAGCATCGCGCCCATGCCGTGCTTGAGCGTGCGCCCGTGCAGCGACGCCGCGCCGGCCGGCAGCAGGTCGCGCGGAATCACCATGCAGATGGTGTCGCCGGTGGTCACCTTCAGATCGAACGGGGCGGCGAGGTCGAGCAGGCAGATCTCGCCGGGGCCGACGTGCATCGACAGGCTGCCGGCCGTGCCGGACAGCGTCTCGGTGATCTGCAGCTGCAGGTAGTAGCCGTCGAGCCCGTCGGAACGGATCCGCTGCGCCGAGCGGCTCATCGCGTGCTCGACCTGATGATCTGGGTTCAGCCAGTGGCGCCCGCCGAACATGATCTGGTCGAGCAGGGTGAAATCGAACTGCGAATCGTACGGCACCCGCTGCTCCTCGAGCATGCCGATGTCGAACAGCGCACCGGTATCCTCGCGCCAGACGTCGAAGCGCTCGTGTGCCGGCGCATAGGCGGTGGAAAAACGGTAACTCAGGCCCTCGGAAATGGTACTCATCGTGTTGTTCTAGCCCCGTGCTCTTATCTGAATGCCGGCGTGTCATTCCGTTCCCGGAAAAAACGCCCGATCCGATTTTGTCGGCGATCATCAATGACTAGAAAATTCCGATTTTCGGTCTCGTCATCGCTATCCGCCGTGACGGGTGGCTTTGCCTCGCGCCCCTCGCCATATCGAAACGGATATTACACAGTTCGTTTAATTCGCAGGTGTGATTTTTAAAAACGGTAAGCAAAACGAAAGAATGTGTTGCGTCCGCCCGTGCAGGCGGGGCGTGGCTTGTGCGGGACGGGCAGGGCGCACCGAAAGGATCGGAAGCGAAATTCACGCTGCGCGATTGCCTCGCGATGGTGAATGGTGTTGCGTGAATTTATGGAATTATTTTATCGGACGATTCGAATCGAATTCGAATGCCGGGCGATACAGGTCTGTATTCGAGTGCGGCGGAAAAATCGTCCGCAATGCGTCCGTCGCGATTTAAACGAGCGGCCGGATGGCGAAATCGGGTGATTTGCGCGGGGAATCGGGCATCGAGATCGTTTTCATCGCGCGACGCGCCGGCTCGGCATTGCGGGTGCGCACGGTGCGCCATGCGTCGAGATAGCGGCCGGCCGTGACCGCCTCGAGCTGGGCGTCGTGCACGGCCAGCAGGCGTTCGAGCGTGGCGCGCGCGGCCGCGTCGAGCCGATAGGGCGCGCCACGCAGGTAGGTGGCCTCGAGCGCGGCCTCGGCGTCGCGGCACAGCGCGCGCGGATCCGCCACGCCCGCCGTTCCGCGCAGCGCCAGCGCCAGCCGCGCGACGTTGGCGAGCAGCGCGAGCGGGGCCGGTTCGCGGCAGGCGTCGTGCAGGCGGGCCAGCGCGAGATGGTGTTTCAGTTGCAGGTCGCGCCGCTCGCGGGCGGGCAGCGGGCGGTGCAGCGGCGGCAGGGGGGAGGCGGCGAGGAGCATGGCGGGAAGCCGGGCGGGCGCGGACCGGGTGGCCCGCGCCGCGCTCCGCGTGCGGCGGATCAGGCGCCGACGATCGCGCGGGTGGCGAAGAACAGCACCGACGGCCCGAGCAGGCAGCCCACGCCGGTATGGAAGGTGGAGATCAGCGCGCCGTACGGCACCAGGCGCCGGTCGGTGGCCGCGAGGCCGGCCGTCACGCCGCTCACGGTGCCGGCCAGGCCGCCGAAGATCATCGCCGAGCGCGGCGTGCGCAGGCCCAGGAAGCCGGCCGCGAGCGGCGTGCCGATCATCACGATGATCGCCTTCAGCAGCCCGGTGGCGATGCTCAGCGCGATCACGTCCGAGCTCGCGCCGATCGCCGCGCCCGTCACCGGCCCCACGATGTAGGTCACCGCACCCGCGCCGATGGTGGTCATGCTGACGGCATCGGTATAGCCGAAGGCCCGCGCCACCAGCGCGCCGACGATGAACGGCAGCACCGTGCCGAGCAGCAGCGACACCGCGCCGATCAGCCCGGCCCGGCGCGCCTCGGAAGCCTGCACCTCGAAGGCGGTGGCGACGATCGCGAAGTCGCGCAGCATCGCGCCGCCCATCACGCCGATGCCGGCGAACAGCGACACGTCGGCCAGGCCCTTCTCGCCGTGGGTGACCACGCCGCCCACGTAGGCGAGCGCGAGGCCGATCAGGATCGCGAACGCGGAGCCGTGCACGCGACCGCGCGTGAGGGTCTTCGACAGCATCATCGACACCCACATCACGATGCCCACCAGCAGGAAGGCGGCCACCAGGCCGTTGTGCGCGACGTTCTTCTCGAGCATGGAGATCATCTGCGCCTCCGCTTACTGGCCGACCGGCACGAGCGACGAATCGTCGTGACCCAGGCGCGAGAGCACCGCGATGCAGCAGGCGCACACGGCCACCGCGCCGAGCGCGGCGAGCAGCGCCACCGGGCCGCCCTTGAGCGCGGCCACCACGTTCTGGTTGGCGGCCATCGCCACCACCACGGGGATGTACATGGCGCCCCAGAAGGTCACGCCCGCTTCGGATTCCTTCGGAAGCCAGCCGCGGCGGTGCAGCCAGATGCGCAGCACGATGAGCAGCAGCATGGCGATGCCCACTCCGCCCACGTTGGTCTTCACGCCGATTGCGGCGCCCAGCAGGTCGCCGAGAAAGAGGCCGGCCAGATGGCAGAACGCGAGCAGCGCCGTTCCATAGATGATCATGCTTGTCTCCTGTCTGATAGGACGTATCGGCGGCCGGGGCCGCCGCCCGGCGGTTCGTCGCTGCGAACGCGTTCTCGGGTGGGATGGCCGCGCGGCCGGAGCCGGCGGTGCGAACAGTCTATGCCTCGCCGGATCGCGCATTTATGAAGTTGCTCCGGCGATTCAGTGGGATCGGCAATGCCGGCCGGGGCGAATCTTTCGATTGGCTGGCAACGGTGCGTCGCGAGGCCGGTGAATGAAATCGTCCGGATGGCGACGATGCATTGCAGCCGGCGTGGGAAACCTTTCTGTTATGGTGTGCATCGAAGACGAATCCGGAAAATCGCCGGATTCGGTAATTCATGGCATCCGATATTCGATTTTCATAATGTCTCGATCCGGAATTCGGTCGAACGGGGCGGCTCGCGGAGCGCTCGCCAATTTTGAATTGTAATTAATGGCACTTTGTTGACAGGCGCGATTTTTTGTCGTGGAATCCCGTTCCCGGGGCCTCTGGATCGGGCTACGGAATAAACTTGACAATGCGCGGAAGTGGTGCGGGGAATGATTTCCGACGATTTTCCTTCACCCCTCATTGTATTAAGTGATCGGTGAATGGTTCGTGATGCCGGCGAATTTTCCAGGATGCCGTCGCGCGCGGCAGTGAGCCGCGATTCGCGCTTGTGTCAATCATCGAATCCTCGCGCCCCGGGTAGCCGGATGCCGGATTGCGTCCCGTGATATCGAGGTATTCATGGATTTGTTGGCCGCTATGCGGATCTTCGTGCGTGTCGTCGAACGTGGCAATCTGTCGAGGGCCGCGAAGGATCTCGGCCTCGGGCAGCCCGCGGTCAGCGACCGCATCGAGCGGCTCGAGCAGCACCTCGGCGTGCGATTGCTGCTGCGGAGCACGCGCGCCGTGTCGTGCACCGACGAGGGGTCGCTGTTTTACCAGAAGAGCAAGGTCGTGCTCGATGCCGCCGACGAGGCGCGCGCGGTGGTGACGCTCGGCAACAAGGTCGTGCGCGGCCGGATACGGATCGCCGCGCCGCACGGTCTCGGCGACATCGTGCTGCCCGAGATCCTCGGGATCATCCGCGAGCAGAATCCGCAGCTCTACATCGACATGATCCTCAACGACGAGCTGACCGATCCGGTCACGGAAGGCGTCGACATCTCGCTGCGGCTCGGCCAGATCGGCGACGGCAACTTCGTGGCGCGCCGGCTGGGCCACATTCGCCGCGTGCTGGTGGCCTCGCCCGACTACGTGGCCGCGCACGGTTGTCCCGAGGATCCGACGGACCTCGTGCGGCATCCGTTCATCCGCGTCGCCGGGCTGTTCTCCGACGGGCAGCTGCGGCTCCTCAAGCCGCCGAAGGTGGCGCGTGCCACGCCCATCAACATCGTCACGACAATCAGCCACTGGGGGCCCGTCCATCAGTTGCTGATCAATGGCGGCGGCATCGGCGTGCTGCAGGAAATCGTCTGCCTCGATGCCCTGCGTTCCGGCCGGCTCGTCAAGCTGCTGCCCGACTACACCGTGCCGGGTTTCGATCTGCACGCGTTGCTGCCCGTCACGCGGCCAGTACCCACCAAGACCCGGATCGTGGTGAACATGCTCGAGGAGCATCTGCCGGAATCGGTGCGCATCCGCACCACCGTGCAGACGATCGACACGTGATGCGGTGCGGTGCCCACCGGGCACCGCACC
>JASLEG010000385.1 GCA_030151225.1 Burkholderia sp. | reverse complement strand
TTGTGGCGGACAACTGCCGACAGCCTTTGACGCTTCCGCCCGTCAAGTCAACCGCTTTTGTTCAAAGATGAGACGGAATGTCTGCTTCCGTTGGGTGCCTCGGCAGATCAGACCGAGTGCAACAACAGATTCCAATGCACTGCAGCAAAGTGAGATTATCGATAGGCCTTACAGCCCACTCAAGGGGAAAAAAAATTGGAAGACAAGAGACGTCGTGGGATTGTTAATATCCGAGCCTCAATGCTGTGCTCGTCCAACACCCTGGATCTATTAGCTGGTGGCGCTTGACTATGGTCCGGCTGACCCAAGTATCTGATCTAGTCGGTCCTTGCATGCTCAGCTATAAGCCCACAAAACAGCCTTGAAGTATTGTTTTCTGTGGCGTTCAATTGACAGCCCCCAGAACGTGGACGCCAGAAATCTCGGGATTTCGAGGCGGCTTGGCTTGTGGCTGTCGAGCACCGAGTATAATGCCAATAAACAATAAATGGAGGACGAGGACACGACGCGGACGCTAGGAGGAGGCTGAGACATGGCAATGTGCAAATTTTCCACAGCCGTGCCAACGGAGATGAAACACCTGGATTCGTCTGATGCCGATATGCATGTAGGGTCCAATGCCCGAGCAACAACTTGGACCTTGAGACACAAGAGAGACACAGCGCTTGACGCCGTTCCAAGGAATTGCAAAGGCTAGCTAGGATGTATCGGCCCTAATACCCTAACGACACGGAGTTGGTTAGCATTAGGTAGCGGCTGGAACGTGCATCGCCAAAAGCAGGCCTGCCCGGCGCCCGTCAATCATTGCCAACTCAGCTGGAGAATAGCCGGCCTCTGGGTTATGATATTCACGTCTATACGAAGATGGCGAAGACCATCAGGTGAGCGGTAGTACTCGTAAGCGTGAGCCGAGCAGCAAGTATAGTGCTTGTACAGGCGGGCTGTGGTCATCTTCGCCACGCTGATCTGCCAAGCGGTTGACGACTCGTGCGGAGCACAAGGGAATGTCAAGAAGACGTACGAGAGTACAGTACGTTGCACAAGAGCAGCCCGGGTTAGACGGGATATGAATCAATCAATGCAGCCTCCCAGATCGTACCTGTATCCGGTGGCCGGGCTATCTGACGACGAGGTTGGTCTGGTGATGTCTATTGGCCATGTACTATGACGACCATCATGCAACACGCAAGCTGCAACATGCAACTGGCCAGCCAATCGAGCAAAATGCAGGCAGCCTTTTTGCGTCCTTGGCCCGAGTGGGGGTGCTCCGGCAGGAACGCCACTCGCAGGATCCTTCAATGAGCCTAAATCGGTGAGCCGCCGTTCCAGCAGGGTAAAAATAGAGAGGCACGAGGGATCGCGGAAGAGCGAGCCGGGTAAGAATGGGTGTCGTCTTCGGGGTTAAGGTCCCGAGGCGAGAGTAGTGCTCCGTAACGAGGGCACTTGCGTATACGCACGGCACCCTCGTCCTGGGAGCGGACGGGTACCGTAATGCACGAAATAAGTAGCCTGCGAGTCGTATCGTGGGTACATGTACGCGTACTGTATTGTACTGTACTGCGTACGAGCGAGTAAGTACGAGTACAGTGACACGAGCAAGCAGTTCGTCGTGTTTGTTTTGTGCTTGGTGGTTCGGGCAGGGCAAAGGCACTTTTCTTCATCGTCTCCCTTGCTTGGAGCTGGCTGGGCCGCAACGCACGCACGCATGGCTAAAGCCCGCCCGCCCGAGCACCCTGCCAACGGCTCGTTAGCTGCTCGATAGAACGTGGGAGCGCAGGGTTGCACTCTGTCCATCAAGAACCTTGGAAATGACTTGGGGACAGCTTGGGACAGACAATAGTTGCTCAGCGGCCGTAGTCCATGTACCGACGGCTTGCCTCTCTCAGCTAGCACCGGCCATGTTCCTCCAATGGCGGCGCCGCAATGCCATGATTGGTGCCTCTGCAGCCTTTTTGCCGGACTGAGCGGCCCTGGTCGATGCGCAAGGGCTGGCGCTTCCGATGCACGAGAACGAACCGGCCAGTTGCCAGCTAAAGGGTGGGGGTGCCCAGCCAAGGTTTCGAGGGTTCGAGGGAGAGGCTCGGGGAAAAAAGAGGCTCGACGGTCGCGAGAGCTGCAAGGGAGGGGGAGGGGAAACGAGGAGGGGGAGCTGGTTGGAGCTGTTTTAGGGCAAAGACAAGAGAAGCAGCGTGCAAGGGTGTGTGAGTGTGCGTGAGTGTGTGAGCGAGTGACGAGACGAGTTGCAGAGTCGAGATCGGAGGGGCTGGAGGGGCTTGGAGACGCTTGGAGACAGAAACAGGCCCGCAAGCACATGTCAGAGAAAGTGGTCAGCGAGATAAAGCTTGCCGCTAGCAGATAAGAACAGCGGACCACGGCTGCGTCAAGGGCCGGTACCGCCTACGTGACGCAGACAGCGGCAGCTCAGCAGCTTTGCCGGTACCAGATACAAGAGCTACAAGCAGCCATGTCTCTGGTTCGGCTTCGCGAGGCGCCACAGGTCATCCATTTGCATTGCCCTGCGTTGGAGTGGCATGGCAATACTTCCAGTTGTAGTGGAAGAGGACTGGGCCAGGCTCGATTCAGGTTTGGACCAGCCGGGATTTGCGAGTACAGTCGACCTGGGATGCGCACGAGTGTGCGCCGGCGCTGTGAGTACCGATACGAAGACGCATGTGGTGGCCACA
>JASLEG010000098.1 GCA_030151225.1 Burkholderia sp. | reverse complement strand
GCGAAAATCTTTTCGCGCGGCGCGTGTCAAAATATCGGAACAGTACGAGCACAGAACAACAATCCGTCATCGAACGCACCGGAGGTGTCATGTTCAACCGCCTTTCGCGCGGCACATTGGCCGCCGCGCTGGCTGCCATTGCCTGCGCGGGCACCCTCACCCTCGCCGGCTGCGCGCAGCCCTGGCAGAACTATCAGGCAGGCGCGGACCAGTCGACGATCGTCGCCCGCCTCGGGCCGCCGCGGGAGGTCTACGATCTGCCGAACGGCGGCAAACGCCTGATGTGGCCCACGCAACCGATGGGCGAATACACCACGGCCGCGGACGTCGATGCATCGGGCCGCATTCTCAACGTGCGCCAAGTACTGCAGCCCAACGAGTTCTATCGCGCGGAAATCGGCACGTGGACCCGCGACGACGTGCTGGTCAATTTCGGCCGCCCGGTCGAAACGAACTATTTTCCGCTGATGAAGCGCGAAGTCTGGACGTATCGCTATCTGGAAGACAACGTCTGGTACATGATGTACAGCTTCTATTTCGATGATCAGGGCATCCTGCGCCTGACGCAGAAGACGCCCGATCCGCTGCACGATCCCGATCGCCGCGTGGCGTTCTGAGCCTCGGCACCCTGCGCACGGGCTGACGAAAAGCTGTCAGCCTCGACAGCATGACGGAAGGCCATTCCTGCCTCGGCGGAATGGCCTTTTTGTTTCCATCGGATTTTTTTCGAATATCGTCAATCACAAAATGAAATGAACAATGCACATGTTAATTTCATGAAAAACAACCAGATCCCTTGATGGTCGTCACTTTTCGGCATCTCTTCCGCACCACAATTTCGCAATGACATTTCATCGTGGTGCATGCGCGATTCATGACGGCGCGATTTGAAACAGAGTGTTTCAAGACCTCCGCCCCCTGAGGCAAACTCCTAATATCCCCGAACAAGCTTTCAATTTCGAAAGGAAAGTCGGGCGCCCCGAATCCATTCCGATCCGTCGCGCTCGTACTTCGTTCACTTATGAAGGAATCCTCAATGAATCGCGCCAAAAGCATGCTTGCCGCCAACGTCGCCTGGGCCCGGGAAACCGCCGAGCGCGCGCCGGGCTTCTTCGACACGCTCTCGCAAGGCCAGAACCCGCGCGTGCTGTGGCTCGGCTGCGCCGACAGCCGGGTGCCGGCCGAGGTGATCACGCACAGCGCGCCGGGCGAACTGTTCGTCCACCGCAACATCGCCAACCTGTTCGACCCGGCCGACGACAACGGCGTGAGCGTGCTCGAGTACGCCGTGTGCGTGCTGAAGGTGGACCACGTGATCGTGTGCGGCCATTACGGTTGCGGCGGCGTGCGTGCCTCGCTGCTGCCGCCGCCGGCCGAGCTGCCGCACGTGGCACGCCGCATCGCGCCGCTCTGCGCGCTGGCCGGGCGCCATCGGGCGACGCTCGACGGCCTGGGCGTCGATGCCGCCGCCGACCGGCTCGCCGAGCTGAACGTGCTCGAACAGGTGCGCCGGCTGCGCGAACATCCGATCGTGCGCGACCGCGAGGCGCCGCCGCTCGTGCACGGCTGGATCTTCTCGCTGTCGAGCGGCCTGCTCGACGTGCTGTCCTCGGGCTACGCGACGGCCAATGAGCCGGCCGAAGCCGAGGTCGAGGCCGATGATCCGCAGGCAGAAGCCCCGGTGCGCCCGCGCGGCGCGCTGAAGGCCGCCTGAGCGAGCACCCGCCCCCGCCCGCCATCCTCAAACACGTTGTCCCCAACCCCCTCCATTCCGACATGAAGACTCTACGCAACGCCTTTGCCACGTTCCCGCGCGACGCCATCGCCGGCACCGTGGTGTTTCTCGTCGCGCTGCCGCTGTGCCTCGGCATCGCCAACGCCTCCGGCGTGGCGCCGTTCGCGGGCCTGATCTCGGGCATCGTCGGCGGCCTCGTGGTCGCCTTCCTGAGCGGCTCGCCACTGTCCGTCAGCGGCCCCGCGGCCGGGCTGGTGGTGATCGTCGTCGACGGCATCGCCCAGCTCGGCAGCTTCTCCGCGTTCCTGCTGGCGGTCGTGCTGTCGGGCCTGCTGCAGCTCGGCCTCGGCATGCTGCGCGCGGGCCAGCTCGCCGCCTACGTGCCCTCGCCCGTGATCAAGGGCATGCTGGCGGCGATCGGCCTGCTGCTGATCGTCAAGCAGGTGCCGTTCGCGCTCGGCGTGCACGACGGCACGGCAGCGTTCAGCGTGCACGCGATCGGCGCGGCGGCCATCGCGATCGGCTCGCTCGCGCTGCTGGTGGCCTGGGACACGCGCGCGCTGCGCCGCTTCGCCCTGGTGCGCAACGTGCCGGCGCCGCTGGTGGTGGTGGTGGTCGGCATCGCGGCCAGCTTCGTGCTCGGCGCGCTCGCGCCGGCCATCGCGCCGCCCGCCGAGCATCGCGTGGCGCTGCCCGCGCTCGATTCGCTGGCCGCGCTCGGCGGCGCGCTGCAGGGCATCGAATTCGGTCCGCACTTCGCGCAGCTGTGGAATCCCGACGTGTGGCGCGTCGCGATCACGCTCGCGATCGTGGCGAGCCTCGAGACGCTGCTGTCACTGGAAGCGGTCGAGCAGATCGATCCGAAGCGCCGCGCGCCGCTGCCGAATCGCGAGCTCAAGGCCCAGGGCATCGGCAACCTCGTGGCCGGCGCGTTCGGCGGCCTGCCGGTCACCTCGGTGATCGTGCGCAGCTCGGTGAACGTGCATGCCGGCGCGCAGAGCCGCATCTCGGCGATCGTGCACGGCGTGCTGCTGCTCGCGAGCGTGTTCCTGCTGACCGAGCTGATCAACCTGATCCCGCTCGCCACGCTGGCCGCGATCCTGATCCACACCGGCTTCAAGCTCGCCAAGCCCGCGCTGTTCAAGGCCGTCGCGAAACAGGGGCCGGCCGCGTTCCTGCCGTTCGTGGCGACCATCGCGGGCGTGCTCGCCGTGGACCTGCTGTTCGGCATCGCGCTCGGCATCGTGATCAGCGTGCTCGCGGTGGCGCTCGCGAACCTGCGCAGCCCCGCCACGCTCGCCCGCCACGACGATCACTACCTGCTCACGTTCCGCAAGGACATCTCGTTTCTCGGCAAGGTGCAGGTCAAGCACTACCTGAAGCAGATCCCGAACCGCGCGATCGTGATCGTCGACGCCACGCGGGCCGACTACATCGATCACGACGTGCAGGACCTGATCGACACCTTCATCGCCGATGCCCCGGCGCGCGAGATCCTCGTCGATTACCGGCCACCGGTGCGCGCGAGCGAGAAGCGCTGGTCGTTCGCGAGCCTGCGCAATCCCAGCACGCAGTAAGGCAAAAAAACGCCCCGCGGGCCGAAGCCTCGCGGGGCGTTTTTCATTCTTGCTGCCCGACCGGTGCGCGGCACCGGTCGGCGGCCATCACGACAGCTGCGGGTTGAGCTTGCTGACGTCCGAGTGCAGCTTGTTCAGCGCCGACAGATAGGCCTTCGCCGAGGCCGCCACGATGTCGGGATCGGTGCCGACGCCGTTCACGATGCGGCCGCTCTTCGACAGGCGCACCGTCACCTCGCCCTGCGCCTGGGTGCCCGTGGTGATCGCGTTGACCGAGTACAGCAGCATCTCGGCACCGCTGCCCACTTCGGTCTCGATCGCGTTCAGCGTGGCGTCCACCGGGCCGTTGCCGCGCGCCTCGCCGGTCACCTCGCTGCCGTCGATCGCGAACACCACCTTCGCGTGCGGCTGCTCGCCCGTCTCCGAGCGCTGCGCGAGCGACACGAACTTGTAGTGCTCCTTCTCCACCACGGCCGCCTCCTCCGACACGATCGCGATGATGTCCTCGTCGAAGATCTCGGCCTTGCGGTCGGCCAGATCCTTGAAGCGCATGAACGCGGCGTTCAGTTCGCCTTCGCTGTCGAGCGCGATGCCGAGCTCCTGCAGGCGCTGCTTGAACGCGTTGCGGCCCGAGAGCTTGCCCAGCACGATCTTGTTCGCGGTCCAGCCCACGTCTTCCGCGCGCATGATCTCGTAGGTGTCGCGCGCCTTCAGCACGCCGTCCTGGTGGATGCCCGAGGCGTGCGCGAAGGCGTTCGCGCCCACCACCGCCTTGTTCGGCTGCACCACGAAGCCGGTGATCTGCGACACGAGCTTCGAGGCCGGCACGATCTGCGAGGTATCGAGGCCGACGTCGAGGCCGAAGTAATCCTTGCGGGTCTTCACGGCCATCACGATTTCCTCGAGCGAGGTATTGCCCGCGCGCTCGCCGAGACCGTTGATCGTGCACTCCACCTGACGCGCGCCGCCGATCTGCACGCCGGCCAGCGAGTTCGCCACGGCCATGCCGAGGTCGTTGTGGCAGTGCACCGAGAAGACCGCCTTGTCCGAATTCGGGATGCGCTCGCGCAGCGTCTTCACCAGGTTGCCGTACAGCTCGGGCACGCCGTAGCCCACCGTG
Organism: Burkholderia sp.; assembly: GCA_030151225.1. GTDB lineage: Bacteria > Pseudomonadota > Gammaproteobacteria > Burkholderiales > Burkholderiaceae > Burkholderia. Next base: position 3,078 of record JASLEG010000098.1, on the reverse strand, counting down.
TCGGCGATATTGATGGTGGTGGCGCCCTCGGCGATCACGGCCTCGAGCACGCGGCAGAGGAAGTCCATGTCGGAACGGCTGCCGTCCTCGGGCGAGAACTCCACGTTGTCGGTGAACTTGCGCGCGAAGCGCACGGCGAGGCGCGCCTGCTCGAACACCTGGTCCGGCGTCATGCGCAGCTTCTTCTCCATGTGCAGCGGCGAGGTGGCGATGAAGGTGTGGATCCGGAAGCTCTCGGCCGGCTTCAGTGCGTCGGCCGCGCGCTGGATGTCCTTGTCGTTGGCACGTGCCAGCGAGCAGATCGTGCTGTCCTTCACGAGGCCAGCGATCGTGTGGATCGCGTCGAAATCGCCGTTCGAGCTGGCCGCGAAGCCGGCCTCGATCACGTCGACCTTCATCCGCTCGAGCTGCTTGGCGATACGGATCTTTTCTTCCTTCGTCATCGACGCGCCGGGCGATTGTTCGCCGTCACGCAAGGTCGTGTCGAAGATGATCAGCTTGTCTGTCATGGGGAGGCTCCAGGGGATCTTGTGGGGATGCGAAAAACGATGGAGTTCGCGCCACCGCTGGCGACGCTCTACAACAGACGAGGCTTGACGGAGGGCGAAACCGGTCAGCGCGGCAGGCGCGCTAGCGCTAATGCGCGTAGGGGCGCACCGGCTTGAAGGAGGGAGAGGCGGGAAAAAGCGGTCATGGCGGTGAATATAGCGGCAATCGCCGGCGCGTGCAATCGGGCCGCGTCCGGGGCGGCGTCCAATAAGAAAACGGCGACCGGGAGGCGGTCGCCGTTTCGGCAAGGCAGGGAAGTCAGTGCTCGCGCTGCGACGAGCGTGCCGGGTTCGGTCGCCCGCGCACCGCCATGTAGCCCCAGAACACGTAGCCCGACAGACCGTACAGCACGAACAGGCCGAACAGCATCAGCGGCGGATCGGAGGACACCAGCACGAAGGCCACCACCACCAGCAGGATCGCCGCGAACGGCACGCGGTGCCGCACGTCGAGCGCCTTGCCGCTGTAGAACGGCGCGTTCGACACCATGGTGACGCCCGCGTAGATCGTCAGCACGAAGGCCACCCACGGCAGCCAGCCGAGCTTGAGCGGCACGCGGTTGTCGGTGGCGAGCCACACGAAGCCGGCGATCAGCGCGGCCGCGGCCGGGCTCGGCAGGCCCTGGAAGAAGCGCTTGTCGACCGAGCCGATGTTAGTGTTGAAGCGCGCGAGCCGCAGCGCGGCGCCCGAGCAGTACACGAACGCGGCCAGCCAGCCCCAGCGGCCCAGATCCTTCAGCACCCACTCGTACATCACGAGCGCCGGCGCCACGCCGAACGACACCATGTCGGACAGGCTGTCGAACTGCTCGCCGAACGCGCTCTGGGTATGCGTCATGCGCGCCACGCGGCCGTCCATGCCGTCGAGCACCATCGCCACGAAGATCGCGATCGCGGCGATCTCGAAGCGCACGTTCATCGCCTGCACCACGGCGAAGAAGCCGCAGAACAGCGCCGCGGTGGTGAACGCATTGGGCAGCAGGTAGATGCCGCGCGTGCGCAGGAACTGCTGGCGCGCGGCGCGGCGCGGTTCGACCGACGCATCCGCGCCGATCACCTTGTTGCGCCGGAACGGGCGCGGCAGCGATTTGCCGCCGCGCGAGCGACGCGGTTTGAATGCAGCCATCGAGCCTCCTGCCGCTTATTGCGGCAATTCAGCAAGAATCGTCGACGAAGCCGAGACCTTTTCGCCGATCGACACGCGGGCGCGGCTGCCGACCGGCAGATAGACGTCGACGCGCGAACCGAAGCGGATGAAACCGTAGCGCTGACCGCGCGTGAGCGGTTCGCCCGAGCGCACGTAGCAGAGAATGCGCCGCGCCACGAGCCCGGCAATCTGCACCGAGGTGACGATGTGGTTGCTGCCGGTGTGGATCACCACGGCATTGCGCTCGTTCTCGGTGGACGCCTTCTCGATCGCCGCGTTCAGGAACGCACCCGGGAAGTATTCGACCTTGGTGATCGCGCCGTCCACGGGCGAGCGCTGCGAGTGCACGTTGAACACGTTCATGAACACGCTGATCTTCAGCGCTTCGCGATTCGCGTACGGATCATGCGCGGTTTCGACGGCCACGATGCGGCCGTCGGCCGGGCACAGCACGGCATTCGGCTCGGTGGGGATCGGCCGCGGCGGATCGCGGAAGAACTGCACCACGAAGGCGAGCAGCAGCCAGAACGGCCAGGCAAGGCCGAACCCGGCGACCGCATGGATCAACAGCGCGATGACGGCAGCGATCGCGATGAACGGCCAGCCTTCGCGCGCGATGATCGGATGAGGATAGTTCATGGTGACGTTCGGTGAATTGCAAAGCCCGTAGCATAACAAAAGCCGCCCTCGGCACTGCGGCCTTCGGGCGGCTTTTCGGAGCCGACCGCGGAAAACCGGGGCCGACGAGGCACAAACAGCTTAGTTCTTCGACTGGTCGACCAGCTTGTTCGCGGCGATCCACGGCATCATCGCGCGCAGCTTCGCACCGACCTGCTCGATCTGGTGCTCGGCCGTCAGGCGGCGGCGCGACTGCAGCGTCGGTGCGCCGGCCTTGTTCTCGAGGATGAAGCTCTTCGCGTATTCGCCGGTCTGGATGTCCGTCAGGACCGCCTTCATCGCCTTCTTCGTCTCTTCCGTGACGACGCGCGGGCCGGTCACGTATTCGCCATATTCGGCGTTGTTCGAGATCGAGTAGTTCATGTTGGCGATGCCGCCTTCATAGATCAGGTCGACGATCAGCTTCAGTTCGTGCAGGCACTCGAAGTACGCCATTTCCGGCGCGTAGCCTGCCTCGACCAGCGTTTCGAAGCCGGCCTTGATCAGGTCGACGGTACCGCCGCACAGCACGGCCTGCTCGCCGAACAGGTCGGTTTCGGTTTCTTCGCGGAAGTTCGTCTCGATGATGCCGGCACGGCCGCCGCCGTTCGCCGCCGCGTACGACAGCGCGACGTCGCGCGCCGCGCCCGACTTGTCCTGGTGCACGGCGATCAGGTGGGGCACGCCGCCACCTTGCGAGTACGTGCCGCGAACCGTGTGGCCCGG
>JASLEG010000036.1 GCA_030151225.1 Burkholderia sp. | reverse complement strand
GCCTGCCGGTTGGCGGGGCGCGCATCGATCCATTCGGCCCAGGCGGCATGCTGCGCCTCGCTCGCGCGGCCGGCGTGCAGCGTCGCGTACCACTGCGCGGCCTGTTCGAGGCTCGCGTGGTCGGCACGCAGGTCGTGATCGGTTTCCGGGGACATGAAGTGGGCGGCAGCGAGATCACGGCTGCGCCAGCCCGGCGTCGACGAGCGCGAGCCGCAGCATCGCGCCGGCGAGGTACTTCTGCACCATGCGCTCGGACACCGCGAGTTGCGTGGCGATTTCCGGCGTGGTGCAGCCGTAGATCTGGGCCAGCACGAAGGCGCGCTGGGCCTTGTCGGACAATCGGGCGAGCAGGCCGCCGATCTCGAGGATCGTCTCGATCACGAGCGCGCGGTGTTCGGGCGACGGCTCGAACGGCTCGTCCTGGGCGGCCAGCGTGTCGAGCCAGGCCTGCTCCACCTCGCGGCGGCGCCATTGGTCGGTACAGATGCCGCGCGCCATCGCGCGCAGATAGGCGCGCGCCTCCTGCGGCGTGGCAAAGCCGCGCGAGGCGGGTTTGACGATCAGGCGCAGGAAGACGTCGTGAGCGATGTCGCCGGCATCGGCTGCATTGCCGAGGCGGCGCTGCAGCCAGCCCTTGAGCCAGCCGTGATGGTCGCCGTACAGCATCTGCACGTCGTGCTGACTCGATGGTTTTGCAGTCGACATGAACGGGCTCGTGCGGCGCGGCGGGCTATGCGGCAGATGTTGAGAATGGTTTTTGTTTATAACGCAACTCGATTTGTTTTCGCAATGGCCACGTAGTTCGCGCACCACAGCGCATCGCTATAATCCGGTCAAAATTTTTCCGTATCCCGGTGAATGCGATTTCTTGACATGTTTTAACGTTTTCCGCCGCATGCCGACGAGCACCGATGACGGCGTGCTCGTCGTTTTCTCGCTGCTGGTCGCCTTCATGGCGTCGTACACCGCGCTCGACATGTCCGCCCGCATTTCCAGCGCGAAAGGCAGCGCCGCGCACGGGTGGCTGTGCGGCGGCGCGTTGGCGATGGGCACCGCCATCGCCGGCATGCACTACACGGGCATGGCCGCGGCCGATTTCCCGCTCGGCAGCCTCTGCGGCGCGGTGAACAAGGGCATCGACACCGGCTGGCTGGCCTGGGTGGTGATCAGCATCTCGATGTCGGTGCTCGCGATCGCGCTGATCACGTCCGTGCTCGACATGCGCATGGAAGCGCGTACCGCGTCGCTGGAGCGGCGATCAGCTGCTGGTCGAGATCGCCGCGCGCCTCCGCTCGACGCTGCGCCCGCAGGACACCGCGGCGCGCGTGGGCGGCGACGCGTTCGTGATCCTGACCAGCATCGGCATCGCGATGGATCCGAGCGACGCCGATCACAAGGACGACCTGCTCGCCTTCGCCGACGCCGCGATGCATCACGCGAAATCCTCGGGCCGCAACATCGACTGCTTCTTCGAAGCCTCGATGAACGCCCACCTGCACGAGGAACTGCAGCTCGCGCAGGACCTGACGATGTCGGTGAACCCGTCCGCCCTGCAGTTCGCGCATGCGAACCTGGCGCGCACGGTGCGCGACGCGCCGAAGCGCCATGCCATCAAGCCGCAATGCCTGACGCCGGAGGTAACCGAATCGACCGCCATGCGCGATGCCGACGAAAGCCTGCGCATCCTGCAGCAACTGCCGGCGAGCGAGCTGAAGATCGACCGCGGCTTCATCCGCGAGCCGGTGCGCGACTCCGAGGATGCCGCCATCGTGTCGGCGATCGTGGCGCTGGGGCGCACGCTCAATCTGACGATCGTGGCCGAGGGCGTGGAAACCGAGGCGCAGCAGGAATTCCTGCTGGGCCGGCCGATGTCGGCCGAGAACGTGATCGCCGTGCTGGGCCGCACCAACGCGCAGATCGAGGCCCCTTGACTCGAGGCACGCGGGGCCCACGCGCCGCGCGGCCGCTCACGACCAGTCGAACGTGAACAGCGCCGTGCGGCTCTCCGGTTCGTAGAACAGCAGGATGCTGTCCGCACCCGCGGCGCACCAGTTGTAGCCGGCCACCTCGGCCACGGAGAGCAGGGGCTTGCCGTTCAGGCTGATGGCCGAGCCCTCGCCGGCCGCGTTGCCCTGGTCGATGTCGTCGAGCGCGAACCGGAACGCCGGGGGAACGTCCGGGCCGTTGGCCCAGTTGCCGCCATATTCGAATTCGCCGCCGCCGCCGAGCCGGTCCAGGTAGGCGTGCTCGATCGGCTTGCCCTTGCCGTATCGCGAATGGCTGGCAAGCCGCCCGTTCGCCTCGAAGTAGGCGCGGGCCCTGGCGTAGCTCTCGAACATTTCCGCCGTGCGTGCCTCGGTATCCGAATTCCGCGTGAAGGCATCGCCGTGTTCGGGCGCGCGCTGGAAATAGGCTTCGCTGCCGAGAAAGCGATAGCGATTGTCGTCCGTCAGCCGAAACGCGAACCAGTTGGGTGCCGTGAATGCGTTGTGATGGGCTTCGGTGCCGTCGCCGATGTAGCCTTCGAATGGTTCGATCGGGCACAGCATGTGGACCACCGTGCCCGCCAGCTCAGGATTCAGGATGTTCAGGTCGATGGAAATCAGCGGCAGCAGGTGATCGGCCAGCCACGGTTGTTCGGCGTCGAACACGTCGGTGGGAAATGGCACCAGGCCCGGCAGCAGATCGCGTAGTTCGGTTTGGTGGAACACGTGGGGGCTCCGTGGGTGGGTAGCGGCAGATTACCTGCTTGCGTGTGCAGGGAACAAGTTCGGCGCCGAATTGCACGACGAAGGGCGCGCCCCCCCCTCGAGCCCCTGAGACACATCGCCCCGCCCCGCCCTCGATCGCGCATTTTCAGACTTTGCCGCGTTGACCCCGCCGTGGCCCGCTCCGTAAACTTCTTCTTCCGCGCACACGATCGCGGCCCGGGTTGGGCGACCGCTTTCTCCGTCAGCAAGCAGCCGTCATGGTCGCGCCGAAAGGCTGTGCACGCCGGTCCATCGACGCGAGCCGCAGCGGGCTTCTCCACCAACACGCCCGGCGCCGACATGGCGGAGTCGTTTCTCACGCCCAAATCGAGCCATGACCCATCCATCCTTCCCGCAAGCAGCCGCTCCCGATCTCGATCTCGATCACGTCCCCCTCGCGAGCCCCCCGGGCACCTCCGCCCGCTACGCCGGGGCGCCGCTCGACGAAGCGGCGATCCGCACCGCGCAACTGCATGCGCTCGCGGAGCTGCTCTCCAACGAGGAGGTCGCGATGCATGTCGGGAATTTGTCCGGGCCACAGCAGGCAGCCCTGTTCGGCCTGTTCGAGCACACGCTGGCCGATGTCTGCGCGTCGCTGGAGCGCATGGCCACGCGGCACGACGCGCACGAACCTCACACGGTGCACGGCCTGCACGAGTGAGCCGGCACCGGCGAGGGGATCGCCGGTGCCCCGCCCCGCGGGCGATTCCGCGGGGCGGTGGCCAGGCGCCGCTTACGCGGCCTTCGCCTTCAGTTCCAGCCGGAACTTGTGCAGCAGCGGCTCGGTGTAGCCGCTCGGCTGCTTCACGCCCTCGAACACGAGCGCGGTGGCGGCCTGGTACGCGAGCGAGCCCGCGAGGTTCGGCGCCATCGGCCGGTACTGCGCATCGCCGGCGTTCTGCTTGTCCACCACCGCGGCCATGCGCTCGAACGTGGCGCGCACGAGCGCCTCGCTCACCACGCCGTGGCGCAGCCAGTTCGCGATGTGCTGGCTCGAGATCCGCAGCGTGGCGCGGTCTTCCATCAGGCCGACGTTGTGGATGTCCGGCACCTTCGAGCAACCCACGCCCTGATCGATCCAGCGCACCACGTAGCCCAGGATGCCCTGCGCGTTGTTGTCCAGCTCGGCCTGCAGCTCGCTCTCGCTCCACGTGGCTTCGGCCACCACCGGGATCGTCAGCAGGTCGTTGAGGATCGCGTCGCGCACGCCGGCCGGATCGGTGCGTTCGAGCTCCTGCTGCACCGCCTGCACGTCCACCTGGTGATAGTGCAGCGCGTGCAGCGTGGCCGCCGTCGGCGACGGCACCCAGGCGGTATTGGCACCGGCCTTCGGATGCGCGATCTTCTGCTCCAGCATCGCGTGCATCAGGTCCGGCATCGCCCACATGCCCTTGCCGATCTGCGAGCGGCCGCGCAGGCCCGCCGCCAGCCCCACCAGCACGTTGCTGCGCTCGTAGGCCGCGATCCACTTGCTCGACTTCATGTCGCCCTTGCGCATCATCGGGCCCGCTTCCATCGAGGTGTGCATCTCGTCGCCGGTGCGATCCAGGAAGCCGGTGTTGATGAAGGCCACCCGCGGCGCGGCTTCGGCGATACAGGCGGCGAGGTTCACGCTGGTGCGGCGCTCCTCGTCCATGATGCCCATCTTGATGGTGTTGCGCGTGAGGCCCAGCAGGTCCTCCACGCGCGCGAACAGCTCGCTCGCGAACGCCACCTCGGCCGGGCCGTGCATCTTCGGCTTCACGATGTACACCGAGCCGGTGCGCGAATTGAGCTGGTGCTTGCGGTCGTGCAGCGCGCACAGCGTGGTCACCACGCCGTCGAGAATCCCCTCGGGAATCTCGTGGCCGTCCCGGGTCGTGACGGCCGGGTTCGTCATCAGGTGGCCCACGTTGCGGATGAACAGCAGCGAGCGGCCATGCAGCTTCACGGGCTGGCCGTCGGCGCCGGTGTATTCGCGGTCGGCATTGAGGCGGCGCGTGAAGGTCTTGCCGCCCTTCGACACCTGCTCCTCCAGGTTGCCCACCATCAGGCCGAGCCAGTTGCGATACAGCTGCACCTTGTCGTCGGCATCCACGGCGGCCACCGAATCCTCGCAGTCGATGATCGTGCTGACCGCGGCTTCCATCAGCACGTCGTTCACGTGGGCGCGGTCGGTCTTGCCGATCGCGCCGTTCGCGTCGATCTGGATCTCGAAGTGCAGGCCGTTGTGCTTGAGCAGCACGGCCGCGGGCGCGCCGGCCTCGCCCCGGAAGCCGATGAACTGCGCCGCGTCCTTCAGGCCGGTGCTGCCGCCGGCCAGCGTCACCACGAGCTTGCCGCCTTCCACGCGGTAGCCGGTGGCATCGGCGTGCGAGCCGCTCGCCAGCGGCGCGGCGGCATCGAGAAAGTCGCGGGCGAACGCGATCACGCGCTCGCCGCGCTTCGGGTTGTAGGCGTTGCCGCGCTCGGCGCCGTCGGCGTCGGGGATCGCGTCGGTGCCGTACAGGGCGTCGTACAGGCTGCCCCAGCGCGCATTGGCGGCGTTCAGCGCGTAGCGCTGGTTCGACAGCGGCACCACCAGCTGCGGGCCGGCCTGCTCGGCGATCTCGCGGTCCACGTTCTCGGTGGTCGCCTTCACCTGGGCCGGCACCGGCACGATGTAGCCGATGCTTTCGAGGAAGCCGCGATAGGCGGCCATGTCGCGCACCGGGCCGGGGTTGGCACGGTGCCAGGCGTCGATTTCGGTCTGCAGGCGATCGCGCTCGGCCAGCAGCGCGCGATTCTTCGGCGCGAGGTCGTGCACGAGCGCATCGAAGCCGGCCCAGAACGCGGCGCTGTCCACGCCGGTGCCGGGCAGGGCTTCCTGCTCGATGAACTGTTCGAGATTGGCGGCGATCTTCAGGCCGCCGCGCTGATTCATTTGCGTCATGATGTGCTCCCTTGCGATTCCCGGATCTCGCGATGGCAAGCGGCTGAGGCGCCCGCCGCGAGGTCCGGCCGTTCTCTCTGGTCCTGGCTCGTTACCGGATGCTCAGTGCTTGCCGCCGGCCACCGCGGCCGCGCCGGCCTTGGCCACCTGCGCGTCCTGGTCGGCCTTCACGCCCGACACGCCCACGGCGCCCACCACCTGCCCGTCGACGATCACCGGCACGCCGCCCTCGAGCGTGCCCGACAGCGGCGCCGACAGGAACGCGGTGCGGCCGTTGTTGATCATCTCTTCGTACAGCCTGGTTTCGCGACGGCCGAGCGCGGCGCTGCGTGCCTTCTCGGTGGCGATGTAGGCGCTGGCCGGCGAGGCGTGGTCGAGCCGCAGGAAGCCGAGCGGGTGACCGCCATCGTCCACCACGGCGATCGCCACGTGCCACTGATTGCGTTCGGCCTCGGCGCGTGCGGCGGCCAGGATCGGGGTGATCTCTTCGAGGGTAAGGATGGGTTTGCTTTGCATGGCGAGCTTCGATCGTTCCTCGGTTGGTGACGGGGCCTGCTGCGCCGGATTCGCCTCGATGGCGCTCGGCGGTGCGCATGTGCGTGTGCAGCAAGCGGCGCGAGGTTCCAATTCTACGGCTTAGGCCGGGCATAACGGCGGCGTTATAAGGGCACCTGGAGTCACATGACTTGTGACTTTTTTATTAGTAATGGAGAAAATACAAGCGTATTTAGGTGCACCCGATGCACCCAATCCCGGTCGAATCGGCGATAGGTATCGCATCCCGTTTTCGCGTGCAACGGGGTCGATCTCGAACGAAACGAAGGGTAAACGGTAGCGAACGTGCCGGATCACGCGGCCGGCACGCCGCCCCTGAGCATGGCGACGACGGCGGCTGCCGCCTCGTTGCGCGGTGCAGCAGCGCAGATGCCGTCGCGCACCCGCGGCGTCCCGAGCCCGGCCGGCACGCCGCCTTCCGAATCGAGGCACCGCATGGTGGCAACGTGCAGGCATTCGGACAGCGCGGTGGTGGCGATGTCCTCGGCCAGCCCGATGCGCACGGTGCCGGCCACCTGGCGGATGCGCCGGCCCGGCGGCGGCACGCAGGGCACGATGTCGGTCAGCCGCGTGGCCGGCGCTGACTTCGCGGCCGAAGCACGCTCAGGCGTCGACGTAGTCGATGCCGGTGAGCGGCCCGAGATGGGCGATCGAGGTGAAGTGCGATTTCTCGGCCGTGTCGATGTCGAATTCGAGCACGTTGCCGCCGAGGTCGGTCACGAAGGCGCGGCGGCCGACCTCGTCGAGCGACAGGCCGATGCCCTCCTTCAGGCCGTGCGCGAGCACCTCGTGGTTGACCAGGCCGTCGGGCGTGACGTGCGCGCGGTTCAGCGTGTTGCCGTCGTGCGCGTCGTCGCCGCGGTCGGTCCAGTAGAGGATGTTCGTCTGCGTGTCGATGTCGAGGTCGATCGGCTCGGGCAGCTTGTCGAGCAGGCACACCACGTCCGGGCGCGCGTCGGGCGCGGCGCCGGCCGGCAGGTCCAGGCTGGCGCGGAAGATGCGGCCCTCGCCGGCATCGGGCGCGCCCTTCTGCGTCCAGTACAGGTGGCCGCGCGGCTTGTCGAGCGCGATGCCCACGCAGTGGCGGGTGGCGTCGGCCGTGTCGGCCGGGAATTCGCCGGTCTTGACCAGCACGGTCACGTCCGAGCCGTCGAGCCGCGCGCGCATCACGCGCATGCCTTCGCGGTCGCACCAGTAGATCAGGCCGCCTTCGAGGTCGAGCGCGAGCTCCTTCGGCGTGCCGGCCAGGCCCGAGGCCACCAGCACGCGGTGGTCGCTGCCGTCGAGATTGGCGCACTCGATCGTGCCGTCGTTGGGCGGCACCGCGCCGGCAGCCGGATCGGAATCGATCAGGTGCACGCCGCTGCCCATGTTGGACCAGTAGATCACGCCGTTCTCGGCGTCCACCTTGATGCCGTCGGGCGTGAAGGTCAGATCGGTCACGACGGCTTCGTGCGAGCCGTCGGACGCCAGCGCGATGATCGCCGGCGGGCGGGTTTGCAGAACGTACAGCGTGCCGCTTTTCTTTGCATCCACGATGAATCCTCCATTCGGTCGGAACAGACTGCAGGGGGCGACAAAATCGGGAAACCGCAAGCGGAACGAAAGACTTTCGCCGCATTGCGGCATGGCGCGGCAGCCTTCGGACACGGCGCGCGCCAGCTTCAGCCCGGCAAGTTTATCTGCACCGCAGCAAGGCTGCAGCGTCGAGGGGCATGCAAGGGGAAGTGGCGCGCCGGACGACGCGCCCGGACGCTCGACGACTCACAGCCGGAAATCCGCCACCAGCGCCTTCAGCACCGCCGCGTGGTCGGCCAGCTCGGTGCCGGCCGCGGCGTTCTGTTCGACGAGCGCGGCGTTCTGCTGCGTGACCTGATCCATCTGCGCGACGGCCACCCCCACCTGCTCGATGCCGCGGCTCTGCTCGCGCGAGGCGGCGGCGATCTCGCCGATCAGCGCATCCACCTGCGTGGTGGCCGCCACGATCTCGCGCATCGACGCGTGGCTTTCCTCCACCAGCGCCGCGCCGCTCGCGATGCGCGCATCCGAGGCCGAGATCAGCCCGGCGATCTCCCGGGCGGCCGTGGCCGAGCGCTGCGCGAGCGTGCGCACCTCGCTGGCCACCACCGCGAAGCCGCGCCCCTGCTCGCCGGCGCGCGCCGCTTCCACGGCGGCGTTCAGCGCCAGGATGCTGGTCTGGAAGGCGATCGACTCGATCGTGCCGATGATGTCCATCATCGCGGTGGATTGCGCGCGGATCTCGCGCATGGTGTCGGCCGCGCGCACGGCCGAGCGCTCGCCGCGCGCCGAGGCCTGCGCGGCTTCGCCGGCCAGCGCGCGCGCCTGCGTGGCGTGCTCGGCGTTGCCGTGCACGGTCTGCACCAGCTGCTGCATGGCCGATGCCGTCTCGGCCAGCGACGCGGCCTGCTCCTCGGTACGCTGCGACAGGTCCACGTTGGCGTCGGCGATTTCCCGGGTGGTCAGCTGCAGCGCATCGGCGCCGCCGCGAATGCGCTGCAGCGTGGCGCGCAGTTGCGTCTGCATCGCGCCGAGGCTCGCCAGCAGCGCGCCCATCTCGTCGTCGCGATGCATCGCCACGGTGGCCGTCAGATCGCCGCGCGAGATGGTCGCGAACTGCATCATGGCGGAGCGCAGCGGCGCCACGATCGCGCGGCGCAGCGAACGCCAGCCCGCGGTCGTCACGATCAGCGCGAGCCCGATCGCCGCCGCGCACACGATCCGGAACGCGGCGAAGCGCGCGTTCGATCGTTCGCTCGCCTGCAGCGCGTGATCGTCGAGCCAGGCGGCGATCGCGGCCTGACTCGCGTTCATCGCCGAGTACAGTCCGATCAGCTGCTTCGCGCGCGCCGCGTCCATCCAGCCGCTGTCGCCGGCGCGGATCGCCGCCATCAGCTGATCGATGCCCTGCGAGAACACGGCCGCGCGCCTGTCGGCCAGATCGGCGCTCAGCGCCGCGAGCTCGGGTGTCTTCGGCAGCGCGCGAAACTCGGCCCACCAGCGATCCGACTCGGCAAACAGCCGCCGGGAGCGGTCGAGCTGGGCAGCCAGCTCCGGCGATTGCGGATTCGCGATCGCCCAGTCCAGCCCGAAGCGCGCGCGCGACATGGCCGCGTCGGACTTGCGCAGGGCGTTCACGGACAGGAAGTGCATCCGGTACGCCTCGTCCTGCGCACGATTGGCGACGGTCATGCCCGCCAGGCCGATCGCGCCGACGATCACCACCATCACCCCGAGAATCGCGACGGTGATGGCGAGCCGTGCGTTGATGGTCAAGTTCTTCATGTCCGACTATCTGCGTGTCGTTCGAGCCACGGTGCTGCGGCCCACGTCGGGCGCCTACTTGCGTTCCGTCATGAACGCGCCTTCGGGCGCGTCGGCGCTCTTCTGGCGGCGCGTGTGGCCGTCCAGTCCGCCGTCCACGGCCCATTCCGCGAACACGGTCGGCCCCGGCTCGAAATCGCGCGGCTGCCAGTCGGGCGTGAGCTGGTCCTCGTCGGCGTAATACTCGATCAGCCCGCCGGCCGGATTCCTGAAGTACCAGAAATACGCCGACGACACCGGATGCCGGCCCGGGCCGAGCTGCGTTTGCCAGCCGCAGCGGCTGATGTGCAGACCACCACCGAACACTTCGTGGATGTCGCGCACGGTGAAGGCCACATGGTTGAGGCCCTGCTTGCCGTTCGGCAGCGCCAGCAGAAAGATGTCGTGGTGGCCGCCGTGCGGAGCGCAGCGCATGAACGCGCCGCGCTCCGGGTAGCGATCCGACATCTCGAAGCCGAGCCGCTCCTCGTAGAAGCGCTGCTGTTCGGCCAGGCAGTTCGTGAAGAACACCACATGGCCCACCTCCACCGGCTCGGCGTGGTCGTACACCGGGCTCGGCGTGTCGACGCGCAGCGGCGCGGCGCCCCACACGTTCGACGGCGAGCCCTTCACGTCCACGGCCCGCTTGCGGGTGAGCTCCACGCGAATCGCCATGCCGGCCGGATCCATGCAGCCCACGCCGCGCTCGTCGGCGTGGTAGCCGGGCGCGCCGGCCAGGCGCTCGCGATAGCGCGCCAGATCGGCCGCGTCAGCCACGCCCCAGGTGACCTCGCGCAGCGTCGGACCCGTCTCGAACGCCGGCGGCAGCGACGGGTCGTCGGCCTTCACGACCAGCACGGTACAGCCGTTCAGCGTCTCGAAACGCGCGCGGCCGGCGTCGTGCGCGACCTCGCGCATGCCCCAGTCGGCGAAGAAACGGCGGCAGGTGTCGAGATCGTCCACGCCGTAGGTGATCTGTTCGATGCCCAGAATCGTCATGTTGCCTTGCTCCCTCAATTCGCCCACGCCAGCGGCGCGTCGTTCAAGCCCCAGTACAGGCTCTTCTGCTGCATGTATTCACGGATGCCCAGCCGGCCCTTCTCGCGGCCCATGCCGCTGTCCTTCCAGCCGGAGAACGGCGTGGAGATCGAGAACAGCTTGTAGGTGTTGATCCATACCGTGCCGGCCTCGAGCGCGCGCGCCACGCGCCAGGCGCGCTTGTAGTCGCGCGTCCAGATGCCGGCGGCCAGGCCGAACACGCTGTCGTTGGCCTCGGCCAGCAGCGCGGCCTCGTCGTCGAACGGCATCGCCACCAGCACCGGCCCGAAGATTTCCTCCTGGCAGATGCGCGCGCCGTTGCCGAGGCCCGCCAGGATTGTCGGCTGATAAAAATAGCCGTGCTCGCGCCCGTCGCCCACCGGGCGCTCGCCGCCGCACAGCAGCCGGCCGCCCTCCTCCAGCCCGAGCGCCACGTAGCGCTCCACCGATTCGCGGTGCCTGGCCGTGATCAGCGGCCCCATCTGCGTGGATGGCTGCGCCGGATCGCCGACGCGCAGCTCGCGCGCCTTGGCCACCAGCCGCCGCATGAATTCGTCGTGGATCGGGCGCTCGACGAACAGCCGAGAGCCGGCAATGCAGGCCTCGCCCGACGAGCTGAAGATACCGTACAGCACGCCGTTCACCGCATGGTCGAGATCGGCGTCGGCGAATACCAGGGTAGGCGACTTGCCGCCGAGTTCCAGCGACACCGGCATCAGCTTCTCGGCCGCGATGCGGGCGATGCCGCGCCCCACTTCGGTGCCGCCCGTAAACGACACTTTCCTCACGAGCGGATGGCGCACCAGCACGTCGCCGATCACCGACCCCTTGCCGGGCAGCACGCTCAGCACCCCCGGCGGCACGCCGGCTTCCTCGCAGATGCGGGCCAGCGCGAGCGACGCCAGCGGCGTGACCTCGGCCGGCTTGAGCACCACGGCATTGCCGCCGGCCAGCGCGGGCGCGAGCTTCTGCGCGTCGGAGGCGATCGGCGAATTCCACGGCGTGATCGCCGCGATCACGCCGATCGGCTCGTGCACGCTCATCGTCAGGTAATCGCCGCGCGAGGGCGTGAGCGCCTCGTCGAGCGTCTCCAGGCAGGCTGCGTAGTAGCGAAAGGTGTTGGCGGCGCTGGCCACCAGCGCGCGGGTCTCGCCGATCGGCTTGCCGTTGTCGCGGCGCTGCAGCTGCGCCAGCGCCTCGTGGCGCGCGGTGATCAGATCGGCGATGCGGTACAGCACCAGCGCGCGCTGATGCGGCTTGAGCCCGGCCCAGTCGGCCCGGCGCCAGGCCAGATCGGCGGCCTCGACGGCCTCGCGCGCGTCGTCGGCATCGGCCGTGGTGATCTCGGCGTTGACCGAGCCGTCGGCCGGGTACTGGCTCGCGAACACGGCGCCGCGGCCGCGCCTCCACACGCCGCCCACGAAGATCTCGTCGGTCGGCACCAGGCTGGCGATGATGTCCTTGTCTGACATGTCGGGGCTCCTGATTCAGATCACGCAGTGCGCGGCGCGGTTGCGCAGCGCTCGAATCGCGCTGTAGGCGGTCAGCGCGGAAGTCTTCGGGTTGTCGGGCAGCGGCCTGCCGCACATCTCGAGCGACATCTCGCCGAACGCGCCGGCCGCCACGATGCGGTGCACGTTGCGCGTCACGCCCGGATCGGCGATCAGGCGCACCCGGGTCCGGTCGAGCCCGAGGCCCGCCAGCGCCACGGTAGCCGCCACGTTGGCGTTCTTCGGATAGAGTCGCGCGGCGTCGCGCGCGCTGCCTTCGAAGATCACCCGCGCCTCGGCGAGCGCGTGCAGGTCGCACTGTTCCTCGGCCGGCGTGCCGAGCCAGCCGATCGGCGGCTTGCGGCCGATGTACTGCACCTCGTCCAGGCCCCCCTCCCTGGCCGAGGCGAGCGCGTCGATGCCACCGATGGCGCCGGACAGCAGCGTGACCGTGGCGTTGCCCTCGGTGGCCGCCGACTCCAGCGCGTCGAGCAGCGACAGGTCGGACAGCGCGCCGATCGAGGCCACCGTGCAATCGGTGCCGGCCTTCAGGAGCGGCACCACGTGGTCGATCAGCGCGCCGTGGCCCGCGCATTCGAGCGCGAAGCGCGGACGCCGCGCGAGCGCCGCGACGGCGCTGACCACCTCCACCTCGGGGCCGGTCACCGCGCGCACCGCGTCGATCTGGTGCGCGGGCACCACCACCTGCGCCACCCGCACCAGCGGATCGGCCGCCACCGCGCGATACACGGTCTGCCCGATCGCGCCGAAGCCGATCATCGCCACCTCGACGCGGGCGCCGGGCGTGAATGCGTGCTCATGCATCTGCGGATTCCTCCTTCTTCACCGGCGGCCCCGCGAACGCGGTCGCGAACGAGCCGATCGACAGCATGTCGACTTCCAGCATCACCGGGCCCTGGACCGCCAGCCCTTCGCGGATCACGGCCTCGGCCTGATCGAGCGAGGACAGGCGCAGATGCTTCATGCCGAAGCTCGCGCAGAACCGGGCGAATTCGGGCTGGTGCAGCTGCACGTAGCAGCGGCGGCCGCCGTAATGCGCGTCCTGGATGTTGCGGATCACGCCGTAGCACTGGTCGTTCATCAGCACGATCATCATGTTGGCGCCTTCCTGCACCGCCGTGACCAGTTCGCCCACGTTCACCATCAGGCCGCCGTCGCCGACCAGACACACGGTCCTGGCCGCGGTGCCGGCCAGCGCCGCGCCGATCGCCATCTGCATGCCCTGCCCGATCCCGCCACCCAGCGCATGCACGCCCGCGCGCGGCTCGAAGATCTTCAGCATGCGGTTGCCCCAGGTGCTGTTCGAGATCGTGACGTCGCGCACCCAGTTGAAATCGCGGCCCACCGCGCGCTGCAGCGCCTCGACGAGCTGGCGGTACGGGCCGAGGCCCTTGCCGGTCTCGGCCACCGCCACCTCGCGGGTGGCGGCCAGATCCCGCGCGAAGGCCGGATCGACCTTCAGGCGACCTTCGAGTCGCGTGGCCAGATCGTCGAGGACCGCGGCCGCGTCGCCGTGCACGAACTGCGCGTTGCGATAGCCGCGGTTGTCGGCCAGCGCGTCGGCATCCACGCGATACAGCGGTTGCGGCAGCGCGAGCCTGTACTTCAGCGTCTCGTTGCCGCGCAGGCGCGAGCCCACCACCAGCATCGCGTCGCAGCCGCGATAGAACGCCTCGACGCTCGGTTGCACGTTGAACGCACCGAGCGTGGCCGGATGATCCTCGGGCAGCACGCCGCGGCCCTGCACGCTCGTCACCACACCGAAGCCGAGCCCGACCAGGCGCTCGACCTGCGCGCGGGCATGGCGCGCGCCGCCGCCGAGCCACAGCAGCGGGCGTTTCGCGCCGGCCAGCGCGTCGGCCAGCTGCGCCACGCGCTGCGTGTCGTGGGTGGGCAGGCTCACGTGCGGCGCGGCCAGATCGGCCGGCCATTCGATGCGCGCGGCCTGGATGTCGATCGGGATCTCGACGCTGACCGGGCCGCTCGGTGCCGTCTGCGCCACGCGCACCGCCTCGCGGACGGTGGCCAGCGCGGTCTCGACCGAGCGCACGCGGTAGGCGGCCTTGGAGATCGACGAGAGCATCGTCAGCTGGTCGGGCGCCTCGTGGATGTAGGCGAGATCCTGATCCAGATACGGCGTCTCGATCTGCCCGGTCACGTGCAGCAGCGCGGTGCCGGCAGTGAGTGCCTCGACCATCGCGCCCGCCGCGTTGCCGGCGGCGGTGCCGGTGCTGGTGAAGGCCACGCCCAGACCGCCCGAGACACGCGCCAGGCCGTCGGCCATGTTCAGCGCGCCGGCTTCGCCGCGCGCGCCGACATAGCGGATCCTGCCGCGCGTGTTGATCGCGTCGAGGATCGGCATGTTGTGAATCGAGATCACGCCGAACGCGGTCTGCACGCCGCATTGTTCGAGGAAGGCGGCGATCAGTTCGCCGACGGTGGTGGAATCAGACATGACGTGCTACGCCTCCGGAAACATCGATGTGGCTGCCGGTCGTGTACGACGACAGCGGCGTGGCCAGATAAAAAAGGGCTTGTGCGGCTTCCTCGGGGCGCCCGAAGCGCCCGAGGGGAATCTTCTTCTGGCGTGCCAGCTCGCCGGTCCAGTCATCCCAGCTCTGGCCCGGCCGGGCCTGCTGCTCGTGGCGGCGACGCCACTGCCCCGACTCCACGATGCCGATCAGGATGGAGTTCACGCGCACGTGGCGCGGCGCGAGCTCCACGGCCAGCGACTTGACGAGGTTCAGCACACCGGCGCGCGCCGACGAGGTGGCCACCATGTGCGGCTCGGGCTGCAGCGCGAGCAGCGAATTCACGCACACCACGGCGCCGTGCGGCGACGCCTCGAGCAGCGGCAGGAAGGCGCGCGTCGGGCGGATGATGCTGAAGTACTTGAGGTCCAGCTCCTCGCGCCAGGCATCGTCGCTGGTGTCGGCGAAGGTGGACACGCGGCCCTGGCCCGCGTTGTTGACGAGCATGTCCACGCGGCCGAACGCGGTGCGCACGGCATCGGCGAAATGCGCCACGTCGGCGGCATCGAGCACGTCGCAGCGCGCGGCCAGCAGCTTCGCGTCGGGAAACGCGTCGCGCAGCGCGCGCTCCGCGTCGGCCAGGCGTGCCGCGCTGCGGCCGCAGATGGCCACCGACACGCCGGCCTGCAGGAACAGACGGGCGGCGGCGAGCCCGATGCCGGACGAACCGCCCGTCACCACGGCCACCTGCCCGGAGAGATCGATCTGAATCATTCAGTTTTCCAAAGCAGTCAACAAGCGATGTTGCGCGGGCGGCCGGTAGTTGAGCCGCTGCGAGAGTGCCAGCGCGGTGTCGCGCACCGCGTCGATCAGGCCGCTGGCGGGCAATGCCGCATCGAAGTGGGCGCGCGGCACGGTGGCCGTGACCACCGCCACGATCCGCCCCGTGTCGCCGTACACCGGCGCGCTGACAACCGAAATGCCGTGCTCGAACGACGACTCGCTGGTCGCGTAGCCCTGCTCGGCATCGGCGCGCACGCGCTCGAACAGCTCGTCGACGGTGCCCGGCGTGTGCCGGGTGAAGCGCTCGAGCGCGATGCCCGCGTACAGCACGCGCAGCTCGTCGAGCGTCAGGTCGCCCATCAGCACGTGGCCGTGGGTCGTGGCGTGCGCGGGCAAGCGCGTGCCGACGTTGACCTTCACCGCGTTGAACACGGGCGCCTGGCTCTGCGCCTTGGCCACGAACACCACGTCGCGGCCATCGCGGATCACGATGTGGGTCGACAGGCCGGTGCGGTCGCGCAGCGCCTCGATCAGCGGCAGGCCCAGGTCGGTCAGCTCCAGCGAGCTCAGGTATTCGAAGCCGAGGCGCAGCACGGCCACGCCGAGCCGGTAGTTGCGTTCCCCGTTGGCGCGCTCGATGAAGCCGAGCGACTCGAGCGTCTGCAGCAGCCGGAATACCGTGGTGCGTGGAATGCCGAGGCGGCGCGACAGTTCGGGCGCGCCCAGCACCGGCTCGCGCGCCGAGAATTCGGTGAGGATGCGCAGGCCGCGATCGAGACCGGGCACCAGGTAGTTGAGCTCGGCGGCGGCCGGCGCGTCGCCGCCCGGGCGATCCGTGGCGAGGGTGCTCATGCGCGCGCCTCCGCCGGCCGGACACCCGGCGCCCAGCGCCGCGCGAATCCGTCGATCAGGGCGTCGTAGGCCGCGGGAGCCTCGATGTAGCCGGCGTGACCCGCGCCCGGGATCGACTGCAACGGCACGCCGGCCGCCGCGGCGATGCGCGCGCAGGCGTCGGGCGGCGTGATCGCATCCTCGGCGCCCACCGCCACGGCCACGGGGCCGCAATACGGCGCGAGGTCCGACGCCAGATCGGCATTGGCGAGCAGATGCGTGGCCTGCGCGTAGCCGGCCGGCACGATGCGCGCCATGTTCCAGCGCACCCAGCCGCGCGCGGCCTCGCTCGCGGCGGCCGACAGCATGTTGCCGCTGCGCTGCCCGGCCAGCCCGAGCGGGCCCAGCTCGGCCAGCATCGCGAGGCGTGCGTCGCGCTTGCGGGCGCGCAGCGCCGGATCGGCCGCGCCGTAGCCGCCGGCCGGCGACAGCAGCAGCAGGCCCGCCACGCGCCCCGCATGCGAGGCGGCGAAACGGGCCGCCACGATCGCGCCGAGCGAATGTCCCACCAGCACGCAGCGCCCGACGCCCAGCGCATCGAGCCAGGCCGCCAGCACGTCGGCGTAGTCGTCGGCCTGCGGCGAGGCGGGCGAGACCGGCGCGGAATCGCCGTAACCGGGCGCATCCCAGGCCAGCACGCGTCGCGACGCACCGAGCGCCTCGAGCTGCCGCACCCACGATGCCGAACCGGAGCCGATGCCGTGCAGCAGCACGACGGGCACGCCGCCTCCGTGCTGCGCGCCGGCTTCGCGATAGGCGAGCGCACGCGCCGGCGCGACGTCGATCCGGCGCACGGGGAATGCCTCGAGACGGGCGCCGAATTCGGGCGGCGCATCCGGCAGGCCGGATCGGCGAGGTTGGTCGAGCATGAGCGGCCTCTTACTTCGCGAGATCGCGCTTGATCTTCGCGAGCGGCGAATCGGGCGGATAGGTCGGCGTGATCGGCTTCGGCGAACCGAGCATCACGCACATCAGGGCGTCTTCCTCGCCGACGTTGATTTCGGTGCGATACACGCCGGGCGGCACCGAAATCAGGTCGCGCTCGCCGAGCACCGACTCCCAGGTCTCGCCGTCGCGCTCGCAGATCACCTTCATCCTGCCGCGCAGCACGAAGAAGATTTCCTCGACGTCGGCATGGATGTGGCTCGGGCCCACGTTGCCGGCCGGAATCACCATGGTGGAGAACGTGAAGCCGCCGGCCGGCACGGTGTTCACGTCCTTCGCCACGCCGGTGCCGCCGGTGCCCACGTATCGCATCTGCGCGCGGCGATACTTCGGGTCGTAGTCGGCCTGGAACTTCAGCGCGTCCCAGTCGTAGCGGCGCGTGGCGAAGCGCGCGACGCGCGCCTCCATCCACTGCCCGAAGCTCGCGTCGTCGGGCTGGTCCCACGATTTGCGTTCGATGTCGGCATCGGCCATCTTCATTCTCCTAATGGATTCGCTCGAGGGCGAAGTCAGTTCATCACAAAGCCGCCGTTGACCGGCAGCACCTGTCCCGTCATGTAGCGCGCCGCGTCGGACAGCAGGAACAACACCGGCCCGGTGACGTCGGCGGGCACCTGCGCGCGCTCGATCGCCCGCCCTGCCCGGTAATGCGCGTGCCGTTCGGCCGGCACGTATTCGGTCGCCTCCACTTCCGTCAGCCCGGGTGCCACCGCGTTCACGGTGATGCCGTGTGCGCCGAACTCGCGTGCGAGCGAGCGCGTCATCGCGATCACCGCGCCCTTGCTCGCGACGTAGGCGAGCAGCTTCGGCGCGCCCCAGAGCGCGGTGTCCGACGCGATGTTCACGACGGCCGCGCCGGCCGACTCGCGCAGGTACGGCAGCGCGTGCACGCTCATGCGCCAGCTGCCGCGCACGTTCACGTTCATCACCGCGTCCCAGGTGTCGACGCCCAGGTC
The DNA here is from genome assembly GCA_030151225.1 of Burkholderia sp. Lineage (GTDB taxonomy): Bacteria > Pseudomonadota > Gammaproteobacteria > Burkholderiales > Burkholderiaceae > Burkholderia. The sequence continues at coordinate 11,105 of JASLEG010000036.1, read as the reverse complement.
CTCGGCCAGCCGGCCGCCCGAATTCGTGATGGCCGCGTTGTTGACGAGCGCGTCGATGCCGCCGAGCCACTGCGCGGCCTCGGCCACGAAGGCGGCGATGCTCGCCTCGTCGGCCAGGTCGAGCGGCACGAAGTGCACGTGCCCGCCGAGCCGCGCGGCCAGTCGGACGCCCTCCTCGTGCAGCACGTCGCCGAACACCACCCGCGCGCCGGCCGAGGCCAGCGCCGCGACGAAGGCGGCACCCAGGCCACGCGCGCCGCCGGTCACGATCACGCGTCGTGCGTCGAGCCTGCCGTCCGTATCCCGCAAGGTTGGGAGATTCACGCTGCCTCCGATTGGTTGTTCCACATAAGGAACGCTGGTTTATATGTGGTCATTATAAGGTTGCCGCGTTCGCGACAAAAAGAAATTTTCCGGGCTCAGGGAAAACACGGGGACGAGCACCAGGAATCGTGTTCGCTACATATAGGCAGGGCTTTTCGCATGCTGTCGCCGCCGCGCAACTCGGGGTAGGCCCGATCGAAAAGCTTTTTTTGTCCGCGCTTCCATCTCAATATAATTTCCATAGGAGATACGTTGTTCCTTATATGAAACAATTCTGCAAGGAACCAACTCGATCTCCGTGAACCGACGCGCCTCCCTTTCCACTCGGGCGGCACGACGAAAAAAAGACGAAGACCCAACCGTACAATCAGATATTAGGAGTGCGAATCGTGAAGCGCATCATTGCCGCCGGGGTGGCAGGTCTTGTGGTAAGCGCGACAGCGTCGGCGCAGAGCAGCGTCACGCTGTACGGCAGCCTGGATGCGGGCGTTGCGTATGTCAGCAACGTGACCGGACATTCGAAGTGGATGGAGGAACAGGGCAACATGCAGCCGGACCGCTGGGGCCTGCTCGGCACGGAAGATCTCGGCAATGGCTGGCGCGCGGTGTTCCGGCTCGAGAACGGCTTCTACACCAACACCGGCAGCTTCGCGAAGGCGGGCGTGGAGTTCAACCGTCAGGCCTACGTGGGCCTGAGCCAGAACCGCGTCGGCACGCTCACGCTCGGCCATCAGACGCCGTTCAACTTCGACGTGCTCGGCCCGTTCAGCACGGCCTATCAGGCGCAGAGCTGGTTCGCGTTCCATCCCGGCAACCTCGACGAGCTGGCCGATACGGGCGTGGTGCCATTCGACAATTCCGTGAAGTTCCGGTCGGTGGATTACCACGGCTTCACGGTAGGCGCGATGATGGGCCTGGGCAACACCACCAACTTTGCCTCGGGCCGCAACTACGGCCTCACGCTGACCTACGCGAGCGGTGCCTTCAAGGCCGGCGCGGTGTACTCGAACGAGAGCAACCGCACACCGTCGATCGTCACCACCGGCATGACGAGCTTCCAGGGTGTGGCCGCGGCGAACTACACGGCGGCCAAGGTCGAGAACATGGGTGCGGGGCTGTCCTACCAGATCGGCAAGTTGCTGCTGCACGGCGTGTACACGCGCGTGAAGCTGCAGTCGGCCGGCTATTCGGATCTTTACCAGAGCTGCGACGTGGGCGCGAACTACCAGTTCACGCCGTTCAACAGCGTGGCGGGCGGCGCATCCACCACCACGCTGGCGGGCCGCCGCTGGTCGATGCTCGAGATCGGTGACAACTACGCGCTGTCGAAGGGCACCCAGGTTTACGTGAACGTGATGGTCGAGCACGCCAACAGCAACGCCAACGCGGCGTTCTTCACGGCGGGCGTGTCGGGCGGACGCAACCAGACCATCGTGCTGTCGGGCATCCACCACTCGTTCTGATCATCGGACACGCGACGGTGCACATGCGCCGTCGCGGCACGCGTCAGACGTGGGCGTAGGACAGCGTGGGATCGCCGACGCGCGGGCGGTAGTTGAGGCGCGACGAGAGGTCGAGCGCGGCCTGGCAGGTGCGGGCCACGAGCGGCGCGCGTTCGGCCTCGCCGATGTCGGAGCGCGGCACGGTGACGGTCAGCGCGGCGACGATGCGGCCCGTGTGGTCGCGCACCGGCGCGCTGATCGCGGAAATGCCGCGCTCGAACGAGGCTTCGCTGAGCGCATAGCCCTGCGCCGCGGTGGCGCGAATGCGCTGGTAGAGGTCGTCGACGGTGGCCGGCGTGCGCTCCGTGAAGCGCGACAGCTCGCGTTCCGGATACAGGCTGCGCAGCTCGGCCAGCGTCATGTCGCCCATCAGCACCTGGCCGTGCACGGTGGCGTGCGCGGGCAGGCGCGTGCCGACGTGCACCTTCACCGAGCTGAACATCGGGTCGCGCGTCTGCGCCTTGGCCACGAACACCACGTCGCGCTGATCGCGGATCAGCAGATGCGCGCTGAAGCCGGTGTCGTCGCGCAGCCAGTCGAGCACAGGCTGGCCGAAATCGGTCAGCTCGAGCGAATTCAGGTATTCGAAGCCGAGCCGCAGGATCGCCACGCCGAGCTTGAACCGGCGATCGCCGGGCGCGCGTTCGAGGAAGCCCAGCGATTCGAGCGTCTGCAGCAGGCGGAAGGTGGTGGTACGTGGAATGCCGATGCGTCTGGACAGCTCGGGCGCGCCCAGCACCGGCTCGCGCGACGAGAACTCGGCCAGGATCCGCAGCCCGCGCTCGAGCCCGGGCACGGAATAGGCCGGACCGGCGCTCGCCTCGTCCTCGCCCGCGCTGTCGGGAACGGCGCCCGTCGGCGGCGCTGCCGCGTCGAGGTCCGCCTCGACCGTGTGGTCGGCGCGGGGCCGTCTTGCATTGCCTGGGGTGGTTGCTCGCGCCATGTTCGGCAGGATTGCAGTGGAAAAGATGACAGATGATAGCGCGAAGGCACGGCCCGGTCGCGATTCGGGCCAGGGGCCGCTACCGCGACGGGCCGAACCCTCGGCGGCGGCGCGGCGGGCCGCCGCCGAGCGCCGCTGCGTGCTCAGAGATCGAGCACGAGCTTCTCGCCCTTGCAGCCCGACACGCAGATCATCATGACCGTGTTGCCGGCGCGCTCCGAGGCACTGAGCACCGAGTCGCGATGATCGGGGCAACCGGACAGCACACGTGTCTCGCACGAGCCGCAGATCCCTTCCATGCAGCTGTGGTCGACGTCCACGCCGGCGGCGAGCAGCGAATCGAGCAGCGATTGCCCGCTCGCCACTTCCACCGTGCGCCGGCTGCGCGCGAGTTCGACCTGATAGCCGTGGCTCGCCGCCGGCTGCGCCTGCGGCACCGCCGCGAAGCGCTCGACGTGGCGATTCTCGATGCCCACCGCCTCGCAGGCCCGATCGAAGGCGTCGAGCATCGGCGCGGGACCGCAGCAATACACGTGCGCGCCGGCCGGTGCCTCGGCCAGATAGGCCGTCAGGTCTACGGGTCGGCCGCCGTGGTCCGCGTCGAAATGCAGGTCGAGCGCGCCGCCGAAGCTGCGCAGCTCGTCGAGAAACGCCGCGTGGTCCTCGCTGCGGGCGCAGTACAGCATGTGTACCGGGCGGCCCAGTTCCACGAGCCGGCGATACATGCACAGGATCGGCGTGACGCCGATGCCGCCTGCGATCAGCACGCTGTGCTCGGCCGTCTCGTCGAGCGCGAACAGGTTGCGCGGCGCCGACAGGCCCACGCTCATGCCCACCCGGAAGTTCTCGTGAATGAAGCGCGAGCCGCCGCGCCCCTTCGGGTCGATCTGCACGCCCACCACGTAGCGGTGGGTCTCGCTGGCCGGGTTCAGCAGCGAATAGCTGCGCACCAGCCCGCTGGCCAGATGCAGGTCGATGTGCGCGCCCGGCTCGAACGTCGGGAAGCGTTCGCCGCGCGGGGGCACCAGTTCGATGCTCATGATGCCCGGTGCCTCGTGACGCAGCATGCGCACGAGTGCGGTATGGGCCGGTTGGTTGCTCATCGTCGTGTCTCTTTACGTGTGCGCCGCGCGCGCGACGTCGAGCCGCGCGCTGGCTTCGATCTCGACGCACAGCTCGGGAAACACCAGAGCCGATACCTCGACCAGGGTCGAACACGGATAAGGCGCGCCGTGCGCCACCTGCTCGGCGAAGAAATCGCGGCGCGCGCGGCCGACCTCGCCCTTGTCGGCGATGTCGGTCACGTACACCACCAGCTTCGTGATGCCGCCGATGTGGCCGCCGGCCGCCTCCACCAGCGCGCGGATCCTGTCGAGCACCACGCGCGTCTGCTGGTAGGCGGACAGGCCGCCCGCGGCCTCGCGCGTGGCCGGATGCGCGGTCATGCCCGACATCACGAGTTGGTTGCCGATCACGAGCGCGTTGCTCCAGGTGGCGCCCGCCGCGTCGGGCACCTGCTCGCAGTGCACCGGCACGACGGCCGGTGCCGGCGAGGCGGACAGCGTCACGCTCATCGCGTCGCCCCGTTCTCGATCTGCTGCTTGGCGAGATTGCGCAGGTGGCGACGCAGGCGCACCAGGCCCATGTCGTGCTGGTACAGGTGTTCGTTGCGGTTCGCGTCCGGCTCCATGTGCTCGAGGATCTCGCGATCCTGCTCGAGCACGGCCCAGTGGCGAGCCTCGAGGCGATTGCGATACAGGAATCGCCAGGTGTCGCGCTGCCAGCCGTCCACCTTGCGCACGCGCCAGTGGAACACGGCTGCGAGGTGCGGCGTGATCGGCGTGTAGCTGCCGATGATGATGAAGTTGCCGCCGGGGCCGCCCGTCTTCGGATACGGAATCTCCAGGCGCATCCAGTGCAGGCCCGTATCGGCCCATTCGGTCCAGTCGAAGTTCACGTCACGCTGGCCGACCTTCTCGAACACGAAGCCGCGATCGGTGTCGCGGATCGTGAAGGTGGCGCTGATCTCGCCCTCGGCCATCGAGTGCGACTGCTTGTGCAGATACGCGCCGTGCATCGGATCCATCACGTTGTCGAGCACGAAGCGGTAGTCGCCCTTCCATTCCGTGTAGCAGAGGAAGGACGAGAATTCGGCGCCCGTCAGTTCCTCGGGCAGCACCAGCGGCGGCGGTTCGTCGACGTTCTCGGCCGAGTTGTAGAGGAACAGCACGCCGGCCGCCTCGCGCACGTGGAACGAGCGCGCGCCGCGCGAGCCTTCGAGCTTGCAGCCGGGGCTGCCCGGCACCGAGGTCACCACGCCGTCGCGGCGCACGTGCACGCCGTGATAGCCGCACTGGATGCGGTCGCCGAGCACCACGCCGCGCGAGAGCGGCGCGCCGCGGTGCGGGCAGTGATCCTCGAGCGCGTACGGCGTGCCGTCCACGTCGCGCCAGAACACCAGCTTGCGACCGAGGCGGCGCAGCGACACCGGCTCCTGCTTCACGAACGACGACGGGCAGATCGGGTACCAGAGATTCCGCAGCCCGCGTTGCAGCACGTCATCGACATCGTCTTTCTGTTCCGTATTCATGAGGTTCTCCGGAATGTGGGGGATCGCCGCGTCATTGCGCGAGGCGCGCCATCTCGGCACGGAAGTTCTCTTCCGTCCAGGCGTCGGCGTTCTGGGCGCGCGGCCCGAACGCGTTCAGGTAGTCCACGAGCGCGGGCAGCGCCGTGATGCCCTGCCCGAAGGCACGCTCGATCGCGTCGCCGAGCAGGTTTTCGTATTGCGTCGGGGGACGCTGCCGCGCCTGATGCGGCTCCAGGTATCGATCCATCATTTGCCTCCATGGCGAACCCGTTCGCGAATCCGTTCGCGAACCGGCAGAAAATCGTAAGCGGGATAACACTCGGTGCGGAACACGCCCCAGGCGGAGCGCTCCAGTTCCACGTTGACCAGCGGCAGCAGCCGCGGCGGCACTTCGAGCGTGACGATCTGGCCGAAGCCCATCGCCACGGTCCACGACACGACGCGCACGCCTTCCGGCGGGAAACGCTCCCACCAGTCGGCTTCCTTGAGCTTCGTCTGGATCGCGTCGAGATTGTTGGACTGGTCGTGCTTCAGCAACACGGTGATCAGCACCGCATCGGCAGGGGTATCGGACATCGCCGGCATGGCTCCTCGTTGCATGGGTTGGTCAGTTTTCGAGTTGTTCGAGCACCTGGCCCCGAGTCTCGATGCCGAGCAGGTGGATCACGACCGCGGCCAGCACCAGCACCGCGCCGAATGCGTAGAAGGCCACGCTGATGTTGCTCGTGATCGTCTTCGACACCAGTGCCGGGGCGGCGATCGCGGCGATCTTCAGCCACGCGCTGCCCACCCCGCAGCCGAGCGCGCGCACGCTGGTGGGATACAGCTCGGGCGTGTACACGTAGGCGGTGATGAAGCCGCAGCCGAGCAGGCCGAACGACAGCGCGCAGAAGGTGCCGACCACGTACACCGAGCTGTCGTGGAACGCCGCCGCACAGAACAGCGCGATGCCGCACAACACGAACGACACGTTGATCACCGGCTTGCGGCCGACCTTGTCCACCACCAGCGCGCAGATCAGCGAGCCCACCACGCCGAGCACCGACGCGCCCACCGTGAGGTTCAGCGCCAGTTGCAGCGGCGCGTGGTACACGGTCCTGTAGATGGTGGGCAGCCAGGTCAGCAGGCCGTACTGGATCACGCCGCAGGTCATCCACAGCATCGCCACGGAAATCGTGCGCTTCAGGTACAGCGGGCCGAACAGGTCGCGCACGGTCCGCTTCGGATGCTTCACCGCCATCCGCGCGTGGGCCACCGCGTCGCTTTCCGGCAGCGGCGGCAGCGGCGTCTTCACGCTGGCCTCGAAGGCGGCGATCGAGGCGGCCGCCTCCGTCATGTGGCCGCGCTGGCCGAGCCAGCGCGGCGACTCCGGCACGAGGCGACGCAGCGTGAAGAACAGGATCAGCGGAATGCCGCCGAGGAAATAGATGATCTCCCAGCCGAACACCGGCACCAGCCACGCGCCCAGCGCGTTCGACACCAGCAGGCCGATCGGGAAGATGATTTCGTACAGCAGCACGAAGCGGCCGCGGCCGTGCGCGCGCGTGATCTCGCTGATGTAGGCGGCCGCCACCGGCAGCTCGCCGCCGAGGCCCACGCCCTGCGCCGCGCGCAAGGCCACGAACACCGCATACGACGGCGCGAAGCCGCACGCGATGCTGGTCACGCCGATGATCCCCGAGCTCCACGCGATCGTGCGCACCCGGCCGTGACGCTCGGCGAGCGCCGGGAACAGGAGCGCGCCGATCAGCTGGCCCACCGCGCCGGCCGCGATCAGAAACGCGATCTGCGACGGGGTCAGGTGCCACTTCGCGATCAGCATCGGCAGCGAGGCCGCGATCGCGATCACGTCGAAACCGTCGAAGAACGTCGCGCAACCGATCAGCACGCGCGCGCGCACCTGCATGGCGTTGCCGGGCAGCCGCTCCATGCGCGCCACGATCGAACCCATGGTCAAGCCATTCGACGCGCCGGCGCCGCCGGCTCCTGCTGCACTGCCCACCTCGACCTTCATGTCCATGGGGTTTCTGTCGCCAAGTTGCGGTTGAACTGACATCACGAATTCCTCGCGGCTTTTGTTCCGCCAAAGGAACATCGATTCGTATATGGTCAATTTTAAGCCACGCCGGCGGCTGGAAAAAAATGATTTCGAAACCGCTAGGGGAAAATACCGACGACGGCGCAACACCGTGCACGGCGCGCGTCGGCACGCATCGCACCCGCTTTTCCGATCCGAAAAAGGCGTTGCGGCCAAAAATAAATGCACCGACAATCCGCCCAGTTCATTTTATTGACATGTCGTTCATTTTTGAACTATCACGGGGAGCAGAGTCATGTTGAAGGTCGGAATTTCGGGTGGCGGCATCGGCGGGCTGGCGGCGGCGATCGCGCTGGAACGCGCGGGGCATCGGGTCACGGTGTTCGAGCAGGCGGAAGCGTTCGGGCGGGTCGGCGCCGACATCAACCTGACGCCGAACGCGGTGCGCGCGCTCGACGGGCTGGGCGTCGGCGAACGGCTGCGCGAGACGGCCGCGCGCCCGAGCGCCCGCATCAGCCGCACCTGGGACACCGGCGAGGTGACCTCGCACCTGCCGATGTCGGACGAGGCCGAGCGCAAGTACGGCGCGCCGCAACTGACGATGCACCGCGCCGACGTGGTGCATGCGCTGGTGCAGGCGATTCCCGGCGAGCGGCTGCGCCTGGGCGCGCGCGTGAGCGGCTTCGCCCGAGATCGGAGCGAGGCCGGCGCCGAAGCCGGCACCGGCGCGGCGATCGAACTGGCCGACGGCAGTCGTTACGATTTCGATCTGGTCATCGGTGCCGACGGCATCCACTCGCGCGTGCGCGAATTCGTGTTCGGCGAGGATCGGCCGCAGTTCACCGGCGTGGTGTCGTATCGCGCCGTGGTGCCGGTCGAACGGATCCGCGGCAACGACGTCGGCGCCTTCGTGAAGTGGTGGGGGCCGTCGCCCGAATCGCAGATCGTCACCTTCCCGCTCAATCGCGGCCGCGACGTGTTCATCTTCGCGACCACCGGCCAGACCGACTGGACCCATGAATCGTGGACCACCCCGGGCGACCCCGATGCCCTGCGCGACGCCTACCGCCACTTCCACGATGACGCGCGCGCGCTGCTTGCCGCATGCGACACGGTGCTCGCCTCCGCGCTGTACCTGCGCGATCCGCTGCCGCGCTGGAGCGAGGGCGGCTTCACGCTGCTCGGTGACGCCTGCCACCCGATGATGCCGTTCATGGCACAGGGTGCCGGCATGGCGATCGAGGACGCGGTGGTGCTGTCGCGCACGCTCGAGGCGGCCACGCCGGTCACGCTTGCGGCCTCGCTCGCGCGATACGAGGCCGCGCGCCGCGAGCGCACCGCGCGCATCCAGATCGGCTCGCGCGGCAACAACTGGCTCAAGGAAGGCGGCAATGCCGACTGGGTATACGGCTACGATGCCTGGACCGTTCCTCTGGCATGATGTCGGTCCTCTTTCACCGCCCCCCGGCCCGCTCATGACCGCCCCCCTGGAACGCCCCGCCGACACGACGAGCGCCGTCGAACGCTCGCTGCGCCTGCTGCGCTTCGTGGCCGAAGGCGGCAGCACGCGCAACGTCAGCGAGGCCGCGCGCCGGATCGGCGTGAACCGCGTCACGCTGATGCGCCTGATCGCCACGCTCGAGCAGGCCGGCATGCTGGTGGCGGCGGACGACGCGCATCGGCTCGGCGTGCCGTTCCTGACGCTGGCGGCCGCCGCGCTCGGCGCGTCGGACCTGATGTCGGGGGCGCGCGACGTGCTGCCCGAGGTGGCCGCGACCACGCAGCTGTCCGCCTATCTGGTGATCCGCGAGCGCCACGAGATCGTGTATTCGCTCGCGGCCATGCCCGACACGCCATTGGTGAGCCAGATCCGCGTGGGCAGCCGGCTGCCTGCCTATCGGGCCACTCCGGGGCTGGCGCTGCTCGCTCGACTCGAGGCCGACGAAGTGGCGCGGATGTGCGAGACGGCGTGGGACGAGGCAGATGCCCCCGACCCCGCCACGCTGTCGTTGCGCCTGCAACGAATCCGCACGGATGGCTGCGCGTGGAGCCACGCCACGCTCGAGGCCGGGATCGACTCGTGCGCCGTGCCGATCGTGGGTCGCGACGGCCAGGCGATCGCCGCGCTGAGCGTGGCCGGGCCATCGCAGCGGTTTCCGCAAGGCGGCAGCGAAGCCGACGCGCTGGCCATCCGCCTGAAGACCGCAGCGCAACAGATTGCCGTGCTGGCCGGCTGAGCGTCGCCGGCTGCCTCCCGAGCAGCAGCGCTGCAGCAGCACCTGCTGCCGGGCCAGCACCGCGCGCTGCCGCCGCGATCGCCATCGTTCCGCCATCGAGGCTTCGCCCGCATGGCACGACTCCTGCTGCACATCCCGGACGAATCGGATCGACGCCTGATCCGCCGCTTCACGCCTCGTCCAGGAACCTGCAATGACCCAGACCGATTCCCTCTCGCGCGGCACCGACTACGACGCGCTCGCCGCGCGCTTTCGCCCCGTGTTCGCCCGCATCGCCGAAGGCGCGCTCGAACGCGAGCGCACCCGCACGCTGCCTTACGCGCCCGTGCAATGGCTGCGCGAGGCCGGTTTCGGCGCGGTGCGCGTGCCTGCGCAGCACGGCGGCGCGGGCGCCTCGCTGCCGCAGCTGATCCAGTTGCTGATCGAACTGGCCGAGGCGGATTCGAACCTGCCGCAGGCGCTGCGCGGCCATTTCGCGTTCGTGGAGGACCGCCTCAACGCGGCGCCCGGCGAGGCGCGCGACGTGTGGTTCCGGCGCTTCGTGGCCGGCGAACTGGTGGGCAACGCGTGGACCGAGGTGGGTAGCGTGGCGATCGGCGACGTGATCACGCGCGTGACGCGCCATGGCGACGCCTGGCACGTGAACGGCGAGAAGTTCTACTCGACCGGCAGCATCTTCGCGGACTGGATCGACGTGTTCGCGCGCGACGAAAGCGGTCGCGACGTGATCGCGGCGGTGCGCACCGGCCAGCCCGGCGTCACGCGCAGCGACGACTGGGACGGCTTCGGCCAGCGCACCACCGGCAGCGGCACCACGCGCTTCGAGAACGCGCACGTGGACGGCCCCGACGTGATCGACTTCGCCACGCGCTTCCGCTATCAGACGGCGTTCTACCAGCTGGTGCTGCTCGCGGTGCTGGCCGGCACCGGTCGCGCGGCGCTGCGCGACGTGGCGCACGAGGTGCGCGCGCGCAAGCGCATCTACAGCCACGGCAACGCGCCGTCGTTCGCGCAGGATCCGCAGGTGCAGCAGGTCGTGGGCGAGATCTCGGCACGCGTGTTCGCGGCGGAAGCCGCCTCGGTGCGGGCCGCCGATGCCTCGCAGCGCGCCTACGAGGCCCGCTTCGGCGGCGAGGCCGAGCGCGAGCATCAGGCCAACGTGGACGCGGAACTCGATTCGGCGCGCGCGCAGGTGGTGGTGTCGAACCTGATCCTCGGCGCCACCACGGACCTGTTCAATGCGCTCGGCGCGTCGGGCGCGAGCGTGTCGAAATCGCTCGACCGCCACTGGCGCAACGCGCGCACGGCGGCCTCGCACAACCCGCTCGTGTTCAAGGCGCGCATCGTGGGCGACCGCGAGATCAACGGCACCGAGCCGCCCTACGTGTGGGCGATCGGCAGCGGCCCGGGTGCACCGGCGGCGGCTCCGGCGACAACGGCGGAACCGCGCCAGGCTGCCTGAGCACGCACT
>JASLEG010000031.1 GCA_030151225.1 Burkholderia sp. | reverse complement strand
CGGCAAGCGTGCGCGGCGCCAGGCCAGCGCGGCCACGGCCAGCAGCACGGCGAGCGCCGTGGCGAGCAGCGCGAGGCCGAGCGCGCGGGCCAGGCCGCGATCGATCGCGAGCGTTTCGGTGGCCACGCGTCGCGCCCACGGCCACGCGAGCTGGCCGTGGCTGTGGCCGGCCAGGCCGAGCGCGCCGGCCGCGGCGTCGAGCGCGACCTGCATGCCGTGCAGCGCGTCGAGCAGCGGGTCGAGCCAGAGATCGGGGGCGGCGCTCATCGGGTGCGCGCCTCGCCGCCGAGGCGCCGTGTGCTACCAGCTCGCATCGAGGCCCAGGTGCGCGAGCGCGGTACGGCGCAGCTCCGCGAGGCGCGGGTCGCCGCGATGGCGTGGATAGGGCAGGTCCACCTCGAGCTCGGCCACGATGCTGGCCGGGCGCGGGCCGAACACCACCACGCGCTGGGCCAGAAACAGCGCCTCCTCCACGTCGTGGGTGACCAGCAGCGCCGAGAAGCGCGCGCGCTGCCACAGCGCCACCAGCTCGCTCTGCATCGCGATGCGCGTCAGCGAATCGAGCTTGCCGAGCGGCTCGTCGAGTATCAGCAGGCGCGGATCGTTGACCAGCGCGCGCGCCAGCGCCACGCGCTGGGCCATGCCGCCCGAAAGCTGATGCGGGAAGGCATCGGCGAATTCGTCGAGGCCCACGCGTGCCAGCGCCTCGTCCACGCGCCGATACTCGTGCCTCGGCACGCCGCGCGCGTCCAGGCCGAGCGCCACGTTGGCGCGCACGCGCCGCCACGGGTACAGCGTCGGATCCTGGAACACCACGATGCGCGACGGATCGGGTTGCGTGATCGGCGCGCCGTCCTGGCGGAGGCTGCCCTGCGTGGCGGGCTCGAGCCCGGCCACGAGCCGCAGCAGCGTGGATTTCCCGCAGCCGCTCGGCCCCAGCAGCGCGACGAATTCACCGGGCGCGACCGACAGCGTGACGTCGTCGAGCACCTGCAGCGGGCCCTTCGGCGTGTCGAACCAGTGGCTTGCGCCGGCGATCTCGATATGGGCGCCGGTGGCACCGGCCTGGCCGGCCGATCCGGCGAAGGCGGCGGCCGAGGGGCCCGACGCGGCACGGGCGGCATGGACAGTATTGGCGATCACCATTTGACGGTTCCCTTCTGCCAGGCGAGCGCACGGTCGCGCAGCGCGAACAGCAGCGTGATGAGGCCGGAGAACAGCAGCGCCATGACGATCAGCGCCGCATACATGTTGGAATACGAGGCCCAGCCCTGGGCCCAGGTCAGATACCAGCCGAGGCCCGATTTCACGCCCATCATCTCGGCCACCACGAGCACCGTGAACGAGGCGCCCAGGCCCATGAACAGGCCGACGAACACCTGCGGCAGCGCGGCCGGAATCGCCACGCGCAGCACCAGGAAGCGCGCGTTCGCGCCGAGCGTGCGCGCCACGTCGTAATAGGCCTTGCCCACGCTCGCCACGCCCGACCACGTCAGCACCGCCACCGGGAAGCCGGTGGCCAGCGCGATCAGGAACACGGCCGCGGACCAGCTCGACGGGAACAGGTAGAACGCCAGCGGCAGCAGCGCGGTGGCCGGCAGCGGGCCCACCACGCGCAGCACCGGATGCACCCAGTAGCCGATCGCGCGCGACCAGCCCACCGCCACGCCCACCACGAAGCCGGCCGCCGCGCCGATCGACACGCCGGTGGCGAGCAGCTTCAGCGAATTCAGCGCGCTGCCGCCGAGCCGCGGCCAGTCGTCGAGATAGACCTCGATCAGCGCCTGCGGCGGCGCGAAGAAGGGCGTGGGCAGCCAGCCGGTCTTGGCCGTCGCGATTTCCCAGGCGGCCAGCACCAGCGCGATCGCGGCCAGCCACGGCCCGGCCGGGCGCAGCCGCGCGAGCATCGCGCGGGTGGGCTCGGCCAGGCCGCCCGCCAGCGCGAGCAGCGCCACGAGCGCCGCGATCGCCCAGGCGAGCGCGCCGATCTCGGCCGTGTAGGCCCAGTCGGAGAAGCCGACGATGCGGTTCGGCCACAGCCGCGCGATCGCGCCGAACGCGGCCCAGGCCAGCGCGGCGGCGACGCCGGTGCGCCAGACGCGCGGCGCGTGCGGCTCGCTCTCGGCCGTTGCGGTGCAGGCCGGGCAGGCCGTGGCGGCGCGCGCGGTGGCCGCGGCGTGGGAGGCATGCGCGGCCGGGCTGCGGTCGCGTGCGTCGAGCGTTGCGGTATCGGGCGTGGCCATCTGCTTACCCCAGCACGTTCGCGTAGACCGCCTGCGCGAAGCGCTGCGGATCGGTGGATTTGCGGATCACGCCGATGCGGCGGAAATCGTCGGCATAGAACGCGATTTCCTGCTGCAGGTCGACGTTGGTCGGATGGTGCTCGTAGGTCAAGGTCGCGTACAGCCTGCGCAGGTCGTCCACCGGTACCTTCGGCGTGTACTTCGCGAACAGCTTCGCCGATTCGTTCGGGTTCTCGCGCGTGAAATCGGTCGCCTCCACGATCGAGCGCGCGAGTGCGGCCGCGGTGGGCCGGTCGTTGCGCACCAGCTCGCCGCGCGCGCCGATCACGCAGCACACCTTGTGGCCGTATTCGTCGGACAGGTTCGAGGCCAGTTGCGTGTACTTGCCGGGGTTGTGCTGTTCGAGCAGGTACAGGTTCGGATCGCCGTCGGCGATCGCGTGGATCTCGCCCTTGTCCACCGCCACGCCGAGCAGGTCGGCCGGGTACTGGCGCCAGGCCACGTCGCGCTCCGCGTCGATGCCGTGCTTGGCCAGCAGGATCGCGAAGAAGTTCCTGCCCGGCGAGGCGAGGTCGCTTACGCCGATGGTCTTGCCCTTCAGCGCCGCGAGCGTGTTCACGCCGGCCGCCTTCGCGCCGAGCATGCGCACGCAGCCACCGTGCGAGCTGCCGATGATCTTCACGTCGAAGCCGGATTCGAGCGGCTTGAGCCAGCGGTGGATCATGCCCACCGCCGCGTCGGCCTTGCCGGTGGCGATCGATTCGAGCAGCTGGTCGGTGGAGCCGCTGTAGTTCACGAGCTCGACCTGCAGGCCGTTCTTCTCGAAGATGCCGCGCTCCTGCGCCACCACGATCGGCGTCAGGCAGAACGCGCCCTGATTCCAGGCGAACTTGAGCTTGCGCAGCGGCGGCGCGGACCACGCGGTGCGGCCCAGCGCGAGCGAGGCGCCGGCCAGCGCGGCGGCACCGGCGGTGCGCAGCGCGCGGCGGCGACCCGGTT
>JASLEG010000356.1 GCA_030151225.1 Burkholderia sp. | reverse complement strand
CGCGACCCGGGCGGGGCAAGTTGCGCGTTCGAGGTGACGGCGGCGGTGCCGCCCGCGAGCGTGACGCCGATCAGGGCGGCCGCCCGAAGGAAATCGCGACGAAGCATCGAAGGGCTCCCGGAAGCTGGGCGCATCGCCCGGCGGGCGATGGACGCAGCGCCAAGGTAACGCGGCGGCGGGCCGATCGACATTACAGGCGTTGTAACGATCGTTACGGCCGGTGCACCGGGATGGGGGACGACTGCCCAGCATCTGGACGAAAACGTTCTCGTCGAGGCCGCCATTCCGGAAAATCACCGAGTTGGTGCAAATTTGGGTAATTTTTACGAGACAGGAAGAGTTTTCCGACGGTCTATTGTTGTTTCTTCGCAACCGTCAAGACCTTGTCACATTCGAATGCGTGTTGTGAATATGCCAAAATCACGCCGTCAAGTAGTCAAAAAAACAAGTCAAAACAACGGCTTAGTTCAGACTACCATTTCTATTATTTCTGGTTTCGGAAAAAGTTATTTCTTTATTCGCGTGTGGCGACCCTAGGGTCCACCCCTAAACTCACGTTTCCCAGAGCGGCCAACCATCCGGGCGCTGCCACAAGAAACACACGTGTGGCGCTTCCGGGCGGTTGCAGACCGTTCATGAAACAAGGTCGCAAGACCTGCCTTTTTTTAAAGAAGGGAGCTCCACGAATGAAGAAGACTCTGATCGTTGCAGCCGCTGCAGCATCGTTCGCAACCGTTGCCCACGCGCAAAGCAGCGTCACGCTGTACGGCGTGCTCGACGCAGGCATCACGTACCAAAGCAATGTCGGCGGCAAGTCGCGCTGGTCGGAAGGCACGGGTATCGACCAAAGCCTGTTCGGTCTGCGTGGTTCGGAAGACCTCGGCGGTGGCCTGAAGGCGATTTTCACGTTGGAAAGCGGCTTCAACCTCGGTAACGGCAAGTTCCAGAACGACGGCGGCATGTTCAACCGTCAAGCGTTCGTGGGCCTGTCGAGCCAGTACGGCACGGTTACCCTGGGTCGCCAGTACGACTCGGTCCAGGACTACCTGGCTCCGCTGACGGCAACCGGCTCGTGGGGCGGCACGTACTTCGCTCACGTCGGCAACCTCGACAACCTGAGCACGAACGGCGGCTACGCAACCAACAACTCGATCAAGTTCACGAGCGCGAACTACGCCGGCCTGCAATTCGGCGGCACGTACGCATTCTCGAACAACACGAACTTCGGCAACAACCGCGCGTACAGCGGCGGCGTGTCGTACCAGTTCCAGGGCCTGAAGCTGGCGGGCGCCTACTCGCAGCTGAACAACCCGGCAGGCAACACGACCGGTGCAGTCGACCAGAACGCATTCGGCGCGCAAGGCCGTGTCCGTACGTACGGCGCAGCAGCTGGCTACGCATTCGGCCCGGCACAAGTCGGCGCTGCATGGACGCAAGCTCGCCTCGACGACACGACGGCAGGTGCAGCGAACGTTCGTATCGACAACTACGAAGTCAACGGCAAGTACAACCTGACGCCGGCACTGGGTCTGGGCGTGGCTTACACGTACTCGAACGGCCGCCTGGGTCAGGAAAACGCCCACTGGCACCAAATCGGCGTGCAAGCCGACTACGCACTGTCGAAGCGCACCGACGTGTACGCTCAGGCCGTGTACCAGCGTGCGAGCGGCGCGAACGCGTCGATCTACAACGGCGACACGCTGTCGACCACGTCGAACATCTCGTCGTCGATCAACCAGACCGCAGCAACGGTCGGTCTGCGTCACCGCTTCTAAGCGACGCCGCGTCTGCCCGTTCTGCAGGACGGGTAGTGCAACGAAAAAAAGCGCCTTCGGGCGCTTTTTTTTCGTTGTGGCGCCCCTTTCGAGGGCGGTGCGGTGGGGGCGGCGCTCAGCGTGTGCGGTCGCCGCTCGCTTCGGGCTGATATTCGATGGCCGAGACGGTCATCGTGGCGCCGGCAGCCGCATTCGGCAGCGCGACGGCCACCTGCTCGCCTTCGTGCGCGCCGAGCAAGGCCAGTCCGACCGGCGAGAACACGTTCAGGCGGCCTGCCTCGAGGCTGGCCTCATTCGGATAGGCGAGCGTCCAGGTGACGGCCTCGCGGCTGTCTGCGTCGGTCAGCGTGAATCGCGAGTTCATCGTGATCACGTTGGACTGCATCGCCTCGGCGCTGACGATGTCGGCGCGTTCGAGCAGCGTGTCGAGCATGGCCTGCAGGCTCGCGTTGTGGTCGGCGTGTTTTTCGAGACGCGCCACGTCGAGTTCGGTCAGTTGCAGCAGACGATTTTTCATCGTTGTGTCCTTTGGAATGCGTGAGATGCCGCGGCCGGCGGCAGGAAGGTGAGGAGTGGATGAGCCCGGCGCCGGTCTGTCGCGCCGGAAGCGCGGATCAGCGAGTGCGCCGGGCGGCGACTTGCGGGGCCTTGGCGTGAGCGTGCCCCGCACCGGCCGCACGCGCGCCGACGCTGGCCGGGCAGCGTCGTTCGGCAGGACGGAAGGCGGGTGACGGGCGCATCACGGGAGGAAATGAAAGCGAATCGACAAGCTCGCCATTATAAACACGTCGAAGATGGCGACCCGGACAGACACCGGTCAGGTAGCGATCAGTAATTGTTGTGTAAACGAGCAAAGTGGGGCGGTTTCATCCCCTACCGAAGTGGGGATAGTTTCAATTTAAGCAACGCTGTATGTCCTAACTAGGGGTTTTCCCTTGCGAAGCCGAAGACTAGACTTCAGTCATCGCTTCAGACACAGCAACCGATGCCCGAGGCGATCAAAACCAAAATATCTCGGAGGTAACATCATGAAATCGCTCGTCTTTGCTGCAGTCATCGCTTCTGCCCTTGCTGCTCCGGTCGCTTCGTTCGCCCAATCGAGCAACCAGCCCGAAACGCGTGCCGACGTCCGCGCTCAACTGGTTCAGCTCGAGAAGGCCGGCTACAACCCGGTCGCCAGCGACGCGCAATATCCGCAGGACATCCAGGCCGCCGAAGCGCGCGTCAATCAATCGCAGCAAACGCTGACGCACGCCGACACCAGCGGCTATGGCGCGCAACCGGTCGCCGGCATGCAGTCGGGCCACCGCAACGATGCGGCACCGAACCCGGTGAACGACGTCTACTTCGGCCATTAAGGCAGGTAGCGCAGTCCGGCCGCGCAGCAGCGGCCGTCAGCAATGACGTGACGAGGCGGCGCCTCGTCACGAGAAGGACAGAACAGGTCTGACGCCCGCGCGCGAACCGCCGGGTCGGTACTTGCCGAACAGGACCTCCGTCGCCGCAACACGGCGGCTTTGCCCAGACGTGAAAGACGTTTGGGCATTTTTTGCAGCCGAAGCGGCTGCTCCTGTTCGGCGGTCGCCTTATTCGGCGTCGCTGCCGATCGGCGTGCCGTGGATGTAGTGCTCGAGCTGGTTGATCATGTATTGCTGGTCGGCGATCACGCTCTTCACCAGGTCACCGATCGAGATCACGCCGAGCAGCTTGCCGCCGTCGAGCACGGGCAGGTGGCGCATGCGGTGCTCGGTCATCAGAGCCATGCATTCGTCGCTCGTCTGGGACGGCTCTACGTAGCGCACCTTCACGGTCATGATTTCCTCGACCCGCGTGGCCTTCGACGAGCGCTCGAGCAGCACCACCTTGCGCGCATAATCGCGCTCGGTGACGATGCCGACGATGTCGTCGCCCTCCTTCACGACGAGTGCCCCGACGCTCTTGATCGCCATCAGCTTCAGCGCGTCGTAGACCGACTCGTTCTTGCCGATCGTGAAGGCCGTCTGGCCGGCGGCGGGCTTCGATTTGAGAATATTCGCGACGGTAGTGCTCATACGATCTCCGGAAACCGGGCGGGACGCTTGCCCGAGGGAACCAGTTTAGACGCGCCCGCTCACCACGGGCATGAGGCAAAACGCTTAATCTAGATTAGCGGTAAACTTCGGCTGCGCGCCACTCAGAACCTTCCTCATTCCGATTTTTTCGATGCTTTCCATGTCTTCGCAACCTTCATCGCCGTCCGCGGACGCGCGCCCGGCCGACGAACGCGTCACGCTCGTCGCGTCGGCCACGCTCCCCACCCGCTACGGCACGTTCATGTCTCATGCGTTTCGCGTGACCGGTAGCGAGGCCGAGCATCTGGCGCTCGTGATCGGTGACGTTGCGGAGCAGCAATCGGTGCTGACGCGGCTGCACTCGGAATGCCTGACCGGCGACGTGTTCGGATCATACCGCTGCGATTGCGGCGAGCAGCTCGATCTGGCGCTGCGTAATATCGTCGCAGAAGGGCGCGGCGTGCTGCTGTACCTGCGCGGCCACGAGGGGCGCGGCATCGGCCTCAGCAACAAGATCCGTGCGTACGCGCTGCAGGAGCAGGGGCGCGACACCGTCGAGGCGAACCGCGATCTGGGCCTGCCCGACGACGCGCGCGAATACGATTCCGCCGCGGCGATCCTGCGCATCCTGAAGGTCACGTCGGTCCGTCTCATGAGCAACAATCCGAAGAAGTTCGACACGCTCGTGGCACACGGCATCCCCGTGTGCGAGCGCGTGCCGCTGCCGGTGCCGGTACGCGACGAGAACGAACGCTACATCCGCACCAAGCAGGCGAAGTTCGGGCATTACATCGACGAGCAGGAACCATCCTGATCGTCGTCGGTCCAGCATCACCTGAAAAAAATGGGCTCGCAAGAGCCCATTTTTTTTGTTATCGGCGGCGCGGCCGCTACCTGACCAGACCGACCGCCAGTGGGTGCTGATCGACGCGTCCGTGATCGTCCACCGCGCGCACCGTGTCGCTGCCCGCCGTCGCGGGCTGCCAGAACAGCGCCTCGCATCGGCGGTGGCGTTGAAGGCGATGCGCGAGCCATCCGCGTTCCGCGGGCGCAGCGCATAGGTGCTGCCGCGCACCGGCGAGGTGACGCCGGGCGCACTGCCGGCCTGCGCGAACACCTGCTGCAGGTCCGACGGCCAGAATGCGTCGATTTCCACGTGCGTGTGCTTGGCGTCGTAGGGGTGGCAGGTCGCCTCACCGGTCGCATCGTCGATCGCGACGGGGCGGTGCACGGTACTGACGCGAATCGGCGACACGCCGGGAATGAACCAGGTCCAGCCCTGCTGCGGGCACCATTGAGTCGGCAGGTTGCCGCTCGCGAGACCGATCCGCACGCGCTTGAGGCCGGCCGGCGCCGCTCGCGGCGGCACCACGATGCCGCGTTCGGTGCGCAGCACGAGATCGACGCCGGCCGCCGGAATCGCCAGCGGCGCCTCGCTGACTGGCACCTCCTTCAGGCGCGAGCCGTATTTGTAGGCGCCCCAATCCTGGCGCGTCGGCACCGACACGTAGCGCAGTTCGACCAGCTGCGCGCGCGGTCCTTCAGCGCGATCGCCTGCGCATGCGGCTCGATCGCCACGAGCCGGACCGAGCGCGGGCTGCCGCGCTTCACGTAGCCGAGATCGTCCACGGCACGATAGCCGACCAGCCAGTCGTCGTTCGACACGAGCGCCTGCGCGTTGGCGGCCACGCGGCGGCCGCCCTCGGCCTCGTAGGCCTTGGCCTGAAAATACAGCTGGTAGGTGGCGTCGGCGTATTTCTTCGGGTCGAGATCGAACTCGGCGTGGCCCTGCGCGTCGGTCTTGCCGTTGCGCACGATGTAGAGGTTTACCGTCCACGCGCCGGTGGGCGCCGTATCGGGTGGCGTGTAGTCGAGCGAGGTGAAGCCGCTGGCGTCCACCGACACCTGCGGTCGTGCCACGGTGATGCCGACCTGGAACAGGTCGCCGGGGCGGTACAGCTCGCGGTCGGAAAACAGGTAGGCCGACAACTGCGCCTGGTTCTCGGCATTGCGCTCGCCGCCCACGTCGAGGCGCGAGAAGTCGAGCTTGCGGTCGCTGCCCGTGAACGGCAGGAACGACAGGTCGCCGTCCTTCTTCACGACGTACGGCTCGGGGCGCTTCTCGCGCTCGAGTCCCTTCAGCGTGGGAAGGTGCACGAGGCCGTCGGCATCGGTGGTCTGGGCGGCCAGCAGCTGGCCGTTCACGGCGAGCAGCGAGATCGTTGCGCCCGCAACCGGCTTGCCGGTGTGGATCGACTGCACGAACACGTCCTGCTTCGCCTTCTTGTCCTTGGCCGGATCGCAGCCCGACAGATGCAGCAGGGACACGCCGCGCTTGCCGTCCTTCGGATACTGGCCGAGATGGGGTCCTCGCTGAAGCGGTAGGCGAGCGCCGGCTGCGAGTCGCTGCCCTGATTGAAGCTGACGAGGTGCTGGAGCTGGTCGGGCAGGACCCGGCTGATCTCGAGCTTCATGCCGGGCAGGTTGCGCGCCACGATCGACAGCCGCTTGCTGCCCGACAGCGACAGCAGCGAACCGTCGGCCATGAAGCGCAGCAGCTTCGGATAGTCGGGCACCGTCACGATGCGCTGCGCGGGCTCGCCGAGCAGGTAGCCGCCGCCCGACTTCAGGCCCGCATCGACGCGCACGTGGAGCTTCCGGCCCGGCGTCGCGTGGAACTTGAAACGCTGCATCGGCGCGTAATCATCCTCGGTCGGCACGACCGCGAGCGGCAGCGGCGTGGACTGCTTGAGCACCGCGTCGCCGATCTCGGACGGCTGCCAGTCGTAGGCCGCGTCGTCGTCCTGCTGCACGCGGGGCTTGTGCCTGGGCAGCACCCAGGCATGCGCGCGCGTGCCGATCTCGTCGCTGCGCACGCCGTCGCTCAGTTGCGCGACCAGCACCTGTTCGGGTGCGTAGCGATCGTGGTCGACGAGCCTGGGCGACAGACCGGTGACGGCGAGACTGTCGAGGCCCGGCACGTTCACCGAGGCGTGCGGCGCATCCTTCGTGGCGTCGCCGGCGCGCGCGCCGGCCAGTCGGTGGCGGGCGCGAAGCCCAGCGTGTGATCGTCGTTCCAGCGCCATTCGCCCTTCAGCGCCGGCGACAGCTCGATGCCGTGGGTCACGGTCTTGCCGACCTGCTCGATCGGCGCGAGCGCGAGAAGGTCACGTCGAGCGGAGGGATGATGTGCTGCGGCGTTGCCGGCGTCGTCGGTGGTGCAGGTGGTGGTGGCGGGCGGCGTGACCTTGAGGCTGAGCTGGTCGGGCACCGGCGCCTTCGGCCGATGCCGATACCAGTGCACCCCGCCGGCGATCGCGACGGCGGCCACCGCTGTGCCGGGCGCGGGCGGCCGTTGTCGTGCGCGTCTGCAACGCAGGCGCCGCGCTCACTTCACCTGCATCGCCCACAGCGCGTCGAGCACGTGGCGGGTGGCGCGTTCGATCGGGCCGCCGCGATGCGCGATGCCGAGCTCGCGCGACAGCGCCGGGCGCAGCGGCCGCATCGAGATGCGCGGATCGGGCGCCGGCGCGCCGGCTTCGTGCGGCAGCAGCGTGGCGCCGTAGCCGGCCGCCACCAGGCTCTTGATCGCGTCGTTGTAATTGAGCTCGATGCGTGGCACCGGGCGATGGCCGTCGGCGGCGAACCATTCGGCGGTCTGGCGCGACAGGCGCGTGGTGGCGTCGTTGAGGATCAGCGGCCGTTCGGCCAGCCAGCCCGGCGTGACGTGGCCCGGCGCGCTCCAGTCGGCGGGCAGGAATGCGAGCACCGGGTCGCGCCGCCACGGCGCGATCTTGAGCCCGGCCACGGCCGCCTGCGGCAGCGCCACCAGTCCGACGTCGAGCGCGCCGAGCGCCAGTTGCGAGAGCGTGTCCTGCGAGGTCAGCACGGCGATCTGCACGTCGATGTCGGGATGATCGCGCCGCAGCCGCGCCAGCACCTGCGGCAGCAGATGCGCGAAGGCGCCGGTCGAGGCGCCGAGCCGCACCCGGCCGGCCAGACCCTGCACCTGCCGCTCCACGTCGTCGAGCGTGGCCTCGACGTCGGCCAGCAGGCGTCGTGCGCGCTCGATCAGCAGCTCGCCGATCGCCGACGGCCGCACGTTGCCGCGCGTGCGCGACAGCAGCGGCGCGCCGATCCGCGCCTCGAGTTCCGACACGTGCAGGCTGACCGTGGGCGGGGCGAGGTGCAGCGATTGGGCCGCCGCGGCGAACGAACCGTGATCGGCAATCGCGATCAGGGTACGCAGTCGGTCGAGGCTGATTTCACGCATTCGGGGAGTCGCGAGGTTCAGAAAATGTGAACTTCGTGGTCGCGAAATTCAACTTTTACAAGTGTAGCGCGCAGGCGATGATCCGTCATGCCGTCGATCGGCGACGGCCTCGCACTCCGTTCGAGAACGGGACATTGGAAAGGAGGACATCGGCATGAACGCACCCATCGTATTCATCGACGGCGACCAGGGCACCACTGGGCTGCAGATCCACGAGCGGCTGCGCGGCCGCACCGACCTGCGGCTCGCCACCCTGCCGGCGGCCGAGCGCAAGGATCCGGCGCGGCGCGCGGCGGCCATCAACGAGTGCGACGTGGCGATCCTGTGCCTGCCCGACGCGCCGGCGCGCGAGGCGGCGAGCTTCGTGCGCAATCCCTCGGTGCGCGTGATCGACGCGAGCTCGGCGCATCGCACCGATCCGGCCTGGACCTACGGCTTTCCCGAGATGAGCGAGGCGCAGCCGGCGCGCATCGCCGCGGCGCGGCGCGTGAGCAACCCCGGCTGCTATCCGACCGGCGCGATCGGGCTGCTGCGCCCGCTGATCGCTAGCGGGCTGGTACCGGCCGATTACCCGTTCGCGATTCACGCCGTGTCGGGCTATTCGGGTGGCGGGCGCGCGGCGGTGGACGCGCATGAGGCGGAAGGCGCGGCCGAGCCGGCGCTGCGCGTGTATGGGCTCGGGCTCGCCCACAAGCATCCGCCCGAAATCATGCTGCACGGCGGCCTCGCGCATCGGCCGCTGTTCGTGCCGGCCTACGGCGCCTACCGCCAGGGCATCGTGCTGACGATTCCGCTCGAGACCCGGCTGCTGCCGGCCGGGGTCGACGGCGCGCGCCTGCAGGCCGTGCTCGCGCGCCATTACGAGGGCGCGCGCCACGTGCGGGTGCTGCCGGCCTCGGCCAGCCGGGACGTGGCCCAGCTCGACCCGCAGGCGCTCAACGGCAGCAACGACATCGAATTCGGGGTGTTCGCGAACGACGCGCACGGCCACGTGCTGCTGACGGCGGTGTACGACAACCTCGGCAAGGGCGCGTCCGGCGCGGCGGTGCAGAACCTGGACCTGATGCTCGCGGCGTTGCGCTGAGCCTGGGCGGGGGGCGGGGCGGGGAGGGGAGAGGCAGGTGCCGGGCCGCCTCGGGTGCGGCGGCCCGGCCATTCGAGGTCGCGCTTACGCGGCTTCCGGCTGCGGCGTGCACAGCGCCGGGTCGAGGCCGAGTGCGGCCAGCGTCTGCGCATCGATGTCGATCCAGCAGGCCACCACCATGCGCCCGTCGATCGATACCGGCGGCCCGGCCCGGTGGGCGTGCACGCCGATCCGGCGGAACAGCCGCTCGATGCTGCAGAAGGTCACGCCGATCAGCTGCCGCGCACCGCGCCGGGCCGCGCATTCCACGGCCGCCGCCAGCATCGGCCGCACCGACCAGGCCAGGCTGCCCGGCTCGGCGCCGTCCTCGGGGCTGGCCGCGAAGCGCGACAGCTCCCACACGTCGGCCGCCCGCGGCGCGGGAATGTCGTCGGCCAGCAGGTGCGGAAAGATTTCCTGCAGCAGATAGGGGCGGGTGGTCGGCAGCAGCCGGGCGCAACCGCACATCCGGCCACTTGCATCGCGAGCGAACACGTAGATGGTATCGTCGCGATCGTATTGATCCCGTTCGTATTTCTCTTCCTCGGACGGCAGTTTCCACCCGAGCTGCTCGACAAAAACACGATAACGATACAACCCCAGCTCCGCGGCGAGCTGAGGGGAAAGGCGAGCGGCCTCGTGTACGTAAGTCTGCATGGTTGTCCTCGTGATGTTTCCGGCTGGAATGGGCGCATTACAGCGCGCGCCCCGAGGACAGGTAACTGGTATTCCTGACAGGAGATCGGCGCAATTTCCCGGCACTCTTGACAGGTTGTCGTCGCCGCGCAAAGGTTTGCGCGGCGTCAGTGTTGCAATAACGAGATTGCATTACCGAGCGGCTTGAACGGAAAATGTGAAGATTGCGGACCTGCTTCGGCGGGCCGTGTGGAGGGGGATCGGGCGGGGTCAGGTCGGCAGTCGGAGCGGGGGGGCGGCGACCGGCGTGGGCCCGTGCGCGAGCGCGCCGGTCACGGCGTTTGCCCAGTCGAGCATGGCGAGGCGGCTGGCGAGCGCGCCGGCGGTGGCCTGCATGCCGATGTCGGTGCCGAAGCGGTCCACGCCCATCAGATTGCTGCGCACGTCGCCCCAGGCGATCAGCAGGCGCCCGGTACCCGGTTCGGCGTACCAGTCCCAGCCGATCGTGAGGTGCGCGAGGCCCGGCGAGGCAGGGCGCTGCCATTCGGTGAAGCCGGCGGCGTCGGTCGCACAGCCTTCGGCGCGCAGTTCGTCGGCCAGCCCGGGGTCGAGTCCCGAGGCGACGTGCAGCGGCTCGAGCAGCACGAAACCGTGCAATGGCAGACGCACGTAGCCGTCACGGGACGGTGCGCAGTAGGGGTGGAGCAGGGGCGGTGTCATGCGCGGCAATGTATCAATCCGCGACGGTCATGTAACCTAGCAAGAATGACAGCGTGGATGCTGTGGGAGAGATGATGGAACTACGCTGGCAAGATGCCTACCACCAGTTCAACGAGGCCACGAACGAGCAGCAGCTCTTTCAGCAGGTCTCGGCCTATTCGAAGCGGCTCGGTTTCGAGTATTGCTGCTACGGAATTCGCATCCCGCAGGCCGGCTCGCAGCCGGTGGTCGAGATCTTCGACACCTATCCGGCCGGCTGGATGGCGCACTATCAGGCGCGCAACTACATCGAGGTCGATCCGACCGTGCGCGACGGCGCGCAGAGCCCGAACATGATCATCTGGCCGGACGTCGATACGGCAGAGGAACCGTCGCTGTGGCGCGACGCGCGCGACTTCGGCATGTCGGTGGGCGTGGCGCAGTCGAGCTGGGCCGCGCGCGGCGTGTTCGGACTGCTGACGATCGCGCGCCGCTCCGATCGCCTCACGCCGGCCGAGATCAACAGCCTCACGCTGCAGGCGAACTGGCTGGCCAATCTCTCGCATTCGCTGATGGGCAAGTTCCTGGTGCCGAAGCTCGTGCCGGCCTCGGGCGTGACGCTGACCAAGCGGGAGCGCGAAGTGCTGGCGTGGACCAGCGAGGGCCGCACCGCGAGCGAGATCGGCGAGCTGCTGAACATCTCCGAGCGCACCGTGACCTTCCACATCAACAACATCCTCGCCAAGCTCGGCGCCACCAACAAGGTGCAGGCCGTGGTGAAGGCGATCGGGCTGGGGCTGATCGAAACGCCCTGAGCGTCGCGGCAACGCCGCTTCGTCCGCCATTGCCACGCGCCGTACCGGATCCGTTCCGGCCGGCGCGTTTCTCATTCCATCAGCGGCTCGGCCTCGCGCGCGGTCCAGCTCACGCTCGAGATGCTCTTCTCCATGCTCATGCGGGCCGCGATCTGCTCGAGCTTCTGCTGATCCTTCGGGTGCAGCTTCAGCGTGGCGGTCACCTTGATGCGCTCGTGCACGCGGTCGCCGTCGAGCACGTCCTCGCTGGTCAGGCTCTGGAACGACAGGGGTTTCGCGTACATCGAATTCGACAGCAGCGTGCGCACGTGGATTTCCTCGGAGGCGCGGCAGATCACGGTGATCTGGTATTCGCGGATCAGGTCCGCGTTCGACACGGGCGTGGCGTTGATCGCGTGGCTGACCGAGCGCAGCACGGTGTTCACGATCAGCACCACCACCGTGCCGGCCGCGGCGGGCAGGTAGTGGCCGCTGCCCGCCAGCACGCCGACCGCTGCCGCGCACCACAGGGTGGCGGCGGTATTGATGCCCTGGATCGCCCCCTTGTCGCGCATGATCACGCCACCACCCAGGAAGCCGACGCCCGACACCACGTAGGCCGCGATCTGCGTGACGCCGCCCACGCCGTTGCCGGTCAGCACGCCGAGCGTGACGAACAGGCAGGCGCCGCAGGTGACCAGCGTGATGGTGCGCAGCCCGGCCGTGCGCTGGCGCATCTGGCGCTCGATGCCGATCGCGACGCCGCACGCGAACGCGGTGAGAAGGCGGAGGATGAATTCGACGGTCATGTTGGCTCGGCTGGCTCGGGGTGTTGCGCGCGGGGCGCTCGCCCGACACGATAGCGGGGTTCGGCAACAGGATTGTGAAATGCCGCCGCGGGCCGAACCCGCGGCGCGCGCGATCCGGCTTCGGCCGGCGCGATTCCGGCAGGCGGGGTTGGCCCGGATCGTGGCCCGTACCCGCGCGACACCCGGCGCGCGATCGCGCACAATGGGCGGCACCGTTGCCCACGCCCGCCCGCGCCATTCACGCCATGCTGCTCAAGACCCTGCTGCGCCGCCTCGATCTGACCACGCTGCAACTGTTCCTCGCCGTGCACGAGGAGGGCACCCTCACGCGCGCGGCCGAGCGCGAGGCGATCGCCGTGTCGGCGGCCAGCAAGCGCTTGCTCGAACTCGAGCAGGTGGTGGGCGCCGCGCTGTTCCAGCGCAACGCGCGCGGCATGACGCTGACGCCGGTGGGCGAGACGCTGCTGCACCACGCGCGCCGCGTGATGCGCGACATCGAGAACATCGGCGCCGAGCTGGCCGGCTACGCGAGCGGCGTGCGCGGCTACGTGCGGATGTCGTCGAACCTGTCGGGCATCGTGGAATTCCTGCCCGAGGACCTGCGCGCGTTCCAGGCCGAGCACGAGCGCGTCAAGATCGATCTCGAGGAGCGGCCGAGCGACGGCGTGGTGGAGGCGGTGGACGACAGCCTGGTGGAGATCGGCATCTGCTCCGAGGATGCCGACACGCGCGCGTTGCAGGTCGAGCATTACCGCCACGACAGGCTCGTGATCGTGGCGCGCCCCGACGATCCGCTCGCCGCGCACGCGCGCCTGCCGTTCGCGGCCACGCTCGACAGCGATCACGTGGGTCTGCACGTCTCGAGCTCGATCAACATGCGCACGCACCTGGCGGCGCGCCAGGCGGGCCGGCCGCTGCGGCTGCGGATCCACGTGCCCGGCTTCGATGCCGTGTGCCGCATGGTGCAGGCCGGGATGGGCGTGGGCGTGCTGCCTGCCAGGGTGTACGAACTGATGGGCCGCCCGCTCGGGCTCGCCGCGATCGATCTGGACGACGACTGGGCGTGCCGCCGGCTGGTGCTCGCCGTGCGCGATATGGCCGCGCTGTCGCCGGTCGGCCGGCTGCTGTTCGAGCATCTGCGCACGATCGAGGCACGCGAGGCGGCGCTCGCATCGCCTCCGGGAGAACCCGGATAGGCACGCGCGGCGTTCGCGATCGGCGAACGCCCGTTGGCGAAATGCGGTTGGACCTTCGTCGCCCGGCAACCCTAGGCTGTGCTCCATCAGTCATTCCAACGGAGACAGCAAGATGAGTGGTCCGCTCCAGGGCATCCGCGTGATCGAGATCGGCACGCTGATCGCCGCGCCGTTCGCCGCCCGCCTGATGGCCGAGTTCGGCGCCGAGGTGATCAAGATCGAGGCGCCCGGCACCGGCGACCCGCTGCGCAAGTGGCGCAAGCTGCACGAGGGCACCTCGCTCTGGTGGTATCTGCAGTCGCGCAACAAGCAGTCGGTCTGCGTGAACCTCAAGTCGCCGGAAGGCGTCGAGATCGTGAAGCGGCTCGCCGCCGAGGCCGACGTGCTGATCGAGAACCTGCGCCCCGGCGCGCTCGAGAAGCTCGGCCTGGGCTGGGACACGCTGCATGCGCTGAACCCGCAGCTCACCATGGTGCGCATCTCCGGCTACGGCCAGACCGGCCCGTATCGCGACCGCCCCGGCTTCGGCGCGATCGGCGAGGCGATGGGCGGGATCCGCTACACCACGGGCGAGGCCGATGGCGCGCCGGCGCGCGTGGGCGTGAGCCTCGGCGATTCGCTGGCCTCGCTGCACGGCGTGATCGGCGCGCTGATGTCGCTGCTGCGCGTGAAGACCGGGCAGGGCGAGGGCCAGGTGGTGGACGTGTCGCTGGCCGAGAGCGTGTTCAACCTGATGGAAAGCCTGGTGCCCGAATACGCGCTGCTCGGCCACGTGCGCGAGCGCAGCGGCGGCGCGCTGCCCGGCATCGCCCCGTCGAACACCTATCGCACCGAGGACGGCGCCTTCGTGGTGATCGCCGGCAACAGCGATCCGATCTTCCGGCGCCTGATGCACGCGATCGGCCGCGCCGATCTCGCCGCCGATCCCGCGCTCGCCCACAACGACGGCCGGGTCGCGCACACGGCCATGCTCGACGCCGCGATCGGCGCCTGGACGGCCCATCACGCGATCGACGACGTGCTGGCCGCGCTCGAACGCGCCGAGGTGCCGGCCGGGCGCATCTACTCGGTGGCCGACATCGCGGGCGACCCGCATTACCGCGCGCGCGACATGCTGCTGCCGGCCACGTTGCCGGGTGGCACCGAGGTGACGATGCCGGGCATCGTGCCGAAGCTGTCGGCCACGCCCGGCGCGGTGCAGTGGCAGGGCCCGGCGCTCGGCGCGCACACCGCGAGCGTGCTGGCCGGGCTCGGTTACGGCGACGACGAGATCGCGCGGCTGCGCGCGGCGGGAGCCGTGCAATGAAGCGCGACGACCTGCTGATCGTGCAGGAAGTGGCGCCGCGCGACGGCCTGCAGATCGAACCGAAATGGGTGGAGACGGCCGACAAGATCGCGCTGATCGACGCGCTGTCCGAACTCGGCTTCACGCGCATCGAGGCCGGCTCCTTCGTGTCGCCGAAGGCGATTCCGGCGCTGCGCGACGGCGAGGCCGTGTTTCGCGGCATCCGCCGCGTGCCGGGCGTGACCTACGTGGCGCTGATCCCGAACGCGCGGGGCGCCGAACGCGCGCTCGAGGCGCGCGCCGACGAGCTGAACATGGTGATGTCGGCCAGCCAGACCCACAACCGCGCCAACATGCGCATGAGCGGCGAGCGTTCGCTGGCCGGCTTCGGCGACATCGTGCGCCTCGTGCATGGCGAGCGCGTATCGCTGAACGCCACCGTGGCCACCGCCTTCGGCTGCCCGTTCGAGGGGCGCATCGACGAGGACCGCGTGCTGCACATCGTGGATGCCTATCGCGAGCTCGGCATCGCCGGCATCACGCTGGCCGACACCACCGGCATGGCGAATCCGCGCCAGGTGGCGCGGCTCGTGGCGCGCGTGCTCGCGCTCGTGCCGGCCGCGGCGCTGACGCTGCACTTCCACGACACGCGCGGGCTCGGCCTCGCCAACGTGCTGGCCGCCTACGAGGCCGGCGCGCGCCGCTTCGACGCCGCGCTGGGCGGGCTCGGCGGCTGCCCGTTCGCGCCGGGCGCCTCCGGCAACATCTGCACCGAGGATCTGGTCAACCTGTGCGAGGAGATCGGCGTGCCGACCACCATCGACCTGGGGCGGCTGCTGCCGCTCGCGCGCACGCTGCCGGCGCTGGTTGGCCACGACGTGCCGGGGCAGGTGGCGAAGGCCGGGCGCTGCCGCGACCTGCATCCGGCGCCCGCCTGGGTGGCCGACATCGACTGAGCCGCTGCATCGACCGACGCCTTCCTTCACCCGATTCATCCGATTCACCCAATCGACCGGGCGGCGCAGCGCCAGCCCGGCACGGAGACGAGCATGACGAGCACCCCCGCAATCGCAACCGCCGGCGCGAGCCCGCGCCGCGCGCTGGACCCGGACGGCGTGGCCATCCTCCGCAAGGTGGCCTGGCGGCTCATGCCGCTGATCATGATCTGCTACCTGTTCGCGTTCTTCGACCGCATCAACATCAGCTTCGCGAAGTTCCAGCTGCAGGGCGATCTCGGCCTGTCCGACACCGCCTACGGGCTCGGCGCGAGCCTGTTCGTGATCGGCTACGTGCTGTTCGAGGTGCCGAGCAACCTGTTCCTGTACCGCGTGGGCGCGCGGCGCTGGATCGCGCGGATCATGATCTCGTGGGGCCTTGCCACCGCGGCGATGGTGTTCGTGCACACCGAATGGCAGTTCTACGCGCTGCGCTTCGTGATCGGCGCGATGGAGGCCGGCTTCGCGCCGGGCGTGCTGTACTACCTGACGCTGTGGTTTCCGCCGAGCCATCGCGGCCGCATCACCTCGATGCTGTTCCTGGCCTCGGCGTTCTCGGGCCTGGTCGGCGCGCCGGCCGCCGGGCTCGTGCTCGGCCATCTGAACGGCGCGCTCGGCATGCCGGGCTGGCACTGGCTGTTCCTGCTCGGCGGGCTGCCGTGCATCGCGCTCGGCCTGCTCGTGCTGCGGGTGCTGAAGGATCGCGTGGAGGATGCGCACTGGCTCGACGCCGACCAGAAGGCCTGGCTCGCCGGCCAGATCGCGCAGCAGGGGCGCCACCGCGAGGGCGGCCATTCGCTGGCCGGCGCGCTGCGGACGCCTGGCTTCCTGATGCTCGGGCTCGTGTACTTCCTGATCCAGATCGCGTCTTACGGCCTGAACTTCTGGGCACCGCACCTGATCCGCACCGCCGGCACCCACAATCCCGCCATCGTCGGGCTGCTGACCTCGGTGCCGTACATCACCGGCGCCATCGCGATGGTGCTGGTGGGGCGCCTGTCCGACGCGAGCGGCGAGCGCCGCCTATATGTGTTCGCACTGCTGACGATGGCCGCGCTCGGCTTCTTCGCGGCCGGTTTCTTCGACCGGCAGACGGTGCTGCTGGTGATCGCGCTGGGCGTGATGGGCGCGGGCGTGGTGGCGTCGATCCCGGCGTTCTGGGCGCTGCCGCCGAAGCTCGTGACGGGCGCCGGCGCCGCGGGCGGGATCGCGGTGATCAACACGCTCGGCCAGCTAGGCGGGATCGTGAGCCCGGTGATGGTGGGCCGGGTGCGCGACCTGACCGGCTCCACCACGCCGGCGCTGTACCTGATCGGCGCGCTGAGCCTGCTGTGCGCGGCGCTGGTGTGGTTCGCGCTGCCGGCGGCGCTGCGCGAGCGCGACGCGCGCACTGGCGGCTGAAGCGCGGCCCGGCCGCGCGCGCCCGGAAGCTCAGAACATCACGGCGATGCCCACCATGCCGACGAACTGCGATTTCGTCGAGGAGGCCGTGAACTGCTGCGAATCGCCCACCGCCGGCGCGGCCGCCACGATGTCACCGGCGCCCTTCGCGCCGAGCGTGTCGCCGTTCGCGTGCTGATAGGCCTGCACCGCGTAGAGGATGGTGCGCTTGGACAGGTTGTAGGCTTCCTTCAGCGACACCTGCTGGTAGCGCGCGGCATTGGCGATGCCGTTCGCCTTCGAGGCCAGCGTGTACGAGTAGCCGCCGCCCACCGTGAACGAGGGCGTGAAGCGGTAGGTCGCGATTGCGCCCCAGGTGTTGAAGATCGCCGTGTCGGTGAAGGCCGCCTGCGCGCCCGGCAGGTATTCGACGTTCGAGTAGTTGAGGCCGAGGATCAAATTGCCGATCGTGTAGTTGCCCGAGGCCGCGATCTGGCGCACCGCGCGTGCCGTCAGGTAGCCCTGGTTCAGCACCGAGGTGGCGAAGCTCGCGCTCGACGCCACCGTCGGATTCGAGAAGCCCACCGCTTGGCCCGAGCTGCTCATGCGCAGATAACCCACTGCCGCGCCCACCGGGCCGTTCGCGTAGCGCAGCGCCGCGCTGATCGTGTTGCCCTTGCCGGCGCCGCCCGGAATGCCGCTCAGGCCGTACATCGCGCTCGCGCTGAAGCCGCCGAGCGTGGGCGAGGTGTAGGTCACGGCGTTGTTGACGCGCGTGGTGGTGTCGAGGCCGTCGATGTCGCCCGGGTGCGCGCCGGTCGCGCCGGTCAGCCAGTTGCTCGAATCGTAGGCGCCCACGAACAGGTAGTAGGGCGTGTACTGGCGGCCCGCCGTCAGCGTGCCGTAGCGGTCGTTCTGCAGGCCCACGAAGGCCTCGCGATTGAACAGCGTGCCGGCCGATGCCTGCGCGCCGGTGTTCAGGTTGAAGCCGGCCTGCAGGTCGAAGATCGCGTGCGTGCCGCCGCCGAGATCCTCGTTGCCGCGCAGCCCGAACTTCGACGCGTACAGGTTGCCGTCGCGCAGGTAGGTGTTCGAGTGGCCGTTCTGGTTGTTGACCCAGGTCAGCGCGTTGTCGGCCACGCCGTACAGGGTGACGCTGCTTTGCGCGAGGACGGGGCCGGCGGCGAGCGCGGCTGCGGTGGCGAGCAGCGAGCGGCGGATCGCGAGGTGGTTGGACATCGGTGTCTCCTGACGGGTTGTATGTTGTATCGACGTGCGGGATCGCGGCGGCGCCGTGCGCGAGGCGCGGCGCCGCCGATGAAACGGGTACGACGTGTGTCTGCGGGTTTTTCGGAGAGCGGCGCGATCACGCCGGCAACGCGAGCGTCAGCGTGCGCCAGCGGTCGTCGCGGGTGTCGCCGGTCAGCTGCGCGCCGGGCGTCGCGACCGCGCGCGTGTCGGTGGCGGGCAGGCGCAGCGCGATCGTGTCGAACGGGCGGCGATAGCGGCCTTCCCAGCGCACCTCGATGGCGAGGCCGCCGTCGGCGGCGCGGCTGGCGATGTGCCAGAGGCCGTAGTCGCCGTCGCGCCAGGCCTCGCTCTCGCCGTCGTCCTCCACGCACTCGCCGGCGGCCACGCCGTCGGCCGCGCGCGGCGCGATCACGAAGCTGCGCGCCTCGGCGCGTTCGCCGAAGTGCTGCTCGGCGGTGTTCAGCGGCAGCACGTGGCCCTCGCGCAGCAGCATCGGCGGCGCGCCCTCGAGCGGCGCGGCCAGCGTCACGGTCTGGCCGCCGTCGAACGCGCGGCCGCTGTCGAGGCACAGCCAGCGCTCGCCCGCGGGCAGCCACACGCGCCGTTCGGTCTGCCCCGGCTCCACCACGGGCGCGGCCAGCAGCGCCTCGCCGATCATCATCTCGTCGTTCGCCTCGTGGCAGCGGCGGTCGTGCGGGAAGTGCGCGAGCGTCGGCGCGAGCACCGGCTCGTAGCGCGTGGTGGACAGCCACAGCAGGTGATACAGATACGGAATCAGGCGGTAGCGCAGCTTCAGCGCGCCGGCGATCGCGGGCGTGGCTTCCGGGTACATCCACGGCTCGTTCACGCTGCGGTCGTCGTTCCACGAATGGATGCTGAAGCGCGGCATGAACACGCCGAACTGCACCCAGCGCACCAGCAGCTCCGGCTCCGGCGCGGGGCCCGAGAAGCCGCCGATGTCGTGGCCGATGTTCGACACGCCCGACAGCGCGAGGCCGAGCCCCATGCGCAGGTTGTAGCGCAGCGTTTCCCAGGAGGTGGTGTTGTCGCCGGACCAGGTCTGCACGTAGCGCTGCATGCCCGCGCCGCCCGAGCGCGACACCAGGAACGGCCGGCGGTCCGGTGCGAACGCGCGCTGCGCGTCGCGCGAGGCGCGCATCATCAGCATGGTCTGCAGCACCTTCGCGTCGCGCGCCGGGTAGCGCTGGCCGAAGCCGTGCGCGTAGGCGTCGCCGGTCCAGATCTCGAACTCGTTGTTGTCGTTCCAGGTGGCGGCCACGCCGTAGCGCAGCAGCGCGTCGGTCACGTGCTCGCGCCACCAGGCGATCGCGTCGGGGTTGGTGAAGTCGAGATAGGCGCCCACCTCGTCCCAGAACTGCACCCAGGCCGGTTCGCCGTTCGCGTCCGAGATCAGCAGGCCACGCTCGCGCGCCGCCTCGAATTCCGGGTGATCGCGCAGCAGGCACGGCTTGATGTTCGCGCAGAGGCGCAGGCCGTGGTCGAGGTAGTGGCGCACGAAGCCCTCGACGTCGGGGAACTTGTCGCGATTCCAGTTGAACACGTAGCGCTTGTCGCCGATCGAGGTGTAGCCCGAGGACAGATGGAACGAGTCGCACAGGATGTCGTGGCGCGCGCAACCGTCGATGAACTCGTTCATGCGCTGCTGCGCGTCCGGCGCGTCGGTGTAGGTCATCGTCGAGCCGGAATAGCCGAGGCCCCACTTCGGCATCAGCGCGGGCCGGCCGGTGAGCCAGGTGAAGCGGCGCGTGGCGGCCAGCGGCGTGCCCGGCGAGGCGATGAAGTAGTAGTCCAGATCGCCGCGCGCGGCCACGAAGTAGCGGTAGTGGCCGTGATAGTTGTCGAGCTCGCGGCCCACGTCGAAGGCGCAGTCGGCCAGCGTGTCGTAGAACAGCCCGTAGCCGAGCGCGGGCTCGGGCTGCCAGGTGATCGCGAACGGAATGTGCTTGTAGAGCGGATCGGTGTGGCGCGCGCTGTAGCCCATCGCGTCGATGTTGACCATCTCGAAGCGCTGGCCCGAGCGGTCGAGTTCGCCGGCGCGCTCGCCGAGGCCGAGCACCATCTCGCCGCGCTCGCGCGCCACGTAGTGATAGGTGCGCGCGTCCCACCAGCCGAAGTTCACGGCCTGGGTGGCGCGGTCGGCCAGCACCTGGCGCCATGCGCCGCCCGCGTCGCGCAGCTGCCATGCGAAGCGGCCGCCTGCCAGTGCGATCGTCATGCGTACCTGCGCGGTCTCGATGCGCACCTGCGCGTCGTCGGCCTCGAAGGCGTAGGCCGGCAGCGTGTAGCCGCTCAGGTCGAGCCGGTCGCGGCCCTCGAGCGGCACGTCCTCGCCGCCGGGCGCGACGGCCCAGCTGCGCGC
Source organism: Burkholderia sp. (assembly GCA_030151225.1). Taxonomy (GTDB): domain Bacteria; phylum Pseudomonadota; class Gammaproteobacteria; order Burkholderiales; family Burkholderiaceae; genus Burkholderia. Next base: position 1,731 of record JASLEG010000356.1, on the reverse strand, counting down.
GTCCTGCGCGCTGCCGTCGGGCAGCACGCGCACGCGCACGATGTCGTCCTCGAGCACGAACACGTCGATCGTCGCACCGCCGTCGCCGGCGAGCGTGAGCCGGTTGCCGCCGTGCGCGGCCACCTGGAAGCGGGGAGGGTGAAGCATCGAAACCATGAGTCGGGTCCTCGAAAACGGATGCGTTGAGACGGTGGCGATGGCGATGACGGTGGCGCGCTCAGGCCCTGGCGAGCGCGCGTTCCTCGCGCGACTGGCCGCGGATCAGCAGCGCGAGCAGCGTCACGCCGATCAGGTCGAACACGCCGAGACAGGCGAACAGCGGGCCGTAGCCGACCCGGTCGGCCAGCGCGCCCACCATCAGCGAGAAGCCGAGCCCGCCGATCCACGCGGCCATGCCGGCGAAGCCGCTGGCGGTGCCGACCTCCTCGGGATCGAACACGTCGGCCGCGAGCGTGTTGACCAGCGCGGAGATCATCTGGTGCGCGAAGCCGCCGAGGCAGAACAGCGCGATGGCCTGATACGGCGAGGCCACCAGGCCGATCGCGGCGGGCCCGAGCATCATCAGCGCGCCGAGCGCGACGCCGGCCACCCGCGACCACACCAGCGGCAGCCGGAAGCGGCGCATCAGGAACGGCGACAGGTAGCCGCCGGCGATGCCGCCGAGATCGGCCGCGAGGAAGGGCATCCACGCGAACACGGCGATCTGCGCGAGATCCATCTTGCGGTCGGTGGCGAGGTAGAGCGGGATCCAGAACGAGAAGGTCTGCCAGGCCGGTTCGGCGAAGAAGCGCGGCAGGGCGATCGCCCAGAAGCGGCGGGCGCCGAGCACGTCGCCGATGCGGCGTCGCGCGCGCGGCGGGAAACTGGCCTGGCCGCCGCGGATCAGCTCGAGTTCGGCGGCGCCGATCAGGTGGTGCTTGGACGGGGAGCGATAGAACGTGTACCAGAGTGCGGCCCACACGAGGCCCAGCGCGCCGGTGGCCACGAAGGCCGATTGCCAGCCGAGGCGCACCGAGAGGAACACCACCACGGGCGGCGCGAGCGCGGCGCCGAGCGAGGTGCCGGCGTTGAAGTAGCCGACCGCCACCGATTTCTCGCGATCGGGAAACCATTCGGCCACGGCCTTCATGCCGGCCGGGATCGCGGCGGCCTCGGTCAGCCCGAGCAGGCCGCGCAGCAGGCCCAGCGACAGCCAGCCCGAGGCGAAGCCGTGCGCCATGCCCACCAGCGACCACAGCCCGGCGAACAGCGCGAAGCCGAGCCGCAGCCCGAGGATGTCCACCACCAGCCCGCAGATCGGCTGCATCACGGTGTAACCGATCTGGAACGCCGCGACGATATACGAATACTGCTGCGTGCTCAGCGCGAAGATGTGCTTGAGCTGCGGCGCGAGCACCGCGAGCGAGTTGCGCGCGAGGTAGTTCATGATCGTGCCGAGGCTCACCAGCACGATGATCCACCAGCGCAGACCCTTGATCGTTTTCACCACGTTGTCTCCATCCAGGTCGATGGCCGCGTCTGTCGCGGCGTCTCGCGGTATCTGTCATCGGACAACGTAGCGCGGCTCGGATCGGATCGTATCGGACGAATTCGTGCGATGAAACGGCGATTCCGATGAGTGAGCGATTTGTTGTCGGATGACTGACTTCGCGTATGGGAGGCATCGTATGTTCGCAAACGAGCGCGGTCAAGTGGAAAATGAGTTCGTTCGAACATCGCACGGGGGAGTGC
>JASLEG010000355.1 GCA_030151225.1 Burkholderia sp. | reverse complement strand
CGCTGCCGCTCGCCGGGCGCCTGATGACGCGCGTGCCGGGCCGCCTGCTCGGCGCCGAGGCCGACGTGCCGGCCGGCATCGCGCTCGACTGCGCGGCCGGCGGCCGTCGCCCGGGCGGCCGCGTCGACGCGGCGGGATGGGAGATGCGCGCCGGCTTCGACGCCTATCACGGCCCGCTGCTCGCCTATGCCGTGGAGGACGATCCATTCGCGCCGTCGGCCGCCGTGGCAGCGCTGCACCGGCGTTTCGCCGCGGCCAGGGTCGAGTTCCGCTCGATCGCGCCGCACGCGGGACAGCGCCCGATCGGCGCGCTCGGCTACTTCCGCGACGACAATCGCGCGCTGTGGCCGTCGCTGGCCGCCTGGTTCGCGCGCGCCGAGCCGATCCATCCCTGATTATCGAGCTGGACGCGTCAACGGGTCGGATCGCGGGGCGCGATCGGACTGGCGTGCCCCCGCGCCGGGCTGTTACAGTCGTCCATCCCAGAACTCACCGGAGTGCCCCCCAGATGAAGCTGATCGGAATGCTGGATTCGCCCTACGTTCGCCGCAGCGCGGTGTCGGCCAAACTGCTCGGGCTGTCGTTCGAGCACGAGGCGCTGTCGGTGTTTCGCCATTTCGACGCGTTCAAGGCCGTGAACCCGGTCGTGAAGGCGCCCACGCTGCTCACCGACGACGGCACGATGGTGCTCGACTCGTCGCTGATCGTCGATTACCTCGATCACCTCGTCGAGCCGGCAAAGCGGCTGATGCCCGAGGATCCGGCCGGGCGCCTGCGCTCGATCGAGCTGATCGGGCTCGCGCTCGCCGCGGCCGAAAAGACGGTGCAGGTGGTGTACGAGCAGGGCCTGCGTCCCGACGACAAGCAGCATCGGCCGTGGATCGAGCGCATCGTCGACCAGCTCGGCGCGGCCTACGGCGCGCTCGAGGCGCGCATTCTCGGCACCACGGGCTGGCTGCTCGGCGAGCGCGTCACGCAGGCCGACGTGACCGTGGCGGTGGTGTGGGGCTTCACGCAGTTGATGCGGCCCGACCACGCCGATCTGGCGCCGTTCGATGCCGAGCGCTATCCGACCATCGCCGGGCTGGCCGCGCGTGCCGAGGCCCTGCCGGCGTTCGTGAGCACGCCGGCCGTGTAGGCCGGCAGCCGGCACGGGGGCGATTGTTCGGGCGGACGAACAAGTGACTTCGCGTGCAGCCCGTTTATCGCGCGCGGCGCGCTTCGTAGAATCTGCTCCATCGTAGCCAGCCGTCCCCCGGAGCCCGCCATGCGCAGCCTGATCGAACACCGCCTCTATCACCCGTCCGTCGTGCTGCCGATGGTGTCGCTGATGCAGTTGATGGTGACGCACGACTTCAACCTGAGCCAGGTCGGTTTCGTGGTGGCGGGGCGCGGCGTGCGCGCGGTGGTCGAGCGTTCGCGCTCGATGGTGGCCGCGGCCGCCTGCCGGCATGCGGGCGGTTGCCCGGCGCATTGAGCCGGCCGGCTCGGCTCGCGCGCCCGGGCATCGAAGTTCGGGCGCCCCAATGCAAAACACCCCCGCCGAGGCGGGGGTGTTCTTTTTTGTGGGCCGGGCGCGGCAGCGGGATCAGGCGCGCGCGGCCGACACGTTGGTCGGGTAACCGTCGTTCGCGGCATCCGATTCCTGCTCGCGCAGCTCACGCACCAGCGCATGGGCTTCGCGGCGCGAGGCCACGGCCGGCGGCGAGCCCTTGAGCGGCTGACGTGCCGTCTCGCGCAGCGACAGCACCGAGATCGCGCCGATCACGGCCGCGGCCATCAGGTAGTAGGCCGGCATCATCAGGTTGCCGGTGCGGTCCACCAGCCAGGCCGTGACCAGCGGCGTCGTGCCACCGAACAGCGACACCGAGATGTTGAAGCCGATCGCGAGCGCACCGTAGCGGATCTCGGTCGGGAACAGCGCCGGCAGCGCCGACGGCATCACGCCGCAGAAGCACGACAGCAGCACGCCGAGGATCAGCAGGCCGCCGAACACCGGCAGCATGTCGCCGGTGCGGATCAGCATCAGCGCCGGGATCGACAGCACCAGCAGGCCGATACAGCCGGCCAGCATCACCGGCTTGCGACCGATCGCGTCCGACAGGCGGCCGGCGGCCAGCGTCATCGGCATCATCAGCACCATCACGAGCAGCACCAGCATCAGGCCGTGCGTTTCGTTGAAGTGCAGCGTCGACGACAGATAGCTCGGCAGATACGACAGCGCCATGTAGTCGGTCACGTTGAAGATCAGCACGAGGCCCACGCACAGCAGCATGGCGCGCCAGTGCTTGCCGAGGGTCTCGCCGAACTTCACCCTCGGCATCGCCTTGTCCTGCGCCTCGCGCAGTTCGGCCTGACGCTTGAAGGCCGGGGTTTCCTCGAGCTTCATCCGGATGTACAGCCCGATCAGGCCGAGCGGGCCCGCCACCATGAACGGAATGCGCCAGCCCCACGACAGCAGCGCGTCGTGCGACAGCGCGGCGGTCAGCACCGCCACCGTGCCCGCGCCGAGCACGTAGCCGATCAGCGTGCCGAATTCGAGGAAGCTGCCCATGAAGCCGCGGCGCTTGTCGGTGGAGAACTCGGCGATGAAGGTGGCCGCGCCGCCGTATTCGCCGCCCGTGGAGAAGCCCTGCACGAGGCGGGCCACCAGCAGCAGCACCGGCGCGAGGATGCCGATCGACGCGTAGCTCGGAATCAGGCCGATCGAGAAGGTGCCGAGCGCCATCAGGATCATGGTCATCGCGAGCACGCGCTGGCGGCCGATGCGGTCGCCGAGCGGGCCGAACACCATGCCGCCGATCGGGCGCACCACGAAGGCGGCCGCGAAGGTGCCGAAGGTGGCGAGCAGCTGCGCGGACGGATTGCTCGACGGGAAGAACACCTGGCCGAGCGTGACGGCGATGTAGCTGTACACGCCGAAGTCGAACCATTCCATCGCGTTGCCGATGGCCATGGCGCGCACGGCGCGTTTCAGGAGTGCCTGGTCGACGACGGTGATGTCGCTGACGGTGACGGGAGCGTCGGTGGACGACGCGGAGACAGCGGAAGGGCTGACGTGTGAGGCGGTCAAGATGGGGGCTCCTTTGACAGCGGACGATGCACCGGCCCGCCGAAGACGCAGGGTGCGGCGATCGCCACGGTTTGCCGGGGAGCGCGGCGACGTGGCGGCACGGAACGTCGGGCGCACGAAGACGCCGGAGGTCGGACAGGGGCCGCGTGCGGCGCGCCAGTGGCCGCCGCGTCGATGCGCTCATGAAGTTGCCGCCGGGGTGGCCTGACAAGGGGGACCGGCGACACCGGTGCATGGCGTGGCGCCTGCAACCGGCTACGAAACCCTGTGAAGGGCACTGAAACGAAGCGGGCGGACCGTGAAACGGAAGCCTGCCTGTGGCTCGATCTTTCGTGCGACGAGACGGCGGTGCCAACTGCGCAAACGCTCGAGGCTGCTTGTTGTGAAAGCCGAAATGAACGAAATAGGTAGTTGAAAGAGGGGCTATGTTAGCACGATCGCAGGAGATCGTGCAAATTGGCCGTTCGGCAGGCGCGCGGGCGTATGTTGCAATTTCCGGGACCGCCCCGGCCGGCGGGGTTCCGGCGGCTTTCGTCGGGCGATAATCGCCGCTGCCCGCGCCGCATCGCCGACACCTGTCCGGCACGCGTTTCGCTGGCGCGCACGCGTTGCATCACCCGTTCCCGCCTCTGCGAAGGCGGCCGTCGAACCCCGTCGCCTGCCCGACCTCGATTCATGCCCGACCTGCTCAAGTTCACCGGATTGTTCGTGCTCACCGCGCTCGCGGAAATCGTCGGCTGCTACCTGCCGTGGCTGGTGCTCAAGGGCGGCCGCAGCGGCTGGCTGCTGCTGCCGGCGGCGGTCTCGCTCGCGCTGTTCGCGTGGCTGCTGACGCTGCATCCGTCGGCGGCGGGGCGCACCTACGCGGCTTACGGCGGCGTGTACATCGCGGTGGCGCTGATGTGGCTGCGCGTGGTGGAGGGCGTGCCGCTCACGCGCTGGGACGTGGCCGGCGCGGCGCTGGCGCTGGCCGGGATGGCCGTGATCGCGCTGCAGCCGCGCGGCTGAGGAAGGGGCGGCACATTCGCGCCGCCGTTTGTCGGCTTACGCGGCCGGTGCTTCCGGCTCGGCTTGCTTGCGCCACACGCAGGCGCCCTTGAGCGACTTGTCGAGATCGTCGAGCTGCGCCTGATGGGCGGCCAGCTCGTCGTCGCTGGCCGCCAGCACCGGCAGGTCGAGCGAGGCCAGCGACACGCGCGAGCCGCCGGCGGCACCGCCCGCATCGTCGCCGTCGCCGAGCATGTCGATCACGAGGCTCTCCTGGCCACGCGTCATCGCCAGGTACACCTCGGCGAGCAGCTCCGAGTCGAGCAGTGCGCCGTGCAGCGTGCGGTGCGCGTTGCTGATGCCGAACCGGTCGCACAGCGCGTCGAGCGAGTTGCGCTTGCCCGGGAACATCTGCTTGGCCTGTACCAGCGTGTCGATCACGCCGTCGCAGTGCTTGAGCAGCGGCGGCATCTTCAGGCGCTCGAATTCGGCGTCGATGAAGCCGATGTCGAATGGCGCGTTGTGGATGATCAGCTCCGCGCCGCGCACGAAGTCGCTGATCGCGGCGGCCACCTCGGCGAACTTCGGCTTGTCGCTGAGGAATTCGGTGGTCAGGCCGTGCACGGCCAGCGCGCCCGGATCGCTGTCGCGTTCCGGATTCACGTAGAAGTGCAGATTGTTGCCGGTCAGCCGGCGGTTCAGCATTTCCACGCAGCCGATTTCGATGATGCGGTCGCCGGAGCGGGCATTGAGGCCGGTGGTTTCGGTATCGAGGATGATCTGGCGCATGTCGGTGTATCAGTTGGCTGCTCGGCCCGGGAGCCGGCGGCGGTGAAAACGGGGAAGGGGTAGCGGACCCGGCGGACGGAGGCGGCCCTTACTGCGACAGCGATTCCACGCCGCGATTGGCGAGCCCGTCGGCGCGCTCGTTCTCGGCGTGCCCGGCGTGGCCCTTGACCCAGCGCCATTCGATCTCGTGGTTGCCCACCAGCGCGTCGAGCTGCTTCCAGAGATCGGCGTTCTTGACCGGCGTCTTCGCCGCCGTCACCCAGCCCTTCTTCTTCCAGCCGTGGATCCACTCGCTGATGCCCTTCTGCACGTACTGCGAATCGGTGTGCACGACCACGCGACACGGGCGCTTGAGCGCCTCGAGCGCCTTGATCACGGCCAGCAGCTCCATGCGGTTGTTGGTGGTGCCGGCCTCGCCGCCGAACAGTTCCTTTTCCTGGTCGCCGAAGCGCAGCAGCGCGCCCCAGCCGCCGGGGCCGGGATTGCCCTTGCAGGCGCCATCGGTATAGATATCGATCGATTGCAACGTCATGAGTGTTCTTGGTGGGTGGTGGGGGTCGCCGCCGGCGCCAGGCTCGGCGCCGCACGTGCCGGCAGGCGGCGCCGGGTCGGGCCGACGAGCCGCATCTCGCGCACGCGCTTGACCGCGGTGACCATGTAGGCCGCGCCGAAGATCGGCCACCAGCGGTCGCCGGCCGCTTCCATGAAGGCGTAGCGGGTGAGCCACTTGTCGCTGGCGAGCGGCGGGCGGTAGCAGCCGAAGCGGCCGCGCTCGATGTCGAAGCCGAGCAGCTTCATCCAGTCCTTCAGGCGGATGAAGGCGATCGGATCGCGCGCGGCCGGCACGAACGGGCGCTTCGCGATGCGCCCGACCGACTGCCGCGCGCCCCACAGGCTCAGCGAATTGAAGCCGGTGATCACGAGCCGGCCTTCCGGCATCAGCACGCGCTCGGCCTCGCGCAGCAGGCCGTGCGGGTCGGCGGTGAATTCGAGCGTGTGCGGCATCACGATCAGGTCGACGCTCTGCGACTCGAACGGCAGCTCGAGCAGGTCGCACCAGACGGTGCTGCGCCCTGCCGGCGCGTGATGCGGGCCCGGCGGATCGCCGGCCCATGGGTAGCGGAACGGCGCGCTCGCGCCGCTGGCCGGATCGAGCACGAGGCCGCGGCCCGGCATGCGGTTCTCTCGCAGCGAATCGAGTTGCGGCAGCCCGAGCTGCAGGGCGTGGAAGCCGAACACGTCGGACACCACGCGGTCGAGCTGGGCCTGTTCCCACTCGAGTACGTAACGGCCGGGCGGCGAGGCGCTCCAGGTGGGCCAGTCTATAATCGGACGGTCTGACATATCGATTGAGTGCGCGCCCATGAACGAGCTGGAATACGTGCCGGTGCCGGCATTTGATGACAACTATATCTGGCTCGTGTCGGATGGCAGCGACGCGGTCGCCGTCGATCCGGGCGACGCCGCCCCGGTGCGTCGATATCTCGAGGCGCGGGGCTGGCGGCTAGCCGCTATTCTACTCACGCACCACCATGCCGACCACGTCGGCGGTGTGGCGGGGCTCGTCGGCGCGGCCGGCGAGGGCGGGGCGATCCCCGTCTACGGGCCGGCCGGCGAGGACATCGCGCAGGTCACGGTGCCGCTCGCGGGCGGCGCGCGCGCGCGCATCGCGAGCCCCGCGCTCGAATTCGAGGTGCTCGACGTGCCCGGCCACACGCGCGGCCACATCGCCTACTTCCAGGCGGCCGGCGAGGCCCATCCGGCGCCGCACCTGTTCTGCGGCGACACGCTGTTCTCGTGCGGCTGCGGGCGCCTGTTCGAGGGCACCCCGGCGCAGATGCTGGCCTCGCTCGACGCGCTGGCCGCGCTGCCCGGTGCCACCCAGGTGCACTGCGCGCACGAGTACACGCTGTCGAACATCCGCTTCGCGCTGGCCTGCGAGCCCGGCAACGGGGCGCTCGCGGCCTGGCACGACGAGGCGAAGGCGCGGCGCGCGCGCGGCGAGCCCACGCTGCCCACCACGATCGAGCACGAGCGCGCCGTCAACCCGTTCCTGCGCGCCGACAGCGCGGCGATCGCCGCCACGCTCGAGGCCGAACTGCACGAGGCGCCGGCCGATCGGCTGGCTGCCTTCACGGCGATGCGCGAGTGGAAGAACCGCTTCCGCTGAGCACGCGGCGAGCGGCGCGAAAGCCGCGCTGCGCATGGAAAGGGCTGCCATTCACTCGGCCCTTTTTTCAACAATGGTTCACTGTGTGCCGGCGCGATTGCGCGCATGATTGCGCTCACGCGGCTGCGGTCGCGACGCCCCGGCCGATTCCGGCCCGCATGGGATGCGGGCCCGGCGCAAATCCCTGTCCCCGACAGGCAGATCCTCAAGCGGAATCTGGAGAATGCGCCCCAAATACCGGATTTATCGGCATTTTTCGGCGTTTTTATTGACGTGATGCGCGGGCCACCTTACTATCGCCTGCAATTTTCAGCCGTTGGAAGCCGAGATTTACATGCGATTTCTGATCAGTGCGCTATTGGTTCTGCTGCTCGCCGCGTGCGCGAGCCCCGGGCCAACTGCCTCCACCGCCGCCGCCGTGGCAGCCGCTTCCGACCCGCAGGCCGCGTCCGATTTCCTCCGCAAGTCCGCCACCTCCAAGCAGACCGTCGACGTCGACAAGCAGTCGGTGGGCGACCTCACGACCAAGGATTCCGACCTCTGGGCGCGCATCCGCCGCGGCTTCCAGATGCCCGATCTGCAGAGCGACCTGGTGGACATGCAGACCACCTGGTACACCGAGCGTCCCGATTACGTGCAGCGCATGACCGAGCGCTCGCAGAAGTACCTCTATCACATCGTCGAGGAGCTCGAGGCGCGCAACATGCCGACCGAGCTCGCGCTGCTGCCCTTCATCGAGTCGGCCTACAACCCGCAGGCGCTGTCGGTGGCCAAGGCGGCCGGCATGTGGCAGTTCATTCCCGGCACCGGTCGCACCTACAACCTGAAGCAGAACATGTGGCAGGACGAGCGCCGCGACGTGCTGGCCTCGACCAGCGCCGCGCTCGACTATCTGTCGCGGCTGCATGACATGTTCGGCGACTGGTATCTGGCGCTGGCCGCGTACAACTGGGGCGAGGGCAACGTGCAGCGCGCGATCGCGCGCAATCAGGCGGCCGGCCTGCCGACCGACTACCAGAGCCTGCGCATGCCCAACGAGACTCGCAACTACGTGCCCAAGCTGCAGGCGGTCAAGAACATCATCGCCAATCCGCAGCAGTACGGCCTGACGCTGCCCGACATCCCGAACCACCCGTATTTCGTGACGGTCACCACCTCGCACGACATCGACGTGAAGATGGCCGCCCAGCTCTCGGGCCTGTCGCTCGAGGAGTTCAAGGCGCTGAACCCGGGCTTCTCGAAGCCGGTGATCGTCGGCGCGACCCAGCCGCAGATCCTGCTGCCGTTCGACAACGCCTCGCAGTTCGAGAAGGGCCTCAAGAGCTACGACGGCCAGCTTTCCTCCTGGACCACCTACACCGTGACCGAGCGTGCGCGCCCGGCCGCGATCGCCGAGAAGATCGGGGTGGACGCCGACACGCTGATGGCCGTCAACAAGATCCCGGCCGGCATGCGCCTGAAGCCGGGTTCGACGATCGTGGTGCCGCGCGGCGACGACGACGACGAGGACATCAGCGCCGACGTGGCCGAGAACGGCGCACTGGCGATGGAGCCGGACGTGCCCGACACGCGCAAGATGATGATCCGCGTGCGTCGCAAGCAGTCGATGGCCGCGCTGGCGAGCCGCTACGGCGTGTCGGTCGCTCAGCTGCGGGCCTGGAACCGCACGCATCGCGACCTCGTGATGCCGGGCCAGACCATGGTGCTGCACGTGCCGGTGGGCCGCGCCGTGCCGGCCGAGCCGGGCCCCGAGCGCATCGAGACCGCGGTCGGCGGCGGGCGCATCGAGCGCGCCAGCCTGCACAGCGGCAAGGCGAGCACGAAGCGCGGCCACGCACCGGTCAGGGCCACCGCGAAGTCGACGCACACCTCGGCCCGGCCGGCCGCCAAGGCCGCCGCCCACAAGGCCACCAAGAAGAAGTAAGCGCGGTGCGCGCCACTCGGTAGTCGGGCCGATTGCCCGACATGCCGCGCCTGGCATATGATCTGCGGCCCCGAACGCCGTCACCGAGGTGACGGCGTTTCTGTCTGGCTGCCGTCCGATCGTGCCTCGCGGGCGGCGCATGCAAGGTGAGCCGCCATGTCCTTCGTCCAGCTGCGCGTGTTCGTGCTGTTCGCGCTCGGTTATTTCGTGTCCTACGTGTTTCGCGGCGTCAATCTCGGCTTCGCGCCGCTGATCACCCACGAGCTGGGCCTCTCCGCGGCCGATCTCGGCCTGCTCACGAGCCTCTACTTCCTCGGTTTCGCCGGCGCGCAGATCCCGGCCGGCGTGCTGCTCGACCATTTCGGGCCGCGCCGCGTGACTGCCGCGATGCTGCTGTTCGCGGCCGCCGGCATCGGCGTGTTCGGCCTCGCGCACGGCATCGGCGCGATGATGGCGGGGCGCCTGCTGATCGGCATCGGCGTGTCGGTGTGCCTCGGCGCGGCGTTCAAGGCGCTGGCCGAGCAGTTTCCGATCGCGCGGCTGCCGCTCGTGAACGGCTTCGTGATGGCGATCGGCGGCCTGGGCGGCGTGGCGGTGGGCACGCCGCTCGCGTGGACGCTCGGCTTCGTGGGCTGGCGCACCGTGTGTGCGGGACTGGCCGTGTTCACGGTGGCGATCGCCGCGCTGATCGGCTTCGGCGCGCCGGACGCGGCGCGCACGCACCGCCGGGTCAGCCTCGGCAGCCAGTTCAAGGGCACCTGGCAGATCCTGTCGAGCGCCGCGTTCTGGAAGGTCGCGTCGTTCTCGGTGATCACCCAGGGCGTGTTCTACGCGATGCAGTCGCTGTGGGTTGGCCCCTACCTGCGCGACGTGATGGGCTTCGCGCCGCGCGAGGCGGCCGCGCTGGTCTCGGTGATCGGGCTCGCGATGATGGCCGGCAGCGTGGGCACCGGCGTGCTGGCGCGCCTGCTCGAGCGGCGCGGCGTGTCGGTGTACGCGTTCTGCGGGATCGGCATGAGCCTGTTCGTGCTGGTCCAGCTCGCGATCATGCTGCGCGCGCCGCTGCCGGCCGCCGTGCTGTGGGCCGGCTATGGCGCGTTCGGCGGGATCGGCATCCTCAGCTACGCGATCCTGGCCGAGCATTTCCCGGTGCACCTGATCGGGCGCGCCAACACCACGCTGACGCTCGTGATCTTCCTGCTGATCTTCGGCTTCCAGGTGGGGGTGGGCGCCGTCCTGTCGCGCTGGCCGCTCGCGAACGGCCATTACCCGCCGGCCGCGCATCTGGCCGCCTGGAGCGTGCTGGTGCTGCTGCAGGTGGCGGGGGCGATCTGGTACGTGCTGCCCGGCGGCGCGCGGATCGGGGTGGGGCGGCATTCGTCGTGAGGGACCCGCGCGGGCGGGTTTCTTGGCCGCGCCGGCCCGTGCGTTCGCGATCGTTGGCGATTTGTCAAACCGGTGTCACACACGGCGAGACAGATCGGGTTTGAGGTAAACCCGCTTTCAAGCTATAATTTGAAGGTTTGTGCAATTCAACCCCGCACCCTAGCGCCTACCTCCAAATCCCCGTCTTCCGCCGCCTGCCGCCCGGCACGCGACGCCGCCGAATGCAGCCTGCGCTTGTCCAGCGCGCGCGTTCCTGGCGCGTCGTCCGGGCGAGTCGAGCGAGCGCCGGCGACCGCCTCTCGCGAGGCGAACCGGCCGCGGCATGACAGGTCGGCAGCGAGGGTGCTCCCAAGGAGTCTCCCGTGTTGCCGTCTTTTTCTCCCGCCTTGCTCGCACTCGCCGACGGTACGGTGTTTCGCGGTTATTCGATTGGCGCGGCCGGCCATACGATCGGCGAAGTCGTGTTCAATACCGCCATCACCGGCTATCAGGAAATCCTGACCGATCCGAGCTATGCGCGGCAGATCGTCACGCTTACGTATCCGCACATCGGTAACGTCGGCGTGAACCGCGAAGACGTCGAAGCCACCCAGGTGCATGCCGCCGGCCTGATCATCCGCGATCTTCCGGTGCTCGCCTCGAACTTCCGCATGAACCAGACGCTCGACGCCTACCTGCAGGCCGAGGGCGTGGTGGCGATCGCCGGCATCGACACCCGCAAGCTCACGCGCGTGCTGCGCGACAAGGGTGCCCAGAGCGGTTGCATCCTGGCCGGTTCGGACGACGCGGCGAAGGCCCTCGAGCTCGCGCGCTCGTTCCCGGGCCTGGCCGGCATGGATCTGGCGAAGGTCGTGTCGACCGACAAGCCGTTCCAGTGGAAGCAGACCGAATGGCGCCTCGGCAGCGGCTACGGCGAGCAGGCCGCGCCGCGCTTCAAGGTGGTCGCCTACGATTTCGGTGTCAAGTACAACATCCTGCGCATGCTGGCCGAGCGCGGCTGCGACGTCACGGTGCTGCCGGCCCAGGCCAGCGCGGCCGATGCGCTCGCGCTGAATCCGGACGGCGTGTTCCTGTCGAACGGCCCCGGCGACCCGGAACCGTGCGATTACGCGATTGCGGCGGCGAAGGAATTCATCGAGCGCGGCGTGCCGACCTTCGGCATCTGCCTCGGTCACCAGATCATGGGCCTCGCCGTCGGCGCCAAGACCCTGAAGATGAAGACCGGCCACCACGGCGCGAACCATCCGGTGAAGGACCTGACCGACGGCCGCGTGGTGATCACCTCGCAGAACCACGGTTTCGCGGTGGACGCCGATTCGCTGCCGGCCAACGCGCGCGCCACGCACGTCTCGCTGTTCGACGGCACGCTGCAGGGCTTCGAGCTGACCGACAAGCCCGCGTTCTGCTTCCAGGGCCACCCGGAAGCCTCGCCGGGCCCGCACGACATCGGCTACCTGTTCGACCGCTTCACCGCGCTGATGGAAGCGGCGAAGGCCCACGCCTGAACGCGGGGAGCGGCGCATCATGTTCGGTCATGCACTCGGCATCACGGATTTCTGGACCTACGTCGTGGGTGTGGTGTTCATCATCCTGCTGCCCGGTCCGAATTCGATGTACGTGCTGTCGCTCGCCGCGCAGCGCGGGGTCAAGGCCGGCTATCGCGCGGCCTGCGGCGTGTTCGTGGGCGACGCGGTGCTGATGCTGCTGTCCGCGGCCGGCGTCGCCTCGCTGCTGAAGGCCAACCCGCTGCTGTTCTCGGTGGTCAAGTACGGCGGTGCAGCCTATCTGTTCTATATCGGTTTCAACATGCTGCGCGGCGGCTGGCGAGCGTTCCGCTCGCGCGGCGCGCCGGCCGAGGCGGCGCTGCGGCCCGCCGCGGCAGCCGCACCGGCAGCGCGCACGGTGGACGGCGACCGGCCGTTCCGCAAGGCGCTCGTCGTCAGCCTGCTGAATCCGAAGGCGATCCTGTTCTTCATTTCGTTCTTCATCCAGTTCGTCGATCCGACCTACCGTTATCCGGTGGTGTCCTTCGTCGTGCTGGGCGCGATCTCGCAGTTCACGAGCTTCCTGTATCTGAGCACGCTGATCTTCGCGGGCGCGCGTCTTGCCGAACAGTTTCGCCGCCGCCGCAAGCTCGCGGCGGGCGCGGCGGGCGGCGTGGGCAGTCTGTTCATCGGCTTCGGTCTCAAGCTCGCCTTCGCGACGATCCGATGAACGCCTCCCGCCACCGCGCGCATTAACGATTACTTCTTGAATACTCGAGCCATGCCAAAACGCACAGACATCAACAGCATCCTCATCATCGGCGCCGGCCCGATCATCATCGGCCAGGCGTGCGAGTTCGACTATTCGGGCGCGCAGGCATGCAAGGCGCTGCGCGAGGAGGGCTACAAGGTCATCCTCGTCAACAGCAATCCGGCGACGATCATGACCGACCCGAACACGGCCGACGTCACCTACATCGAGCCGATCACCTGGGAAGTGGTGGAGCGCATCATTGCCAAGGAGCGCCCGGACGCGATCCTGCCGACGATGGGCGGCCAGACCGCGCTGAACTGCGCGCTCGACCTGCACCACCACGGCGTGCTGGAAAAGTACCAGGTCGAGCTGATCGGCGCGTCGCCGGAAGCGATCGACAAGGCGGAAGACCGCCAGAAGTTCAAGGAAGCGATGACCAAGATCGGCCTGGGCTCGGCCAAGTCGGGCATCGCGCACTCGATGGAAGAAGCGCTGAAGGTGCAGGCCGAGATCGCCGCGCAGACGGGTGGCAGCGGCTACCCCACGGTGATCCGTCCGTCCTTCACGCTGGGTGGCTCGGGCGGCGGCATCGCCTACAACCGCGAGGAATTCGAGGAGATCTGCAAGCGCGGTCTCGACCTCTCGCCCACCCGCGAGCTGCTGATCGAGGAATCGCTGCTGGGCTGGAAGGAATACGAGATGGAGGTGGTGCGCGACCGCGCGGACAACTGCATCATCGTCTGCTCGATCGAGAACCTCGACCCGATGGGCGTGCACACCGGTGACTCGATCACCGTCGCGCCGGCCCAGACGCTGACCGACAAGGAATACCAGATCCTGCGCAACGCATCGCTCGCGGTGCTGCGCGAGATCGGCGTCGACACCGGCGGCTCGAACGTGCAGTTCTCGATCAACCCGAAGGACGGCCGCATGGTCGTGATCGAGATGAACCCGCGCGTGTCGCGTTCGTCGGCGCTGGCCTCGAAGGCCACCGGCTTCCCGATCGCAAAGGTCGCGGCGAAGCTGGCCGTGGGCTACACGCTCGACGAGCTCAAGAACGAGATCACGGGCGGCCAGACGCCGGCCTCGTTCGAGCCGACGATCGACTACGTCGTCACCAAGATCCCGCGTTTCGCGTTCGAGAAGTTCCGCGAGGCCGATTCGCGCCTGACCACGCAGATGAAGTCGGTCGGCGAGGTGATGGCGATCGGCCGCACCTTCCAGGAATCGTTCCAGAAGGCGCTGCGCGGCCTCGAAGTGGGCGTGGACGGCCTCGACGAGAAGACCACCGACCGCGACGAGATCGTGCGCGAGATCGGCGAGCCGGGCCCGGACCGCATCTGGTACGTGGGCGACGCGTTCCGCGTGGGCATGTCGGCCGAGGACATCTTCGAGGAAACCGCGATCGATCCGTGGTTCCTGGCCCAGATCGAACAGATCATCCTGAAGGAAAAGGCGCTGTCGGAGCGCACGCTGGCGAGCCTGTCGAAGGAGGAACTGTTCTACGTCAAGCAGAGCGGCTTCTCGGATCGCCGCCTGGCGAAGCTGCTCGGCGCGAGCGCGGCCGAGGTGCGCGCCAGGCGCCTCGAGCTGAACGTGCGCCCGGTCTACAAGCGGGTGGACACCTGCGCGGCCGAGTTCGCCACCAAGACCGCCTACATGTACTCGACCTACGAGGAAGAGTGCGAGGCGCAGCCCACCACCAACAAGAAGATCATGGTGCTGGGCGGCGGCCCGAACCGGATCGGTCAGGGCATCGAGTTCGACTACTGCTGCGTGCACGCCGCGCTCGCGATGCGCGAGGACGGCTATGAAACCATCATGGTCAACTGCAATCCGGAAACCGTGTCGACCGACTACGACACCTCCGACCGCCTGTACTTCGAGCCGCTCACGCTCGAGGACGTGCTCGAGGTGGTGGACAAGGAAAAGCCGGTCGGCGTGATCGTGCAGTACGGCGGCCAGACGCCGCTGAAGCTCGCGCTCGATCTCGAGGCCGCGGGCGTGCCGATCGTCGGCACCTCGCCGGACATGATCGACGCCGCGGAAGACCGCGAGCGCTTCCAGAAGCTGCTGCAGGAGCTGGGCCTGCGTCAGCCGCCGAACCGCACCGCGCGTGCCGAGGACGAAGCGCTGAAGCTGGCCGACGAAATCGGCTACCCGCTGGTGGTGCGCCCGTCCTACGTGCTCGGTGGCCGCGCGATGGAAATCGTGCACGAGCCGCGCGACCTCGAGCGCTACATGCGCGAGGCCGTGAAGGTGTCGAACGACTCGCCCGTGCTGCTCGATCGCTTCCTGAACGACGCGATCGAATGCGACGTCGACTGCATCTGCGACGGCGAGGCCGTGTTCATCGGCGGCGTGATGGAGCACATCGAGCAGGCGGGCGTGCACTCGGGCGATTCGGCCTGTTCGCTGCCGCCGTACTCGCTGTCGAAGGACACCGTCGCCGAGCTGAAGCGCCAGACCGGCGCGATGGCGCGCGCGCTGAACGTGGTGGGCCTGATGAACGTGCAGTTCGCGATCCAGCAGGTGCCGCAGGCCGACGGTTCCATCAGGGACGTGATCTACGTGCTCGAGGTGAACCCGCGTGCATCGCGTACCGTGCCGTACGTGTCGAAGGCCACCAGCCTGCCGCTGGCGAAGATCGCCGCGCGCGCGATGGTCGGCCAGAAGCTGGCCGAGCAGGGCGTGACCAAGGAAGTCGATCCGCCGTACTTCAGCGTCAAGGAAGCGGTGTTCCCGTTCGTGAAGTTCCCGACCGTCGACCCGGTGCTCGGGCCCGAAATGCGTTCGACCGGTGAAGTGATGGGCGTCGGTCAGACCTTCGGCGAGGCGCTGTTCAAGTCGCAGCTCGCGGCCGGCTCGCGCCTGCCCGAGTCGGGCACGGTGCTGCTGACCGTGATGGACGCGGACAAGCCGAAGGCCGTCGAAGTCGCGCGCATGCTGCACGACCTCGGCTACCCGATCGTCGCCACGCGCGGCACGGCTGCCGCGATCGAGGCGGCCGGCGTGCCGGTCAAGGTCGTCAACAAGGTGAAGGACGGCCGTCCGCACATCGTCGACATGATCAAGAACGGCGAGATCGCGCTGGTGTTCACCACCGTCGACGAGACGCGCGCGGCGATCGCCGATTCGCGCTCGATCCGCATGAGCGCGCAGGCGCAGAAGGTCACGTACTACACCACGATGTCGGGCGCGCGCGCCGCCGTCGAAGGCCTGCGCTATCTGAAGGACCTCGAAGTCTATGATTTACAAGGTCTTCACGCTCGCCTAAACTAAGCCGTCGGGTTTTCCCAGGCACCACAGGCCGCGATTGGCCGCGTTTCCCGCTTCATGGAGATGCGCCCAGTCGCGGTAATTTTTTTACGCCCGTTTTTGTTTATTGAGCCGTTTTTATGAGCACCATTCCGTTGACCAAGCGTGGCGCCGAGCTGATGCGCGAGGAGCTGCAGCGCCTGAAATCGGTCGAGCGTCCGGCCGTGATCAATGCGATCGCCGAAGCGCGTGCGCAGGGCGATCTGTCCGAAAACGCAGAATATGATGCCGCGAAGGAAAAGCAGGGCTTCATCGAGGGTCGGATTGCCGATCTCGAGTCGAAGCTGTCCGCCGCGCAGATCATCGATCCGTCCGTGCTCGACGCCGAAGGCCGCGTGGTGTTCGCCGCGACCGTCGAGCTCGAGGATCTCGAGTCGGGCGATACCGTCAAGTACCAGATCGTCGGCGACGACGAGGCCGACATCGACCACGGCCTGATCTCGGTCAGCTCGCCGATCGCGCGCGCCCTGATCGGCAAGTCGGAAGGCGACGTCGCGGCCGTGCAGGCCCCGAGCGGCGTGCGCGAATACGAGATCATCTCGGTCAGCTACATCTGAACCCGGGAGCCGGTCCGATGCGCCAGGCACCGCGCGTGTTCCGTTTTCTCTCCACCGTCTGGGTCGGCAGCCTGCTGACGATCGGCTATGCCGTCGCGCCGGTGCTGTTCACCACGCTCGATCGCGTGGCGGCCGGCAACGTGGCCGCGAAGCTGTTCCGCATCGAGGGCCTGATCGGCCTCGTGTGCGGCGTGCTGATGCTGCTCGTCGCGCAGTCGCGCGTGCGCGACGGCGACACGTCGTATCGTCGCGCGCGCGCGCTGGTCGGCGCGATGCTGCTGTGCGTGCTGGCGGGATATTTCGCGATCGAGCCGTTCATGGATTCGATCCGCCTGGCTGCGCAGGCGGCCGGCACCGACGTGGCCCATTCGGCCGATGCGGCGCGCTTCGGCATGCTGCACGGCGTGTCGAGCCTGTTCTATCTGGTCGAAAGCGTGCTCGGCCTCTGGCTCGTGTGGATCCTTCCCTCGGGCGAGGGACGTGCCGCTGGCGCCTGAGCGCTGCGGCGGCCAGCCAGGGTGGCAGGGCAGGGCCGCCGGTTCCGCAGGAAAACCGGGCGCGCCCCGCCGTGACTTACTTGTCGTTCTGGAACGGGCGCTTGGTGCTCTGCTGACGCTTCTTTGCACGCTTGACCGTGCCGCCCGCGGTGACGCGCTCGTTGCCGCGCACGACCACCTTGGTGGCGCGCGGCTTGCGCACCGGGCTCGCGTCGGGCGAGTGCTTGACCACCTTGACCGTGCGCGGTGCGCGGCCCTTGCCGGTGGCGGGTTCGGCGGCGGCGCGCTGGGCGGCCTCGCGCGCGCTCGGCACGCCGGCACGGCGGCCACGCACGGGCGCCGCCTCGACTTCCTCGGGGCGCCAGATCACCAGCAGCTTGCCGATGTGCTGGATCGGCGCGGCGTTCAGGCGATCGCATATTGCTTCGTAGATCGCGATGCGTGCATCGCGCTCGTCGCCGAACACGCGGATCTTGATCAGCTGGTGTGCGCCCAGGTGGACCTTGATCTCGGCCAGCACGGCGTCGGTCAGGCCTTCGGCGCCGATCAGAACCACGGGCTTCAGCGCATGGGCTTGCGAACGCAGCGCGGAGCGCTCGGCAGGGGAAAGCGAAAGGGCAGGCATCGGAACTCTTGAATCGATAGATCGGCGCGCCGCGAGGCGCGCGCGAAAACCACGTAAAATCGCGGCGAAACCCCTTCGAGGCGTCCGCCGCGCGAATAAGACGCGTATTATCCGCCAAAAGACCGGGCTGACGAAACCATTGCATGATCGGCGGCCCCGGGCGGGCCGCGCGGTCACCGCATCGTGCCGGCTCTGTGGTATTTGGCAGACATTTCTCCCCCTGCATGGCAAAGAACCGATTCAATCAGTCGTGGCTGCACGACCACATCAACGACCCGTACGTGAAGATGGCGCAACGGGAAGGCTATCGCGCGCGCGCCGCGTACAAGCTCAAGGAAATCGACGAGCAGGACAAGCTGATCCGCCCCGGGCAGGTCATCGTCGACCTCGGCTCGGCGCCGGGCAGCTGGAGCCAGTACGCGCGCAACAAGCTCGCGCAGGGCAAGCAGCGCGACACCCAGCGCGAGGGCGGCATCGACGGCATGATCATCGCGCTCGACCTGCTGCCGATGGAGCCGATCGCCGACGTGCACTTCATCCAGGGCGACTTTCGCGAGGATGAGGTGCTGCACCAGCTCGAAGCCGTGCTGGAAGGTCGGATGGTGGACCTTGTAATTTCGGACATGGCCCCCAACCTGTCGGGAGTGGCATCGGCGGACGCGGCCCGGATCGAACACGTTTGCGATCTTGCGCTCGAGTTCTCGCAGAACCATCTCAAACCGGATGGCGCCCTTTTGGTGAAATGCTTTCACGGCAGCGGCTACAGCCAGATTGTCGAGAAGTTCAAGCAGCAGTTCCGCACGGTCGCACCGCGCAAGCCCAAGGCATCGCGCGACAAGTCGTCGGAGACGTTTATTTTGGGTCGGCATCTGAAACAGCCGCGCTGACGCGTTGGCGGCGGATGCCGCTGGCCAGCCGGGAGCCTTGCCGGCCATGGGATTTGCCTATTGACGCGTTTGGCGAACCTTATGGCGACGGGCTTCGGACTGGATTAGAATGCCTGAGGAGCGCCGCGGGAAAGAGTGCAGGCGCTCGTCTATGAGTGAAGGAGTGGTGCTTTGAACAACAATATGTTCTCGAAAGCGGCAGTGTGGCTTGTGATCGCGCTGGTGCTGTTTACAGTGTTCAAGCAGTTCGACAAGCCCCGCGTCCAGGAAGGTGTGTCGTATTCGCAGTTCATGGACGACGCCAAGGGCGGCAAGATCAAGAACGTGATCGTGCAGGGCCGCAACCTCACCGTCACTCCGGCAGAAGGCCAGAAGTACCAGATCGTGTCGCCCGGCGACATCTGGATGGTCGGCGATCTGATGAAGTACGGCGTGCAGGTGAGCGGCAAGGCCGATGACGAACCGAGCCCGCTGATGTCCGCGCTGTATTACCTCGGGCCGACGCTGCTGATCATCGTGTTCTGGTTCTACATGATGAGACAGATGCAGGGCGGCGGCAAAGGCGGTGCCTTCTCGTTCGGCAAGTCGCGCGCGCGGCTCATCGACGAGAACAACAACGCCGTGACCTTCTCCGACGTCGCCGGTTGCGACGAGGCGAAGGAGGAAGTGTCCGAGCTCGTCGACTTCCTGCGTGATCCCCAGAAATTCCAGAAGCTCGGCGGGCGCATCCCGCGCGGCGTGCTGCTGGTCGGGCCCCCGGGTACCGGCAAGACGTTGCTCGCCCGGGCGATCGCCGGCGAGGCGAAGGTGCCGTTCTTCAGCATCTCCGGTTCCGACTTCGTCGAAATGTTCGTCGGCGTGGGCGCGGCCCGCGTGCGCGACATGTTCGAGCAGGCCAAGAAGCATGCACCGTGCATCGTGTTCATCGACGAAATCGACGCGGTCGGCCGTCATCGTGGCGCCGGCATGGGCGGCGGTAACGACGAGCGCGAGCAGACGCTGAACCAGATGCTCGTGGAAATGGACGGCTTCGAGGCGAACTCCGGCGTGATCGTGATCGCCGCGACGAACCGTTCCGACGTGCTCGACAAGGCGTTGCTGCGTCCGGGCCGTTTCGACCGCCAGGTCTATGTGGGCCTGCCCGACATCCGCGGCCGCGAGCAGATCATGCGCGTGCACCTGCGCAAGGTGCCGATCTCGAACGACGTGGATGCGGCGGTGCTCGCACGCGGCACGCCGGGCTTCTCGGGTGCCGATCTGGCGAACCTCGTCAACGAGGCTGCGCTGTTCGCGGCTCGCCGCGGCAAGCGCATCGTCGAGATGCAGGATTTCGAGGACGCGAAGGACAAGATCTTCATGGGTCCGGAGCGCAAGTCGGCCGTGATCCGCGAGGAATCGAAGCGTGCCACGGCGTATCACGAAGCCGGTCACGCCGTGGTGGCGAAGCTGCTGCCAAAGGCCGATCCGGTGCACAAGGTCACGATCATCCCGCGCGGTCGCGCGCTCGGCGTGACCTGGCAGCTGCCCGAGCACGACAACGAAACGTATTCGAAGGATTACCTGCTCGACCGTCTCGCGATCCTGTTCGGTGGCCGTGTGGCCGAAGAGATGTTCATGAACCTGATCAGCACCGGCGCGTCGGACGACTTCAACAAGGCGACCCAGACCGCCCGCGCGATGGTCACGCGCTTCGGCATGACCGACGCGCTCGGGCCGATGGTCTATGCCGACGACGAGAACGACGGTGGCCCGTTCGGCAAGGGCTTCACGCGTGCGATCTCGGAAGCGACGCAGCAGAAGGTCGACTCGGAAATCCGCCGCGTGATCGACGATCAGTACAGCCTGGCGCGCCGCCTGCTCGACGAGAACCGCGACAAGGTCGAGGCCATGACGGCCGCGCTGATGGAGTGGGAAACGATCGACGCCGATCAGATCAACGACATCATGGCGGGCCGCCCGCCGCGCTCGCCCAAGAGCAGCGGCAACGTCCCTCCGGCAAGCGATCCGTCGGGTGGCGGCGCGGGTGCCGAAGTCAAGCCGGGCAGCGCGACCGCGCCGGCATAAATCTCGCAGCGAGATGTGGGGAACGGGCTGGTGTGAATCACACCGGCCCGTTTTGTTTCTACTTCCGGATTGATCGTGTCGACCGTTTTCCGAGCCATTGCGCCGCCACTGCAGTGCGGCCGCTTCACCCTGAGCTTCGATCGCCCGCTCGTGATGGGCATCCTCAACGTCACTCCCGATTCGTTTTCCGACGGCGGCCGCTACGTGGCGCGCGATGCCGCGCTGCGCCAGGCCGAGCAGATGCTGGCCGACGGCGTGGACCTGATCGACATCGGCGGGGAATCCACGCGCCCCGGTGCGCCGCCGGTGCCGCTCGACGAGGAGCTCGCGCGGGTGGTGCCGCTGGTCGAGGCGCTGCACGGCATGAACGTGCCGCTGTCGATCGACACCTACAAGCCCGACGTGATGCGGGCCACGCTCGCGGCCGGCGCGGACCTGATCAACGACATCTGGGGCTTCCGCCAGGCCGGCGCGATCGAGGCCGTGAAGGACGGCCGTTGCGGGCTGTGCGCGATGCACATGCTCGGCGAGCCGCAAACGATGCAGATCGGCGAGCCGGATTATCTTGACGTCGTGGCCGACGTGCGCGATTTTCTTGGCGAGCGTGCGGTTGCGCTCACAACGGCCGGCGTCGATCCGGCCCGCATCAGCGTCGATCCCGGCTTCGGCTTCGGCAAGGCCACCATCGAGCACAACTATGCGCTGCTCGCGCGCCTGACCGAAACCGCGCCGGCGCGACCCGACGGCCGGCGCTATCCGGTGCTGGCCGGCATGTCGCGCAAGTCGATGCTCGGCGCGCTGATCGGCAAGCCGCCGGCCGAGCGCGTGGCCGCGAGCGTCGCCGCGGCGGTGTGCGCCGCCGAGCGCGGCGCGGCCATCATCCGCGTCCACGACGTCGCCGCGACCGTGGACGCACTGAAGATCTGGAGCGCCGTGCGCGAGGCGGCACGGCGCGGACAAGCCTGACAACAAGGAGGAATGCTTCCATGGGACGTCGTTATTTCGGTACGGACGGGATTCGCGGGCTGGTGGGCGAGGGGCCGATCACGCCCGATTTCGTGCTGCGGCTCGGCTACGCGGCGGGCAAGGTGCTGGCCCATTCGGGCGCGCGCGGCACCACTGGCCGCCCCACCGTGCTGATCGGCAAGGACACGCGCGTATCGGGCTACATGCTCGAGGCGGCGCTCGAGGCGGGCTTCTCGGCCGCCGGCGTCGACGTGATGCTGGCCGGGCCGATGCCCACGCCCGGCGTGGCCTATCTGACGCGTGCGCTGCGCCTCGCGGCCGGCGTGGTGATCAGCGCCTCGCACAACCCGTATCACGACAACGGCATCAAGTTCTTCTCGGCCGACGGCAACAAGCTGCCCGATGAAGTCGAGGCCGAAATCGAGTCGTGGCTCGACAAGCCGCTCGCCTGCGAGCCGTCCGACGGCCTCGGCAAGGCACGCCGGCTCGACGACGCGAACGGCCGCTACATCGAGTTCTGCAAGAGCACCTTCCCGGCCTCGTTCGACCTGCGCGGGCTCAAGCTGGTGGTGGACTGCGCGCACGGCGCGGCCTACCAGATCGCGCCGCACGTGTTCCACGAGCTCGGCGCCGACGTCGTGCCGATCGGCGTGAAGCCGAACGGCTTCAACATCAACGACAAGGTCGGCGCGACCGCGCCCGACGCGCTGATCGCCTCGGTGAAGGAGCACGGCGCCGATCTCGGCATCGCGCTCGACGGCGATGCGGACCGGCTGCTGGTGGTGGACGGCGCCGGGCGCCTGTTCAACGGCGACGAACTGCTCTACGTGCTCGTGAAGGACCGCATGGACACCGACGGCAAGGTGCCGGGCGCGGTGGGCACGCTGATGACGAACCTCGCGGTCGAGGTGGCGTTGCAGAAGCTCGGCGTGCCGTTCGTGCGCGCGGCCGTGGGCGACCGCTACGTGCTCGAGCAACTGCGCGAGCACGGCTGGCAGCTCGGTGCGGAAGGCTCGGGCCACATCCTCTCGCTCGATCGCCATTCGACCGGCGACGGCATCGTGTCGGCGCTGCTGGTGCTGGCCGCGCTCAAGCGCAGCGGCAAGACGCTCGCGCAACTGCTGGAAGGCGTGGCGCTGTTCCCGCAGACGCTGATCAACGTGCGCATGAAGGCCGGCGCCGACTGGAAGGGCAGCAGCGCGATCCAGGCCGCCATCGCCGAGGCCGAGCGCGCGCTCGGCGAAAGTGGCCGCGTGCTGATCCGCGCCTCGGGCACCGAGCCGGTGCTGCGCGTGATGGTGGAGGCGAGCGACGCGGGCGACGCGAAGCGCCATGCCGAAACCATCGCGGAAGCGGTGCGCGTGGCCACGGCCTGAAGCGGGAGCGTCGCCTGTGTGCGACAGCGCACCGAGGCGGCCCGCGAGGCGTGCCATGTTGTCGCAGTAGTGTGGCGGCACGGCATCCTCGCTCCATGGGCGGCGCATTGCGCCGCCCGAATCACACTGATCAGATGTAAACGTTTGCCCGAGTGAATCACTCAAGCATCGTCGTGCTCGTATTCCGCAGATGAAATCGTTTGCGCGCGCGATTTCCTTCCGTTTCCCCCCTCGTCGACTACGCTGATCGAGCCCGATCGCGCCATGCGCGTCCAGCGTGAACAATCGGCCGCTCGATGCACGATTCCGATGCAGAAGCGAACGCGGCGCGAAGTCGCCCGAGGCGGCACGCCCATCCCGAAATCGGCCGCCGTGCCTTGCGGCACGGGCATCGGCCCCGCCGATCGCGATTGGCGCCCGCACGGGCCGAAGCTTTCGGTCCGTCATGTTTCTGTCACATCAGGTTCATCAATTGTCACAGTACTGTCATGAGTACCCCCTAATCTTCGCGGTGCCGTAGTCATCCGCTCACACACTGGAGGTCTCATGAAGTTGATGCAAACTGCGTTCGCTGGCCTGGCTGGCGCGCTCTTCGCTGTCGCAGCCCACGCAGCCGACATCACCGGCGCGGGCAGCACGTTCGCAGCCCCGATTTACACGAAGTGGGCCGCCGAGTACAAGACCGCCGGCAACGCACAGGTCAACTACCAGGGCATCGGCTCGTCGGGCGGCCTGAAGCAGATCATCGCCAAGACGGTCGACTTCGCAGGTTCGGACGCGCCGCTGAAGGATGACGAGCTGGCCAAGGAAGGCCTGTTCCAGTTCCCGACGGTCATCGGCGGCATTCTGCCCGTCGTGAACATCCCGGGCGTCAAGGCCGGCGAGATCGTCCTGTCGGGCGAAGTGCTCGGCGACATCTATCTGGGCAAGATCAAGAAGTGGAACGATCCGGCGATCGTCGCGCTGAACCCGAAGGCCAAGCTGCCGGATCTGGACGTCGCCGTGGTGCGCCGTGCCGACGGTTCGGGCACTTCGTTCATCTGGACGAACTACCTGTCGAAGGTCAACGCCGAGTGGAAGTCGAAGGTCGGCGAAGGCGCGACGGTCAACTGGCCGACGGGGACGGGCGGCAAGGGCAACGACGGCGTCGCCGCCTTCGTGCAACGCCTGCCGGGCGCGATCGGCTACGTCGAATCGGCGTACGCAACGAAGAACCACATGATCTACACCGACATCAAGAACGCGTCGGGTAACGTGGTCGCTCCGGATGCGAAGACGTTCGCCGCTGCCGCTGCCGGCGCCGACTGGTCGAAGTCGTTCTACCAGATCCTGACGAACGAGCCGGGCAAGGACGCATGGCCGGTCGTCGGCGCGACGTTCGTGCTGCTGCACACGAAGCAGGACAAGCCGGAGCAGGGCGCGGAAGTGCTGAAGTTCTTCGACTGGTCGTTCAAGAACGGCGCGAAGGCCGCGAAGGATCTGGACTACATCTCGCTGCCGGCTTCGGTGACGGATGAAATCCGCAAGCAGTGGAAGGCGAAGGTCACCGACGCAGCCGGCAAGCCGGTCGCTCAGTAAGCTTCACGCCGCAACAGCCAGCAAGTTGGTCGCGCCGTCCCGCATCGAGCCGGGCGGCGCGTGCAGTAGAGGCGCGGCGGCAGGTGCCGCCCGCCACTGAACAATCAGGCACCCATGTCCGACATTCCTCTCACCTCACGTCCCGCCGCCGGCCAGATGCGCGCGCCGGGTCGCGTCGGCGACATCATCTTCGGCGGGCTCACGCGCATCGCCGCGATCGTGACGCTGCTGGTGCTCGGCGGCATCATCGTCTCGCTGCTCGTCGCGTCGCTGCCGACCATCGAGAAGTTTGGCCTCGGTTTCCTCTGGCGGTCCGAATGGGACCCCAACTCCGACGTGTACGGTGCGCTGGTGCCCATCTACGGCACCCTCGTCACGTCGCTGATCGCCCTCGTGATCGCGGTGCCCGTGAGCTTCGGCATCGCGCTGTTCCTGACCGAGCTGTCGCCGGTGTGGCTGCGCCGCCCGCTCGGCATCGCGATCGAACTGCTCGCCGCGATCCCGTCGATCGTCTACGGCATGTGGGGCCTGCTCGTGTTCGCGCCGATCTTCGCCGAATACTTCGAGCGCCCGCTCGGCAAGCTGTTCGAACACGTGCCGGGCCTGAGCGCCGTGTTCGCGGGCCCGCCGATCGGTATCGGCCTGCTCAGCGCCGGCGTGATCCTCGCGATCATGATCATCCCCTACATCGCCTCCGTGATGCGTGACGTGTTCGAGGTCACCCCGGTGCTGCTGAAGGAATCGGCGTACGGCATCGGCTGCACGACCTGGGAAGTGATGTGGAAGATCGTGCTGCCCTTCACCAAGACCGGCGTGATCGGCGGCGTGATGCTCGGCCTCGGCCGCGCGCTCGGCGAAACGATGGCCGTGACCTTCGTGATCGGCAACACCAACCTGCTCGACAACATCTCGCTGTTCTCGCCGGGCAACAGCATCACCTCGGCGCTCGCGAACGAATTCGCGGAAGCCGCGCCGGGCCTGCATACCTCGGCTCTGATGGAACTGGGCCTGATCCTGTTCGTGATCACCTTCGTCGTGCTGTCGATCTCGAAACTGATGCTGCTGCGTCTCCAGAAGTCGGAAGGCAAGAAATGAGCGAACGCATCCTGAACATGCCGGGCGGTCAGTCCGGCGCCGCACTCGAGGCGATGCGCGCCAGGCTGCAGGGGCGTCGCCGACGCACCAACGCGGTGGCGCTGACGATGTCGCTGGCGGCAATGGCCTTCGGCCTCGTGTGGCTCGTGTGGATTCTCTACACCACGCTGCGCCTCGGCATCGGCGGCCTGTCGATCGATCTGTTCACGCAGTCGACGCCGGCACCCGATACCGACGGCGGCGGTCTCGCCAACGCGATCGTCGGCAGCCTGATGATGGTGGTGCTCGGCACCTTCGTGGGCACGCCGATCGGCGTGCTGGCCGGCGTCTACCTGGCCGAGTACGGCCAGAAGAACCTGCTCGCCAGCACGATGCGCTTCATCAACGACATCCTGCTGTCGGCGCCGTCGATCGTGGTGGGTCTGTTCGTGTACGCGGTGGTGGTGGCCCCGACGGGCCGCTTCTCGGGCTGGGCCGGCGTGATCTCGCTGGCGCTGCTGCAGGTGCCGATCGTGATCCGCACCACCGAGAACATGCTGAACCTGGTGCCGAATGCGCTGCGCGAGGCCTCGTTCGCGCTGGGCACGCCGAAGTGGCGCATGATCCTGAAGATCACGCTGCGCGCCTCGATCGGCGGCATCGTCACGGGCGTGCTGCTCGCGGTGGCCCGGATCGCCGGCGAGACCGCGCCGCTGCTGTTCACGGCGCTGTCGAACCAGTTCTTCTCGCTCGACATGACGCATCCGATCGCGAACCTGCCCGTCACGATCTACAAGTTCGCGATGAGCCCGTTTGCACAGTGGCAATCGCTCGCCTGGGCGGGCGTCTTCCTGATCACGCTCGGTGTGCTTGGACTGAACATCCTGGCGCGCACGATCTTCTCGAAAAAGTAACGGCGGAGCAATCCGATGAACATGGCAGAGAGCCACCTGAATCCGATCCAGCTCGGCAAAGAGCCCGCCGGCGGCAACGCAGCACCTGGCCAGCAGCCGCTCGTGCCCGGCGAAGCGAAGATCGAAGTCAACAATCTGAACTTCTTCTACAACAAGTTCCATGCGCTGAAGAACATCAACATGCGCATTCCGGAAGGCAAGGTGACCGCGTTCATCGGGCCGTCGGGCTGCGGCAAGTCCACGCTGCTGCGCACCTTCAACAAGATGTACGCGCTCTATCCGGAGCAGCGCGCCGAAGGCGCCATCGTGATGGACGGCGAGAACCTGCTCGAATCGAAGCAGGATATCTCGCTGCTGCGCGCACGCATCGGCATGGTGTTCCAGAAGCCGACCCCGTTCCCGATGTCGATCTACGACAACATCGCGTTCGGCGTGAAGATGTTCGAGAAGCTCACGCGCTCGGAAATGGACGACCGCGTGGAGTGGGCGCTGACCAAGGCCGCGCTCTGGAACGAGGTGAAGGACAAGCTGAACCAGAGCGGCTACGGCCTCTCGGGCGGCCAGCAGCAGCGCCTCTGCATCGCGCGCGGCATCGCGATCCGCCCCGAGGTGCTGCTGCTCGACGAGCCGTGCTCGGCACTCGACCCGATCTCCACGGGCCGCATCGAGGAGCTGATCGCCGAGCTCAAGAGCGACTACACGGTGGTGATCGTCACCCACAACATGCAGCAGGCCGCGCGCTGCTCGGACTACACTGCGTACATGTACCTGGGCGAGCTGATCGAGTTCGGCGATACCGAGAAGATCTTCATCAAGCCGGCCCGCAAGGAAACGGAAGACTACATCACCGGCCGGTTCGGTTGATGACGGAGCAAGCACAATGAGCGACAAGCATCTGTCGAGCCAGTTCGACGCCGATCTGAACGCGGTGTCGTCGAAGGTTCTCGAAATGGGCGGCCTGGTCGAGGCGCAGATCACCGAGGCGATCCACGCGCTGAACGAATTCGACCGCGAAGCGGCCGAGCGCGTGATCGTCAACGAAGATCGCCTGAACCACATGGAAGTGGAAATCGACGAGGAATGCGGCAACATCATCGCGCGCCGCCAGCCGGCCGCGCGCGACCTGCGCCTGCTGATGTCGATCTCCAAGACCATCACCAACCTCGAGCGCGCCGGCGACGAGGCCGAGAAGATCGCCAAGCGCGTGCGCCGTCTCGCCGACGAACCGATCGCGCGCGGCGTGAACATCGCCGAGATCAAGATCTCGGGCGAGATGGCCGTGACGATCCTGCGCCGCGCGCTCGACGCGTTCGCGCGCCTGGACACGGTGGCCGCGGCCCAGATCGTCAAGGACGACAAGGAAATCGATCAGGAATTCCGTGCCTTCGTGCGCAAGCTCGTGTCGTACATGCAGGAAGATCCGCGCACGATCTCGGTCGGCCTCGACTTCCTGTTCATCGCCAAGGCGATCGAGCGGGTGGGCGACCACGCGAAGAACATCGCGGAATTCATCATCTACATCGTCAAGGGCACCGACGTGCGGCACCAGCCGCGCGACCTGCTCGACCGCGAAGCCAACAGTTGATACAGCCAGGACAAGGACGGACAGAGGTGCCGATGCCCAGCAACATTCTCGTCATCGAAGATGAGCCCGCGATCTCCGAACTGATTTCGGTGAACCTTCAGCATGCGGGACATTGCGCGATCCGCGCCTACAACGCCGAGCAGGCCCAGAACCTGATCAGCGACGTGCTGCCGGACCTGGTCCTGCTCGACTGGATGCTGCCGGGCAAGTCGGGCATCGCGTTCGCCCGCGAGCTGCGCAACAACGAGCGCACCAAGCACATCCCGATCATCATGCTGACCGCGCGTGGCGACGAGCAGGACAAGGTGCTCGGCCTCGAGATCGGTGCCGACGACTACGTCACCAAGCCGTTCTCGCCGAAGGAACTGATGGCGCGCATCAAGGCGGTGCTGCGCCGCCGAGCGCCGCAGCTGACCGAGGACGTGGTGTCGATCAACGGCCTGCGCCTCGATCCGGCCACGCACCGGGTGGCGGCCAGCGCCGAGGGCAACGAGATCAAGCTCGACCTCGGCCCGACCGAGTTCCGCCTGCTGCACTTCTTCATGACGCATCCGGAGCGCGTGCACAGCCGCACGCAGCTGCTCGATCAGGTGTGGGGCGATCACGTGTTCGTCGAGGAACGCACCGTGGACGTGCACATCAAGCGCCTGCGCGCCGCGCTCAAGCCGGCCGGCTGCGATGCTATGATCGAAACGGTTCGCGGCAGCGGCTACCGCCTCGCGAAGCACGCCTGATGGCGCGCGGCGCACCGGCCGTCCGATGCCGACGCCGCGCTTCGGCTTTCTCCCGCTTTCTTTCGAGCGCCAACCATGAACATCATCTGGGCGCGCTTTCTGGTGTCGCTGGTCCTGCTCGCGCTGGTCGCGACGCTGGCCGGAGCGCTGGGCGGCATGCGCGCAGGCCTGGCCGTCGCGGTGCTGCTGCTGGCGGCGCAGGCCTTCTTCAGCACCTTCCACACCCAGCAGCTCTGGCGCCTGCTCGATGCCCCCGTGTACGGCGAAGTGCCGAGCGCGCCGGGCATCTGGGGCGAGATCTATTACCGCCTGCACAAGCTCGCCAAGCAGTGGCACGGCCAGGTGCGCCAGGTCGAGCAGCAGCATTCGCGCTTCATCCAGGCGATCCAGGCCTCGCCGAACGGCGTGGCGATGCTCGACGACCACGACCAGATCGAATGGTGCAACGCGATCGCCGAGCTGCATTTCGGGCTCGACGCCAAGCGCGACCTGCGCCAGCACATCACGCATCTGGTCCGCCATCCGGACTTCGTGCGCTACCTGAACGCGCAGCATTACGACGAGATGCTGGTGATGCGCGGCATGGGTGAGGGGCGCCAGCACGTGATCGCGGTGCAGGTGTTTCCGTACGGCGACAACCGCAAGCTGCTGCTCACGCAGGACATCACCGAGGTGGAGCGCACCGATGCGATGCGGCGCGACTTCGTGGCGAACGTCTCGCACGAGCTGAAGACGCCGCTCACGGTGCTGTCGGGCTTTCTCGAGACGCTGCGCGAGCTGCCGCTGTCGAACGACGAGCGCGCGCGCTATCTGGACATGATGGAGCAGCAGGCCTCGCGCATGCGCAAGATCGTGACCGACCTGCTGGTGCTGGCCAAGCTCGAGGGCGAGGGCAAGCCGCCGACCGACAAGCCGGTGGACATGGACGACGTGCTCGGCCATCTCGAGGACGTGGCCGAAACCCTGTCGAACGGCCATCACGAGATCTCGTTCGAGATCGACGAGACGCTGACCGTGACCGGCGCCGAGACGGAGATCTTCAGCGCGCTCGGCAACCTCGTCACGAACGCGGTGCGCTACACGCCCGAGGGCGGCAAGATCCGCGTGTGCTGGCGCCGCGACGGCGCGCAGGCGGTGTTCTCGGTGAAGGACAGCGGCCTGGGAATTGCATCCGAGGAACTGCCGCGCCTGACCGAGCGCTTCTACCGCGTCGACCGCAGCCGCTCGCGCGACACGGGCGGCACCGGGCTCGGCCTCGCGATCGTCAAGCACGTGCTGCAGCGCCACGACGGCCAGTTGCTGATCCAGAGCGAGGAAGGGCGCGGCAGCACCTTCACGGCGCGCTTCCCGGCGCAGCGCACGGTGAAACGGCGCACCGAGCCGGCCTGAGCCGCACGAGCCGCACCAATGAAAAAGCCACCCGCGAAGGTGGCTTTTTCGTTTCCGCCGGGCGCCGGAAGAGGGCGAGGGTGCGTCAGCCGCCGAACTTCTCGAGCAGCCCCAGCTGCGCGCTGCGCGGCGTCTTGCCGGCACGACGACGCTTGTAGTGACCGTCGCTCTGCATGACCCACGACGACTGATTGTCGCCGAGGAATACCGACAGGCCTTCTGCGATCACGCGCCGCTTGAGCTTGCGATCGTGAACCGGGAAGGCCACCTCGACGCGGCGGAACAGGTTGCGATCCATCCAGTCCGCGCTCGACAGGTACACGTGCTCGGCGCCGCCCGCATGGAAGTAGTAGATGCGGTGATGCTCGAGGAAGCGGCCGATGATCGAGCGCACCGTGATGTTCTCGGACAGGCCCGGCACGCCCGGCTGCAGCGCGCACACGCCGCGGATGATCAGGTCCACCTTCACGCCGGCCTGCGAGGCCTCGTAGAGCTCGGCGATCACCGACGGCTCGAGCAGCGCGTTCATCTTCGCGACGATGCGCGCGCGCTTGCCGGCGCGCGCGTTGGCGATCTCGTTGCGGATGCCCTCGATCAGCTTCGGATGCAGCGTGAACGGCGATTGCCACAGCTCGTGCAGCTTCAGCTCGCCACCGATGCCGGTCAGCTGCTGGAACACATGGTGCACGTCCTCGCAGATCTTCTGGTCGGCCGTCAGCAGCCCGAAGTCGGTGTACAGGCGCGCGGTGCGCGGATGATAGTTGCCGGTGCCGAGGTGCGCGTAGCGGCGCAGCACGGTCTTGCCGCCGCGCTTCTCGCGACGCACGATCAGCACCATCTTGGCGTGGCACTTGTGGCCCACCACGCCGTACACGACGTGCGCGCCCACCGCCTCGAGGCGCGACGCCCAGTTGATGTTGGTTTCCTCGTCGAAGCGCGCGAGCAGCTCCACCACCACGGTCACTTCCTTGCCGTTGCGGGCGGCTTCCATCAGCGCGTCCATCAGCGGCGAATCGGTGCCGGTGCGGTAGATGGTCTGCTTGATCGCGACCACGCTGGGATCCCTGGCCGCCTCGCGCAGCAGCTCCAGCACGGGCTGGAAGCTCTCGTAGGGGTGATGCAGCAGGATGTCGCCGCGATCGATCGCCGTGAACATCGACGGCGCGTTGGTCACCTCGGGCGGCGTGGCCGGCGTGTGCGGCACGAACTTCAGCTCGGGCAGGTCCACCAGGTCGGGCAGCTGCATGAGCCGCACCAGGTTCACGGGGCCGTTGGCGCGATAGCAGTCGCGCTCGCTGAGGTCGCTCTCGTCGAGCAGGCGTCGCACGATGTGCGCCGGCGTGTCGGCCGACACCTCGAGGCGCACCGCGTTGCCGAGGTGGCGCGCGGGCAGCTCGCCCTGCAGGGCCACGCGCAGGTTGGTGATCTCGTCCTCGTCGACGAACAGCTCGGAGTTGCGCGTGATGCGGAACTGGTTGCAGCTCTTCACCACCAGCTTCGGGAACAGCTCGCCCACGAAGCGCTGCATCAGCGAGCTGAGCAGCACGAAGCCGTGGCGGAAGCCCGACAGCGCCTGCGGCATGCGCACGAGGCGCGGCAGCGCGCGCGGGGCCTGCACGATGCCGAGCAGCGCCTGGCGGCCGAAGGCGTCGCGGCCCTCGAGCTCCACCACGAAGTTCAGGCTCTTGTTGAGCACGCGCGGGAACGGATGCGCGGGGTCGAGCCCGATCGGCGTGAGCACGGGCAGCAGCTCGTCGAGGAAGTAGGCGCGCGCCCATTCGAGCTGGGCCTCGCTCCAGGTGTCGGTGCCGTGGAAATAGATGCCCTCGGTTTCGAGCGCCGGATAGATGGTTTCGTGCAGCATCGCATACTGCTTGTGCACGAGGCGCTGGGCGCGCTCGACCACGAGGTCGTACACAT
This sequence comes from Burkholderia sp., assembly GCA_030151225.1. Taxonomy (GTDB): domain Bacteria; phylum Pseudomonadota; class Gammaproteobacteria; order Burkholderiales; family Burkholderiaceae; genus Burkholderia. The sequence continues at coordinate 32,151 of JASLEG010000355.1, read as the reverse complement.
GCTGCAGCGACATGCCGTCGGGCGCGAGCGCGCCGGGGTTGTCGCGCATCTGTTCCTGCAGGCCGGCCATCCGGACTTCGAAGAATTCGTCGAGGTTGCTGCTGGTGATGCAGATGAAGCGCAGCCGCTCGAGCAGCGGCACGTGCGGATCGGCTGCCTGCGCGAGCACGCGCTCGTTGAAGCCGAGGATGCCGAGTTCACGGTTGAGCAGCGGGTAACGGATGGACATCGGCAGCGAGCAGGCTTGGTCAGGTGGGCAAGGCAGGAAGGGAAGCTCGGAAATTCTCACGGTTGGATGACGTTTTGATGACGTATTTGTCCTTCTTTTTGAATGATACGTCCGGACATTCCAGAATTTGATGACGTATTGATGACAATGCGCATTACTCTTCAGATAATACGTCGGGCAAAGCCGAATTCAATTGTCTGTTTCAATCGAAACATTTCGCGAGATCGGCCCATGCGCGAGATCCGCGTGCATCGCAGGTGCGACAGCATTTAGAATGCGTCGTTTGAATGTCACGGACTGGCGTAGCGGCGGCTTGCCGGTCGCAGAACGGAGCTCTCCCGATGGTTAATTCCCCGCAACTACTTGCCGCCGTCGACCTCGGTTCGAACAGCTTCCGGCTGATCGTCGGCCGGGTCGAGGAAACGCCTGCGGGCAGCCAGATCTATCCGGTCGACGCCCTGCGCGAGCCGGTGCGCCTCGGCGCGGGCCTGTCGCGCGAGAAGATGCTCGACCGGGCCTCGCAGGAGCGGGGCTGGGAAGCGCTCAAGCGCTTCGGCGAGCGACTGCGCGATTTCCACCCCGACCACGTGCGCGCGGTCGCCACCAACACGCTGCGCGTGGCCAAGAACGCCGGCGAGTTCCTGGTGGAGGCGGAGGCCGCGCTCGGCTTCCCGATCGAGGTGATCGCGGGCCGCGAGGAGGCGCGCCTGATCTACGCGGGTGCCGCGCACTCGGTGCCGGCCAACGCGGGCAAGCGGCTGGTGGTGGACATCGGCGGCGGCTCGACCGAATTCATCATCGGCCAGCACTACACGCCGATCGTGATGGAAAGCCTCTACATCGGCTGCGTGAGCCACAGCCGCCAGTTCTTCCCGGCCGGCAACGTCGACGAGTACACGATGCGCCAGGCCGAGCTCGCGGCCAAGCGCGAGATCCAGATCATCTCCGGCGAATACAAGAAGGCGGGCTGGGATCAGGCGATCGGCTCGTCGGGCACGGCGCGCGCGCTGGCCGAACTCGTGGAGGGCAACGGCTTCAACGACGCCGGCATCACGCACGGCATCTCGCGCGGCGGCCTCGAGCGCCTCAAGCGCGCGCTGATCAAGGCCGAGAACGTGAACCGCCTGAAGCTGGTGGCGCTGAAGCCGGATCGCATTCCGGTGCTGGCCGGCGGCCTGTCGATCATGCTCGCGGTGTTCGAGGAGCTCGGCATCGATTACGTGGACACCACCGACGGTGCGCTGCGCCTCGGCGTGCTGTACGACCTGCTCGGCCGTGCCCAGCACGAGGACATGCGTGCGGTGACGGTGGAGGGCTCGATGCGCCGCTACGGTGTCGATCGCCCGCAGGCCGACCGCATCGGCGCGCTGGCCACGGGCTTCTACGATCAGCTCGAGCACACCGAGGAAGCGCAGCGCAACGAGGATCGCACCTTCCTCGGCTGGGCGGCCGCGCTGCACGAGATCGGCCTGTCGATCTCGCACAGTGCCTATCACAAGCATTCGGCCTACATCGCGAGCAATGCCGACATGCCCGGCTTCTCGCGCACCGATCAGGCGCGCCTCGCCGCGCTCGTGCTCGGCCACGCGGGCAAGCTCGGCAAGCTCTCGCAGTCGCGCGACGTGGAGTGGACGCTGCTGTTCTGCCTGCGGCTCGCGGCGCTGCTGTGCCGGCGGCGAACCGATGCGGGGCTGCCCGAAATCAGCGTGTCGGATGCGAAGAAGGGCGGGTTCGAGGTGCGCCTGCCGACCAGCTGGGTCGAGCAGAATCCGCTGACCGACTACAGCCTGAGCCAGGAAGCGGCGGAATGGGAGAAGGTGGGCATTCCGTATCGCGTGGTGTACACGGAAGCGTAAGCGCGCGGTATCGCAAGATGAAAACGGCTGCACGGAGCGATCCGTGCAGCCGTTTTTCATTGTGATGGCGTTACGGCGTGCAGACGATCGCGGTCAGGAACGGAAACGCGGCCTTGACGGTGGCCTGGCTGCCGGCCGCGCGCACCTTCGCTTCCACCGCGCTGCGCGAGCCGTGCACGACCACGCCGTAGCCCCAGGTGTCGATCGGCTGGCCGTCGCCGTGCTGGAACAGCGGGTCGTCCTGCTGATAGCCGAGCACCACGTACACGGAAAAGCCGTAGGCCGTGAGCGGATGGCGCGTGTGGAACGCGTTCATCGAATTCGACTCGACGTGCATCGGCTTGGTCTCGATGTCGCCGGCCTCGGCCAGCGGGGCGATGAAGCGGTGGCCGTTCCACGAGCAGTCGAGCGCGGCGTCGAGCGGCTTCGGTTCGGCGGCGACGGCCGGTGCGGCGGCGCTCAGTGCGAGGATCGAGGCGGCGCAGGCGAGGCCGGCTGCCGCGAGGCGAAAGGCTGAATTCATACGGCGCAAGATCGTTGACGTTGTTGTTCTGTCGGCAAGATGGCCGGCGCATCGCGTGCCGGCCCGCCACGCCGGGCGGGTCGCTCCCAATTCGCCCCGGCGTGACCGGTGTTGCCGATCATAGCGAAAAGCCGGCACGGGCGCAGCGAGCCGTGCGCGGCTTGTCCGTTTCCCGCCCGGTCAGGGCTGGCGTTGCAGGTACTGCCGAACCTGCTGCATCGTCACGCGGCCGCTGTGGGCTGTGTCGATCTGGTCGAAATGATCGGCGATGAAGGGCAGGCCGCTCGCCTGCGCCTGCGCGCGCGTGAGCGACTTGCCGTCGGCCAGCACGCGGTTGCCGGCCAGGCTCGAGGCGAGCCGCGATTGCGCCTGCTGCGACAGATCCGTGCCGGTGGTGGCGGCCGCGGGCGCGGCGAGCGGGCGGCTCGGCAGGAACGGGCCGTCCACGCCGCCCTTGAGCGGAACGGGGGTGGAGACGGCCTGCAGGGCGGCCGCTGCGGCAGGCGCGGCCGGCAGCAGCGGCACGAGCAGCGCGAGCAGCAGGGTGAGCGGCAAGGCCGGCGCCCGGAGGCGCGAAATCGGATGCGATCGGTTCATGGTGTCCCTCGTCATGATGGGTCTCGTGTCGGGTCGGATGGCCGCAGCGCTCAGCGCGACGCGATCGCGCGGGCCAGCGTGGGCGTGCCGGCCGGGCTCTCGTCGGGCCACGGCGCGGGCAGTTGCGCGAGCGACAGCGCGTTCGGCACCGGCTGGCCGCCGAGGAAGGCCGCGAGATCGGTGCGCAGTCGCGGCCGCGCGGTGTTGTCGAGATAGATCATGTGGCCGCCCGGATAGAACGTCATCTGCAGGTTCGGCTGCACGTCGGTCACGGTCTGCAGGCGCGCGAGCTGGTTCTCGGTCAGGAAGAAGGGCGTGGCCAGATCGTGATAGCCGTTCGCCGAGAACACCTTCAGCTGCGGGTTCAGGCGCAGCGCCGCGAGCAGGTCGGGAATCGTGTCCGGCACGGCCTGCCCGGCGTGGCTGAAGTCCCAGGCACCGATGATCGCGTCGTTCAGCGTGGCATAGGTGGCGTTCGGCGCCTGATAGCCGAGCTCGTTCGGCAACTGGCTGGCCAGCGCGTTCGTGAACGGCTGCGTGATCAGGATGTCGGACGGATCCGAATCCTGCTGCAGGCGCGGGTCGTCGCTCGGCAGGATCACGCGGCCGTCGTAGCGGCCGAGGGTCGAGCCGGGCACGAGCGAGGTGCCGTAGTAGTTGTTGCCGAAGTACGCGTTCAGCGAGGCCACCGACATGCTGGTCTGCGCCGACCAGGCCGACAGCGTGGTGTTGTCGGGGAAGGTACCGGTCGGCACGAGCGCACTGCCGCCGAAGAAGAAGGTGGGGGCGTACTGCGCGAGCTGCGCATACTGCGCGGTCACGAAGTTCTGGATCTGCAGCGCGAACTGGCCCGGATCGCTCGGCGCCGGCGACACCTGGTTGAAGTAGGCGGCCACCTCGGCATAGCCGAGGAAGTAGCCGATCATGCCGTCGGTCGTGTACTTGAGCTCGAGCGCCGTGTTCGCCGCGTTGCCGTTGGTGATCGCGTAGGTTTCGCCGGGGTCGGCGAAGTAGTTGAGGATCGACGACTGCAGCACGATGCCGGTCAGGTTCACGCCGGCCGATTCGAGCGACAGCGCGAGCATGTCGGTGCGCGGCGTGCCGTACGACTCGCCGTACAGGTACAGCGGCACGCCCGACACCTTGTTCACGGCGAGATAGCGGCGGATGAAGTCGCGCATCACGGCCACGTCGGGATCGGCGCCCCAGAAGCTCCGGTTCGTGTTCGGCGCGATCGCCTCCGAGAAGCCGGTGCCGGGCGGATCGATGAACACCATGTCGGTCGAGCCGATCAGGCTCTCGTCGTTGCTCACGAGCGGGAAGTTCGGCCAGTTCGTCAGCAGCGGATCGGGCGTGGCCACGCGGGTGGGCGCGAACGAGCCGAGCCGCAGCCACACCGAGGACGAGCCCGGCCCGCCGTTGTAGAAGAAGGTCACGGGGCGCGGCTTGCCGTCCTGGCTCGGCGCCGTGTAGGCCACGTAGGACATCGTCGCCTCGGCGTTGCCGCCCGGATCGATCGCGGTGAGGTGGCCGGTGGTGGCGGTGTAGGCCACGGACTTGCCGTTGCCGGTCCAGGTGGCGTGCATGATGGCGGCCGACTCGTTGACCTGCGCGGCGGCCAGGCTCGCGCTCGCGTCGGTCGAATAGGCGGTGGCGTCGGTCAGCGGCCGGTTGCCGGCCGCGTCGATAGAGGCGGGACCGCTGCTGGTGCCGTCGCCGCCGCAGGCCGCGAGCGCCAGCACGCTCAGGCCCAGCATGGTCCTTCCGAGATACCGGATCGCGCCGCGCGATCGCTGGCCCAGCCCCTCTTTGCTTGCTTTCATTGTTGTTCCCTTTCCTTTCGATTTATTTGAATCATTCAGGATGGCGATGCAATGCCGGCCTCGTGAGCCGATGTCGCGCCGTATTGTCTTGGAGTTCTTTTCAACGACGATTCGCGTGGGTCGGGATGCAGCGTAAGAATGAAAACCGGCGGCGTCAATCGGGATCACGCGGAATCACGCGTGAATCTTGTGGAGTTTTGTGTCGAAAAATGAAGTTGCGCCATGGGCGGAAATCGGCTCGGGGCGGCCCTTCATGGGGATGGACGGAAATCGGGCGCGGGCAGGGATTGCCGCATTTTCGCAATGCCGACACCGGCGAAACGCGTGCCATCGGGCTGCCCGGATAATCGGATCGCGCCGGGTTTGATTATGTGCGCGATCCGCGCGTCGATCGAATCGAGGAAGGGGCGGGGCGTTTCAGTCGCTGCGCGTGAGCCGCTGCAGATAATGCTCGCAGCGCGCGCGCAAGGCGGCCATCTGCGGCGAGCCCTCGTCGGCGAGCAGGCCCTCGGCGAGGCCCGGCCCCTCGCCGGCCGCGGCCACGTCGTAGATCTCGCCGGCGAGGCCGAGCGCGGCCATGGCGATGCGGATCCGGTCGAGCCACTCGCATTCGACGCGATGGCTCTCGAGCCAGACGTGGGTTGCCGTGACGACACGAGCGGGCGGCATCCAGTGCCCGGTCTGGATGCGCGCGACCAGCTGGCTCGTCACGAGATAGCGAAGCAGGTCTACTTGAGTCACTGGATGCCTCCTTGCGTGGCCTGGAGTTGCGGCGCAAACGCGAAGCGCGTGGCGCTGGCAGGTTGTCATCAGCAACGCCCATGCCACGCGCAGGATCGCGTGCCGGCCGCCGATGCGCTGCGAGCGGCATGTGTCTTGCTGCATTGAAAGGTCCATTCAACACGGGAGGTCTCATGCGATTCGATCCGACACGACCTGTATGGCGCACGCTCGCGATGGGCGCGGTGTGCGTGGCGCTCGCCGCCGCGGCGGGCTGTTCGAAGCAGAGCGACAGCGGTTCGGGCGACGCGGCCAGCTCGCCCTCGGCCGCGTCGAGCGACGCGTCGCAGTCCGGCGCGGCGAGCGGCGTGTCGCCGGCACCGATGACGGCACCGGGCGCCGCATCCGACACCGCGGGCGCCTCGGCCGCATCGGGCGCCGATGCCACGGGCGCGGCGCCGGCGTCGGGCGCGTCGGGTGGCTGAGGCCGCGTGAGCAACATGCCGGGCGTGCGGCGTCTGCCGATGCCGCCCGCGCCCGGCACTGATCGAGGGAGGTGAACATGGGCAGCACCCTGAATCCCGACAACACGCCGCTCGACGACGCCACCGGCAGCGCGAGCGAGGCCGATGCGCTGGGGCCGAGCGATTCGTCCGACAGCGGCAGCGACGTGCGTGGCGCGCGTCGCCGTCCGTTCGACATCGACAGCGAGCTCGATGCCCACGCGCTCGAGCGCGGCCCCGCCGCCGATGCCGCGGCCACCGATCGCGCCGGCACCGGCGAACGGGCTTCCGCCGACGGCGATTCGACCTTCGTCGACGCCGCCGACATCGAGCCGGATCACACCGACCGGCTGGCCGGCACCGGCGACGACGCGCCGGACGAAGCCTGAACGCGCGAGCGCCGATCGGGCAGATCTTTCAATCCATTTGAAGTAAAGGCAGAAACCGGGCCGGACCGGCGAGCAGCGGCCGGCCCGGTGCTGAACCGACCAAGGAGGCAAGCGATGCAACGACGCCATCCGAATCGCCCGCGGGACCTGCGCGAGTCCGCGAACTGGCAGGAACGCAACGAACGCGCGTATTGGGGCAGCGGCGAGCAGGACCTGCCGCATTACGACGACATGCTGCTGCCGGACGACGAACGCGAGATCGACCTTCACGCGCGGGGCAGCCACGGTGCGCCGTCCTACGCGCGCCGCCAGGTCGCGCCCGCGCCGCACGCGCATCCGGCCCGCAACGCCGAGCGCAATGCCCCGCGCGTGCGCGGCCCGAAGGGCTACACGCGCTCCGACGAGCGGATCCGCGAGGACGTGTGCGAGCGCCTCGCCTATGCCGTGGACATCGACGTGAGCGAGGTGACGGTGGCCGTGGAGACGGCCTGCGTGCTGCTCGAGGGCACGGTGCCCGAGCGCTGGATGAAGCACGAGATCGAGGATCTGGCCGCCAGCTGCGTGTGGGTGGACGACGTCGAGAACCGCGTGCGCGTCACGCGTGGCGTGCGGGCCGACGATCCCGCGCGTGCGTCCGCGGCTGCGCCGGTCCCGTCATCGGGCGCATCCGATCCGGCGGCACGCCCATCCGGCGCGATCGGCCCGGATGCGGCGGCCGAATCGGGAATCGAGCGGGGCATCGAGCGTGATGTCGGCGCCACCGGGCCCGATGCGCGCCGTCATTGAGCACGGCGCCGCCGGGCGGCCGCGCTGCGCGGCCCGCTCAGCGGCGCGTGCTCTCGTCGAGCTCGTTCTGCAGCCCGTGCTCGCGCATCAGCGCGAGCCGGTTGTAGAGCGTCTTGAGGCTGATGCCGAGCGCCTTCGCGGTGCGCGGCTTGTCGCCGTCGAAGTGGCGCAGCGAGGCCACGATGAAGCGCTGCTGCGCGTGCGCGAGCGTGGCGCCGAGCGGCAGCGACATCACGTTGTCGCGCACGTCCGCGCGCGGCGGCATCTGGCGCGGCAGGTCGAGGTCGATCTCGGTGTCGGCCAGGATGAAGGCGCGCTCGATGGTGTTGCGCAACTCGCGCACGTTGCCGGGCCACGGATACACGCGCAGCGTCTTCAGCGCCTGCGCCGACAGCGTCTTCTCGTTGCCGTGCTGGGCGTTGAGCCCGGCCACCATGTCGCGCGCGATGTCCTCCACGTCGCCCTCGCGGTGGCGCAGCGCCGGCACGTGCAGCGCGAACGCCGCGAGCCGGTAGAACAGATCCTCGCGCAGCCGCCCGTCCTGAATCGCATCGACGGGATTGTGATGGGTGGCGGCCACGATGCGCACGTCGAGCGCGATGGTGTCGGTGCCGCCCACCCGCATGATCGTGTTCGATTCGAGCGCGCGCAGCAGCTTGACCTGCATGTCGCGCGGCATCTCGGCGATCTCGTCGAGAAAGATGGTGCCGCCCTTCGCGGCCTCGAAGAAGCCGATGTGCTGCGCCGCGGCGCCCGTGAAGCTGCCCTTCTCGTGGCCGAACAGCTGCGATTCGGCCAGGTCGGCCGGAATCGCGCCGCAGTTGACGGCGATGAACGGCCCGTCCGCGCGCGTGCTCGCGTCGTGCACGAGCCGCGCGGTGATGTCCTTGCCCGCACCGCTTTCGCCGACGATCAGCACGCTGGCGCGCGTCGCGGCGACCTTCCCGATCTTCGACAGCAGCGCCTGGATGCGCGGCGAGGAGCCGCCCAGGCGGCGGCCGTCGCTGGTTGTTTTCGACATGAATTTAGGATCTCGAGTGGAACAGCGTGCCTTCCTACACGGTCCCCGTATAGCGTGTAATTTTTATAAGCGCTAAGCGTAACGGAAACCGGGGGCACCACACGCATTGAAAATTCCAATTTGCATAGGTGGGTCAGATAGAAAAAACCGATAATGCCGGGGTGCGCGGACTTGTCCTCTATACTTGCCGGGCGCCGGGTTCTCAGGCCGAGCGGTCGGGGCTGCCCGCGCGATCGGGCATGCTTCCCGATCGTCCCCCGTGCTCGCGGCATGCCGTCGGTCCGTCTTGCCGACCGTCCTCCGGTGAACGCTTCCCGGTTATCCGATACGCACGCTGCTCGGCGAGGTGCCTGCCCCCGGCGCGTGTCCTGCGATGGAACGTCAATGCCCTATATTCTGGTCGTCGAAGACGACCCCGATACCCGCGAGATGCTCGCGGCGCTCGCGCAGACGCAACAGCTGAACTGCGACACGGCCGCGACGCTCGCTCAGGCGCGCCAGCTGATCGCGGCCCGCGCTCCCGATCTGGTGCTGTGCGACCTGATGCTGCCCGACGGCAGCGGCATGGACCTGTTCGACGAACTGCCGAAGGGCGTGCACTGCGAGATGGTGCTGACCACCGGCCACGCCAGCCTCGAAACCGCGATCGACGCGCTGCGCCGCGGCGCCACCGACTACCTCGTCAAGCCGCTGAACATGCAGCGCCTGAACAGCATCTTCGCGCGCGTGCCGCGCACGAGCGTGCTGCACGAGGAGATCGCCTCGCTGCGCAGCGAGCTGAAGCGGCTCGGCCGCTTCGGGCGCATGCTCGGCAGCTCGCCGCCGATGCAGACCATGTACGACGCGATCAGCCGCGTGGCCAGCACCGAGGCCTCGGTGCTGCTGAAGGGGGAATCGGGCACCGGCAAGGAGCTGGCCGCGCAGACGATCCACGACCTGAGCCTGCGCCGCAAGGGCCCGTTCCTCGCGATCAATTGCGGCGCGATCGCCGCGAACCTCGTGGAAAGCGAGATGTTCGGGCACGACCGCGGCAGCTTCACGGGCGCGGACCGCCAGCACAAGGGCTTCTTCGAGCGTGCCGACGGCGGCACGCTGTTCCTCGACGAAATCACCGAGATGCCGATGGAGTCGCAGGTCAAGCTGCTGCGCGTGCTCGAGACCGGGCGCCTGACGCGGCTCGGCTCGGCCCGCGAGATCGACGTGGACGTGCGCATCGTGGCCGCCACCAACCGTGATCCCGAAGGCGCGATCGCCGAGGGCCGGCTGCGCGCCGACCTCTACCACCGCGTGAACGTGTTTCCGATCACGCTGCCGCCGCTGCGCACCCGCGGTGACGACATCCCGATGCTGGCCGCCGCCTTCCTCGAGCGCCTGAACGAGGAGAGCGGGCGCCACATGCACTTCGCGCCGGAGGCGCTGGCCGCGCTCGCCGGCTACGCCTGGCCCGGCAACGTGCGCGAACTGCGCAACTTCGTGCAGCGCGCGAGCATCTTCAACGACGGCGACACGATCGACACGCTGCCGCCGCCGATCATGAGCGAGGTGTCGGGCGAGGCGAGCGGGGCCAGCGACACGGTGTCCGTGCCGTTCGGCACGCCGCTCGAGGAAGTGGACCGGCGCGTGATCCTCGGCACGCTCGCGCAATGCGGCGGCGTGAAGACGCACGCGGCCGAGGTGCTCGACATCAGCCTCAAGACGATCTACAACCGCCTCGCGCAGCTCGAGGACGCCGACAAGGCCGACAAGGTGGACAAGACCGAGTCGTGATCGGCCCGCATCGATCGGCTTGCGCGGATCGGCCGACCGTCGCGCATGCGTCTTGCGACAACGGTACAAGGGAGGGCCGCCATCGCCGGAAGGCAGGGCAGTCCGGCAATCGTGATGGCAGGCCATGACGTCCGTGCGTCGCAAGACGACACGGGCGGGAGTCCAACAGATGACGCAATTCGAATCGGGCTGGATGCGCAACGGCACGATCATCGCCGCGCTGGTGGCGATGCCGACGGTGCTGCAGTCCCTGCTCGTGCATTTCGGCGGCCCGGGCATGCCGCTCGTGCTGTATTACCCGTTCATCGCCGGCGTGGCGTGGACCGCCTCGTTCGGTGCCGGCCTGGTCGCCGCGCTCGCCAGTGCGCTGCTGATCTGGCTGCTGTTCCTCAACGATCCCGCCGCCTATCCGATCTCGCCGGCCGTGCAGGCGATGCAGATCTGCGTGTTCCTGCTCGTGTCGGGCGTGGTCAGCGCCGTCGTGGTGACCTTCCGCCATGCGCGGCTCACCAATGCCGCGCTGCTGCAGCGCGAGGGCGCGCTGCGCCGCCAGTACGAAACCACGCTCGAATCGCTCGCGCAGGGCGTGATCGTGACCGACGCGGCCACGCGCATCATCTATCTGAATGCGGCTGCCGCGGTGCTGACCGGTCACGACGCCGACAGCGCGCGCGGCCGTGCCTTCCATGAGGTGTTCCTCGCCACCGATGCGCACGGCCGCAGCATCGAGCCGGATGCGCTCGAGCGCGTGCTCGCGGGCCATCTTGCGGGGCACCTCGCGGGCCACGTCGAGCCGGCCGGCGGCGCGGCCGATCTGCTCTGGCTGCGCGCGGCCGGTCAGGCGGCGCGGGTGCCCGTGTCGTTGTCGGTGTCGCCGCTTCAACTCGAGGGCGGTGCGCGCGGCGGTGCCGTGCTCGCGCTGCGCGAGGTCCGCGCCGAGCACGCGGGGGCGGTGTCGGGCCGCATGCTGCGCCAGCTCGTCGATGCCTTGCCCGACGCGATCATCGGGGTCGACGTCGATCGCCTGATCACGAGCTGGAACCCTGCCGCACAACGCATGTTCGGCTTCGCGGAGGCCGACGCGCTCGGGCGCGACATCGGCATGCTGGTGGCCGCGCGCTGGCAGGCGCGGCATCCGCTGATCACGGCCGTGGCCGAGGTGCGCGAGGCCGTCAGCGGGCTGGACCTGCTGTGCCTGCGCGCCGACGGCCAGCGCTTTCGCGCCACGCTCGCGGCCTCGCCGGTGTTCGACGAGGCGGGACGGTGCGTGGGGCTGTCGCTGACGCTGCGCGACTCGCGCGGCCAGCGCCTGCGCGATCGCCGCAGCGATCATCGGCTGCGCGGCGCGCGCGACGCACGCCGCCAGGCCGATACCTCGAATCGTCTCAAGGACGAACTGCTCGCGGTGGTTTCGCACGAGCTGCGCACGCCGCTGAACGTGATCTACGGCTGGGTGGAGGTGATGCGCAATCCGATCGATGCCGCGCTGCAGCGGCAGGCGATCGACGCGATCGATCGCAGCGCGCGTTCGCTCTCGCGCATGGTGGCCGACATCCTCGATGCCTCCTCGCTCGCCACCGGCAAGCTGCGGATCGATTCGATGCCGGTGGACCTGGTACGCGTGATCACCGACGCGGCCGGCGGGTTCGAGAACACCGCCGCGAACGAGGGCGTGCAGCTCGAGGTGCGGTGCGAGCTCGACGCCTGCATCGTGTCGGGCGACGCCGAGCGGCTGCGCCAGATGATCTCGAACCTGTTGTCGAACGCGTTCAAGTTCACGCCGCGTGGCGGCCGCGTGACGGTCGCGCTGGCCCGTGACGACGCGCGCGTGCTGCTGACCGTCACCGACACCGGGCAGGGCGTGCCGGCCGATTTCCTGCCGCACGTGTTCGAGGCGTTCCGGCGTGCCGAGGGCTCGCCCGCGTCCACCAAGCGCGGTCTCGGTCTCGGCCTGTCGATCGTGCGTCACATCGCGGAACTGCATGGCGGCGGGGTGCGCGTGACCAGCGCCGGGTGCGACCTCGGCGCCGCCTTCGAGGTGGCGCTGCCGGCGGGCTGGCAGACGCCGGGCTCGGTCGCGTGGACCACCCGCGGCGACGATGCACTCACCCGCGAACGCTTCAATCTCGACGGCCAGCGCATCATGCTGGTGGACGACGACGAGACCTCGCGCACCAGTCTCGCGGCCGCGCTGATGACGCTCGGCGCGGCCGTGGTGGTGGCCTCGTCGGGGCGCGACGCGCTCACCAAGGTCGATGCGGCGCGGCCCACCGTGGTGCTGTCCGATCTGGCGATGTCGGACGGCGACGGCTTCTGGCTGCTCGATGCGCTGCGCGGCGGCGCGCGGGCTGCGATCGCGGCGCCGATGCTGGCCGTGACCGCGCATGCGGGTCAGGCCGACGAGCGCCGCGTGCTCGCGGCCGGCTTCGACGGCTACCTGTGCAAGCCGGTGGACGTGCAGGCGCTTGCGCGCGAGATCCTGCGTGCCACCCATCCCCCCGCCAGATCGCTGACCTCTCCGGCCGCGCGCGAGTAAGGGCGGCCGGCGCCGCCCGCATCGCGTAAATCTTTCAAGACGCTGCGCGAAAAGCGCCGCCGCGCATTTTCGATGTCTCCGTCGCGCCTGCGCGCCCCAGCGGGAATGCCGGTTGCATCGCTCCCTGCATCGCCGGCAAGGCCGGCTCGTTCAGGGAGTCAACGATGAAGCACCGCACCGCACGCTCAGTCCCGTCGTCCTCGCGCCGTCTCGCGGCGGCCGCGATCGCATCCGCCGCCGTGTTCTGCCTGAGCGCACCGCTCGCGGCGAACGCGGCCGCGAGCGACACGGCCGCGTCGGCCACGCACACGGCCGGCGCGAAGATGCGCGACATGGCCGTCACCACCAAGGCGAAGGCCGCCCTGGTCGGCGCCAGCGGTCTCGATTCGGGCGACGTGCACGTCAGCACGCGCAACGGTCGCGTCACGCTGACCGGCAGCGTGCCCGACGCGGCGCAGAAGCCGCTGGCCGAGGCGGCGGTGAAGGGCGTGGACGGCGTGCGCTCGGTGCAGGATCAGTTGACGATTCACGAGAAGTAAGGCCACGGCGGTGTCGCGGCGGCGTGCTCACGGGCGCGCCGCCACGTATCGGTCGTGCATCCGGCCGCCGTCCGCCCGAACAGGAGAGGAGAGCGAGGATGAAACGCGAAACGAAACCAGCCCATCTTCGGGTACTCGCGGCGCTCGCCGCCGCTGCCGCGTGCGCGGCACTCGGCGCGCCGTTCGCCGCCCCGGTGGCGGCGCAGACCGAGCCCGACGCGGCGCCCCACCTGCCACCGGCTGCTGCTCGTCAAGCCGGCGCGGAAGTCGTGGCGCCGGCCTCGCCGGTCGGCGACAGCGAGATCGCAAAGCGGCCGAAGGGCATCGATCCCGAATTCGTCGACAAGGCCGCGCTGGCCGGCAAGCGCGAGGTGCAGGCGAGCCAGCTCGCCATCGAGCACTCCGAGTCGCCGGCCGTGCGCGAGTTCGCGAAGATGATGCTCGACGATCACGGCGAGGCCAACGAACGGCTGCGCGTGATCGCGGCGAAGGAGGGCGTGCCCGCCCAGGCCGCGATGGTGGTCGACCCCGACATCGATGCGCTGCGCAACAAGCGCGGCCACGATTTCGACGTGGCCTACGTGGCGATCGCGGGGCCCGGTGCGCATCGTCAGGCGTTCCGGCTGTTCTCGGCCGAGGCGCGGGGCGGCCATTCCACCGCGTTGCGCGGGTTCGCGCAGCAGAGCCTGCCGATGCTGCATCGGCATCTGGCCGCGGCGCAGAAGCTCGCGGCCGAGGTGGGGCGCTGAGCGCGCGCAAAAAAAGAGAGCGCCCCGCAGGACGCTCCTGGAAACGTGACGGCCCAAGCAGACTAATGGTGGCCGTCGCGTGTTTCGGGGCGGTTCGGCGCGCTCTCGTGCGGCGGCGCGTCGATGCCGGGATCGGTCTCGAAATGACCGATGTCGTCGGGATCCCAGCCGGTGGCGGCCACTGCCGCGGGCTCGTCCGGAATCACCCAGTCGGGATCGGCGAACGACGGCCAGTGATGGCGATCGAAGCCGGGCGCCTCGCGCACCTGCTGCGCGCTCGCGGACAGCACGAAGCACTTGCGGTCGGTGTCGAGCGTCAGCGCATGCCACGGCACCGCGACCAGCTTGTCGCCGATGCCGAGCAGGCCGCCGCTCGACAGCACGGCGTAGGCGATCCGCCCGCCGCGCACGTCCAGCATGATGTCCTTGATGTGACCGACGTGCACACCATCACGCGAATACACACGGTCGCCGTCGAGCGTGGCGGCCGCCATCACGTCGGGGCCCGGGCCATCCGAGGTGCTCGGGCGGCCCACGATGCGGCCGTTTTGCGCGCCGGCTTCGACGCGCGGATCGGAATGCAGCGGATTCAGGTTCATGTCGACCTCCTGGGAGTGCGGGACAGAACGTGGGGGAAACCGGGCCCTCAGGGCGAGCCCGGTTCGCCGCGATCGGGCGGCTGGTCGGCCGGCGTGGCCGGATCGATGCGCGTCACACCGCCCGTGGCCGGCGGATCGCTGGCCGGAAACGTGTCCTCGAGCGCCTTGTCGATCTGTTTCTCGGGCCGGCGCGTGGTGGTGCGCTCGGGGTTCGGGTCGCGCGCTTCGCGGCCAAGCGTGCGGATGGCCGGCGTCTTGCCGCCTGCGTGGCCGGATCGGTTCGGGGCTTGCATCGCGTGTCCTCCTCGGTTGCCTTACCCCGGAGATCCAGCAAGGCGCGTGCCGGAATCGAGTGCCCTGACGGCTCGCGGGGTTCGGCCCATGTCTGTTCAGTGGACCGCACGGAAACTGCAAAATTTGCAGCCCGACGTGTAAGGAATTCACGGTCGGCATCGCGGATTTCGCGCACGACCGTTCGTGAACCGATATCTGCCATGAAATCGTCATGTTTGCTTCGCCTGGCATGCGACTTGCAATCTGAAGCGCTGATTCGCCAAGGAGGACCGACCGTGAAGCCACAATCCGCTTCCCCAGCCGTGTTCGCCGCGTCCGGTGCCCCGTGGTACGCCGGCCGGCCAGCCGGTGTGTCGCTGCATCGCCCGGAGCCCGTGCCCGAGGTCGATCCCGACCCGCAGCCCGACGACGGCAACGACGGGCCACCCGATCCGCCCGTGCCGACGCGGGCACCCGAGGGGGACCCGCCGTCGCGCGAGCTGCCCGAGCGTTGCGAAGGGCGCGCGGCGTACGGCGCGATCACGGCGTGACGTGAGGTTCGTGCGGGATGTCGGTGAATGCCGGGCAGCGCGTGGCTGCTCTGCGTCACACGCCCGCTCGCGGCGCGCGAGGTGCGCCGTGCGCGTAACATGGGCAGCGGCAGCATGCGCAGCAGCGGTACGACGGCGGCCGCGCCAGCAGGCGGATGCGCGTCGGGACTCACCCAGCGGAACACACAACATAAAGAGGATGAGCTGATGATTCGATGCCGTGCCGTTTCCACTTCCCCGCGCCGTGCCGCCTTCGTGGCGCCCCGCGCGATCCCGCCGTCACGGCTCACCGTTTTCGCGATCTGCTGCACGGCCGCCATGCACGCGCATGCCCAGACGCCATCGCCGCTCAGCGAGTGGCAGTACTCGGCCGGCGTGCCGCTCGAGAAGGTGTTCAATCCGAAGCCGCCCGCCACCTGGGAAGCCCGCATCGGCGCCGCCGCGTCGTTCCAGCCGCGCTATCCGGGCTCGGACCAGTATCGCGTGCTGGCAGGGCCGAGCTTCGACGTGCGCTATCGCGACCTGTTCTTCCTCTCTACCGGCGAGGGGCTCGGCGTGAACTTCGCGCAGGGGCAGAACTGGCGCATGTCGCTGTCGGTCAACTACGACCTCGGGCGCCGCTCGGCCGACGACCTCGGCCATCTGAACGGCCTGCCCAACATCAACGCCGCGCCGATCATCAAGCTTTCGGGCGACTACGTGATCTCGAAAAAGCTGCCGATCGTGCTGCGCGCCGACGTGCAGCGCAGCATTGGTGGCTCGAACGGCTGGATCGGCGATTTCGCCGCCTACATGCCGTTACCGGGCAGCTCGGAGAAGTTTTTCTGGTTCGCGGGTCCGAACCTGACCTTCGCCGATTCGAAGTACATGAACAGCTGGTTCGGCATCAACCAGGACGCGGCGGCGCGCTCCGGCTATTCGGCGTATTCTGCGAAAGCGGGCCTGCGTTCGTACGGTGCCGGGATCACGATGGTGTGGTTCTTCCGCAAGCACTGGTTCATGACCGCTGACGGCGCCGTGCAGCAACTGGTGGGCAGCGCGCGCAACAGCCCGATCACGCAGCGTTCGACCAATGCGGTGGCGGACGTGTCGGTCAACTACGAGTTCTGACGCGCGGGGCTGCGGCCCCGGTATTTCAGCTTTGGCAGAGTTGGCAGCTTTGGCATCCATGCCGCCCGCGCCGCCTTCACCGCGCGGCGCACGGCACCCCTTGCAAGGAGGAGACAATGGAACAGCCACGCATTGATTCGGAAACCGAAACGACCGGCGCCGGCGGTGCGAGGCCGGGCGCCACGGCGGGGGCGCATCTCGCCGGCAATCCCGTGAAGACCCCCGCGCCGGCCATCGGCGGCGCACCGGTCGCGCTCGATGCACGCCGACTCACACCCGAGCGGATCGCCGCCAAGACACCCACCGGCCTGCCGCAGATCGATCGCGCGCGCTACGCGCTGCTCGACCACGGCGACCCCGTGCGTCGCGCGGCGAGCCGCATCGCCACGCTCGACAACGCCGCGATGGGGGCCTCCGACAGCTGTGTCGACGTCGACGGCAAGAGCATCGACGCGCATCGCGACGCGCCGTACTGGCGCGACAACGAGATCCATTCGAACGCCTCGCTCGACGACAGCGTGAGCACCGCCGACGACGGTCTGGCCGGCTTCTCGAGCGTGCGCGGCGGCTCGCGTCCGGCGATCGAGCCGCGGCTCGGCTGGCAATGCAGCAGCGCCGGCACGTTCGACGCGGGGCGCACCTACGGCGCACGCACCGAGCACGTGATCCGGCTCGAGCCGTCCGACGCATCGACCCAGGTCGTGCCGCCGCGCTGAGCCGATCGAGGCTTGTCGACGCGGCAAGAAAAAACGCCCGGCCGTCATCTCGGCCGGGCGTTGTCGTATCGGTCGCGCGCGGCGCCGGCTGGCGCCGCTTCGCCGCTTACTGCGGGCCGAGTTCCTGCGCCGACGAATCCGCGTCGTTGCCCTGCGCCACCAGCACGTGGATGTCGTTCGTCACGACGTCCTTGATACCGCCGGCCGGAATCGTCAGCAGCAGCCAGTCGGCGTTGTTGGCGAGCGCGACGGGCGCGGTGGTCAGGATCGGCGTCTTCGAGCCGGTGGTGGTGACGATCACCTGATAGCTGCCGCCCGACAGGTAGAGCGAATCCTGCGTGGTGGCCGGCACCGCGCTCTGATACGACATGTTCGAGAGCGTCGGGCTCACCGCGGTGATGTTGGTGTTGCCGGCCGCGACCACGTAGATGTCGAGATTCTGCGCGTTCGGCGAGGCGTTGAAGCCGCGCACGCGCGCCTGATTCGACAGCAGCCCCTTCGCATACGGATCGTCGATCACCGAGATCGCCGACGAGGTGCTCGGCAGCGCGATCGTGGTGTAGTGGTGACCGTTGGCGGTCGTGAAGCCTTGCGAGGCGATCGCGGTGTTCGAACCGTTCGCGTTGTACGACGTGGTCTGCCCGCCGGTGCCGAGATCGGCGTAGCGCGTCACGCCCTTGTAGGCGATGTTGGCGGTATTGAGCTGGCCGTTCAGGTAGTAGTCGACGTTCGGGCCGAGCGGCACCGCGTTGATGAAGCGCGCCTGCGGCTTCGATACGCCGATGATGGTGCCGATGTCGTCGCCCTTGTCTCCTCCGCAGGCGGCAAGCGTCGCGACGGCTGCCATCATTACCGCCAGGGTACGGATCGTTTTCATGCTGTTTCCTCGTTGTGTCGTCTGCATCGTTGTGTGCGCGAGCCGTGCCCATGTGGCGCGATTCGCGTGACCAGCGGGCCGTGGCCCCGCGGCGACTGCATTCCTCCTGGATGCCCCCTCGCCGGACCCGCGCGGCATGGCCTGCGGGTGATTCGACCCAGCACGCGATGTGCCCGATCTCGGCGAGCCCGCCACACGGCCATTCGCACGGGCAGGCACGTGGCAAGCGGTCCAAATCTTGCGAATCCACTTGTAAAAAGTGCGCCGCTGGCGCGACGCGATCGAATGCGTTTGCGGAAAACCCTTGCGGAACAAGGCTTTTTCAAGCTGGTACGGATGTTGCAAAAGAAGGGACAAGACCATCATCCGACGAGGAGCCTTTCATGCCTGCCACGCTCGCGCTACAGATGCGACAACACCTCACGCTGACGCCGCGGCTGCAACAGTCACTGCGACTGCTGCAATTGTCGTCGCTAGAATTTCAGCAGGAGCTGCGTCAGGCGCTCGACACGAATCCGTTTCTCGAGGATCTGCAGGCTTCGGGCGACGACGAGGCGCGCACGCCGTTCGACGAGGCCACGCAGGCCGCGGAATCGGCCGAGTCCGCCGATGCGCCGAACGTGATCACGGCCGAGGCCGGGCCGAACGACGGCGATCACGCCTACACGGCCGAACCGACGATGCGCGGCGGCTCGCGCAGCCACTCGGGCGACAGCTTCGACATGGAGGCCTCGGAGCGTCTCGTGAGGGAGCCGTCGCTGCACGAGCACCTGCATGAGGCGCTGTGCCTCTATCCGCTCAATGTGCGCGATCGCGCCGCGGCGCGCACCATCATCGACGCACTCGACGACGACGGCTATCTGCGCCAGTCGCTCGAGGAGATCGCCGAGACCATCGCCGATTCCGATTCGTGCTTCAGCGAGCAGGAGCTCACGGTCGCGCTGCGGCTCGTGCAGTCGCTCGACAAGCCGGGCCTTGCCGCGCGCTCGCTGTCGGAATGCCTGACGCTGCAGCTCGACGCGATGCCGGCCGACCGCCCCGACGTGGCATGCGCGAAGACCATCGCGGCCGAGCATCTCGAGCGCCTCGCGCGTCGCGAGACGGCCGAGATCCAGCGCCGCATCGGCTGCGACACGCGCACGCTGCGCGCGGCCTGCGCGCTGGTGCGCAAGCTCGACCCGCGCCCCGGCAACCATTACGGCGGCGCGAGCGGCGACTACGTGGTGCCCGACGTGATCGTGCGTCAGGTGAGCGGGCGCTGGGTGGTGACGGTCAATCCGGCCGTGATGCCGCGCGCGCGCATCCACAAGCTCTATGCAGAGCTCTTCGCGCAGTCGAGCGAGTCGGCGCAGTCGCCGCTCGGCCAGCAACTGCAGGAAGCGCGCTGGCTGATCCGCAACGCGCAGAAGCGTTTCGACACGATCCAGCGCGTGGGCGAATGCATCGTGGCGCGCCAGCGCGACTTCTTCCGCTACGGTGCGATCGCGCTCAAGCCGCTCGTGCTGCGCGACATCGCCGAGGAGCTCGACCTGCACGAATCGACGATCTCGCGCGCGACGGGCAACAAGTTCATGGCCACGCCGCACGGCACCTTCGAATTCAAGCACTTCTTCCCGCGCAAGCTCGAGGCGGCGGGGCGTGGTGCCTGCTCGGCCGCGGCGGCGAAGGTGCTGATCCGCGAAATGATCTCCGCCGAGCCGGCCGCCGAGCCGCTCTCCGACGTGACGCTCGCGCAGCGGCTGGCCGGGCGCGGCGTGGTACTCGCGCGCCGCACCGTCACGAAATACCGGCAGGGGATGAAGATCCTGCCGGCCGAGCTGCGCCGCCGCGTGCCGGTGTGAGCGCACGCGCCATTACCCGACACCCGATGGGCGACAACCGATACCAACCGCAGCACAAGAACCACGCGTGACGGCATCGCCGCGTCACGACACCGCTACCGCTCGTACAACCAGGAGGTCAACATGCTTCGCTACGCAGTCATCTTCTTCATCATCGCCATCATCGCGGCGGTCTTCGGCTTCGGCGGGATTGCCGCCGGCGCCACCGAGATCGCCAAGATCCTGTTCTTCATCTTCGTGGTGATCTTCCTCGTGACGCTGCTGCTCGGCGTGGTGAGAAGATAAGGGCGCGCATCGCACAACAACATACGACAAGAGGCAGCGGCCGCCGATCGCAGGATCGGCGGCCGTTTTTCATGAGGCACGCGCCTCGATGCGCCAGCAGGCCGCGTCGAAGCGCAGCGTGTCGCCGTCGATGAAGGGGCGCACACGTAATTGGCCAGCTCGCTGGTGGGCAGCGTGCAGGCGAAATCGAGCGGAGCGATCGCGATGTCGCGCCAGCCCGCGTGCCGCAGGATCGGGTCGACGCGCTTGGGCGAGGCGAACGCGAACTGCCCCGGTGCGCCGGGCGCGGTCGCGCCGAGCAGGTTCGCGAACGCGGCGATCGGATCGGCCGAAGAACATCACGCCGAAGCGCGGCTGGCTCCAGGTCGAAGCTGGCCGGCGCGAAGCGATACGTCTGGGCGTCCGCGGCCACGAAGCGTGCCGCGACGCGTTCGGCGCTTGCACGTTCGCGGGCGAGCGCGATCATCGGCTCGGAAATGTCGATGCCGAGGCAATCGCTGAAGGCGTCGCCCGAGGTGCGTGCGAGGCGGCCCAGCGCGAGCGCGGTCGCGCCGGTGCCGCAGCCGATGTCCGGCACGCGGCGCGGTGCGTCGATCGCGGCGGCCTGCGCGAGCCATTGCGAGGGCGCGCCGGGTGGCGCGCGACGACGCACTGTGCCGGCGCGAGCCGGCTCGAGGTCAAGCGTCTTCAGGCGAGCGCGGCCTCGTGGCGGCGCTCCACCTCGGCCCAGTTCACGACGTTGTAGAACGCCGAGATGTATTCGGGGCGGCGGTTCTGGTACTTCAGGTAGTAGGCGTGTTCCCACACGTCGAGGCCGAGGATCGGCGTGTTGCCGATCATCAGCGGGCTGTCCTGGTTGCCGCTGCTCTCCACCACCAGCTTGCCCGCCGGCGTCACGCTGAGCCAGGCCCAGCCGCTGCCGAAGCGCGTCAGCGCCGCCTTGGTGAACGCATCCTTGAACGAGTCGAGGCTGCCGAGCTCCGCGTCGATCGCCGCGGCCAGGCGCCCGCCTGGCGCGCCGCCGCCGTTCGGCGACATCACGCTCCAGAACAGGCTGTGGTTGGCGTGGCCGCCGCCGTTGTTGCGCACCGCGCCGCGCACCGCCTCGGGCAGCGACTCGATGCCGGCCACGAGCTCCTCCACCGGCGGGAACGGCAGGCCCGCGCCTTCGAGCGCGGCGTTGACGTTGTTCACGTAGGTCTGGTGATGTCTGGTGTGGTGGATCTCCATGGTCTGCGCATCGATGTGCGGTTCGAGCGCGTCGTAGGCATAGGGCAGCGGCGGCAGGGTGTAGGGCATGATGGCTCCGGTCGGTGGTTCGGGTGAGCAGGTCGGTTGAGCGGGGAGGCGACGCGGGGCGTCACTGCAGCGTGAGCCGGTGGATCGGGCCGGCCGCGCCGAGCCGGCAGGCTTCGCGCGCGGTGTCGTCGTCGGGATGGCGCGCGACGTAATGCGTGAGTTCGGCGTAGGTGCGGCGGCAATGGCGTTGCGCGGCGGTCTGCCAGCGCACCGACAGCGCGGTGCGGTTCATGGTGTCGCACAGGCGCGCGTGCGCGGCGCACAGGTGGCGGCACTGGTCGCAGTCGCGGCCGAGGCGCGCATACGTGTCGGCCAGGTTGTGATGCGCGACGACCCAGGCCGCCGTGCCCGCCTCGGCATCGCCGACGCGGCCGTACATCGCGTCGGCCACCGATACCGCCGCGTCGTAATGCGCGATCGCCGTGGAGTAATCGCGCTCGTCGAAGGCGCGGTTGCCCCAGGTGATCGCGCGCCGCCAGCGCGCGAGTGCGTCGCGCTCGTTCTGACGGTCCGGTTGGTCGGCGGTGGCGATGTCGGTCTGCATGGCGTGTCCTGGCAAGGATCCTCGGAATGGCGGCGACCTGAGGGTGGTGCGTCGATCGCTCTTGGAAATGCAAATGATAATTATTTTTATTTAATGAGTCGAATAACCCCACGAAGGATGGGGTGGTGCGGGCTGGCGTGTCGCACAGCCGCTGCTTTTCTTCTCACCTTTCCCGCTATGCGTCCGGCCTGAATTCAGTTGCCGAGGGCGCCCAACAATCGGCGAAACCCTTGCCAGTCAAGCGATTCAGGTCGATCGCGGGGGGCGGCGCGCGCGTTCGCCTTTTCGACCCGCTTGCTCATTTGGATGTTATCGGTAATCTTTGGCGCCTTGGATGTTTATGAACATCCAAACGAGGCCGGCAGCCGGGCGTGGGACCGCGGCGCCGACATCGCCCGGTTCCCGCGGCGTGCGCGATGGCCGGGCGCAACGTTTTCCAGGGTACAGCAGTGGATACGAAGACAAGACTGGACGAAGACGGCGCCGACCTGCGCGGCGGCAACGGCGGTGGGGCACCGAAGGGGCGGGCGCGGAGCATCGCGATCGCCGCGGCGATCGTGGTGATCGGCGGCGGGCTCTGGTTCCATCACGTGCAATCGGGCGCTGGTGGGGGCACGGCCGCGGCCGCGCCGATGCCGCCGCACGAGGTGACGGTGAGCCGGCCGCTCGAGCGCGACCTCGACACGCGGCTCGGCTTCCTCGGCCAGTTCTCGGCCGTCGACCAGGTGGAACTGCGCGCGCAGGTGGGCGGCACGCTGACCGGCATCCACTTCCGCGACGGCGCGATCGTCCACAAGGGCGACCTGCTGTTCACGATCGATTCGGTCCCCTACGAGATCCGCTACACGCAGGCCAGGGCGCAGCAGCAGACGGCCGCGGCGCGGCTCGTGCTCGCCAGGCAGGAGCTCTCGCGCGCCCAGGAGCTCGAGACGAGCGAGGCCGGCACGCGCCAGAACACCGAGCAGCGCACCTCCGAGCTGCACGCGGCGCAGGCCGCGCTCGACGACGCCGACGCGCAGGTGCGCGACGCGCGCTTCGATCTCGACCACTGCCGCATCGTGGCGCCGTTCACGGGCCGCATCGGGCGCCATCAGGTGTCGGTCGGCAACCTCGTGGCCGGCAGTCGCTATGCGACCAGCCCGACCACGCTGCTGACCTCGATCGTCTCGCTCGATCCGATCTACCTCGACTTCGACATGAGCGAATCGGACTACGAAGCGTTCCAGCGCTATCGCGGCAACGTCGCGGGCCTGCCCGCCGATCGCGTGGAACTGGCCGCGGGCGGCTCCACCACCTACGACCGCCAGGGCACGCTCGATTTCGTCGACAACGTGCTGGACCGCTCGAGCGGCACGATCCACGCGCGCGCCACCGTGCCGAACGCCGACGGCCATTTCACGCCCGGCGAATTCTCGCGGGTGCGGGTGGCCGTCACGCGCCCGGCGCCGACGCTGCTGGTGCCGGATGCGTCCGTGCTGCCGAACCAGTCCGAGCATCTGGTGCTGACGGTGGGCGCCGACGGCACGGTGGTGCCGAAGCAGGTGGAGACGGGCGAGCTGCGCGGCGGCTTGCGCGTGATCCGCTCGGGGCTCGCGGCCAGCGACCGCGTGATCATCGACGGCCTGCCGTTCGCGGCACCGGGCTCGAAGGTGAAGCCGCGCGACGGCGCGATCCACTACGCGGCGCAGCCGCAATAAGGAGGGCGACGACGCCATGCGAATCGCTCACTTCTTCATCGACCGCCCACGCTTCGCCACGGTGGTCAGCGCCTTCCTGACGCTGATCGGCCTCGGTGCGATGTTCGTGCTGCCGGTCGCGCAGTATCCGGAGATCGTGCCGCCCACGGTGCAGGTCACCACCTCGTATCCTGGCGCGTCGGCCGACACCATCGCGCGCACCGTGGCCACGCCGCTCGAGCAGCAGATCAACGGCGTGGAGAACATGCTCTACATGAGCAGCCAGTCCACCGGCAACGGTCAGCTGACCGTGACCGTCACGTTCCGCATCGGCACCGACCTGAACGTCGCGCAGATGCTCACGCAGAACCGCGTGCAGGATGCGCTGCCGCGCCTGCCCGAGGACGTGCAGCGGCTCGGCGTGCAGGTGCGCAAGTCCACGCCGAGCATCCTGCTGGCCGTGCACCTGTATTCGCCGAACCACTCGCACGACACGCTCTACCTGTCGAACTACGCCACGCTGCACGTGAAGGACACGCTCGCGCGGCTGCAGGGCGTGGGCGACGTGCAGATCCAGGGCGCGCGTGAATACGCGATGCGGATCTGGATCGATCCGGACCGCGCCGCCGCGCACGACCTGACCGCCAGCGAGGTGCTGGCCGCGCTGCGCGCGCAGAACGTGCAGGTGTCGGCGGGGATCCTGAACCAGCCGCCGGTGGCGAGCGGCAGCGCGTACCAGATCAACGTGGAGGCGCTCGGCCGCCTCGCCACGCCCGAGCAGTTCGGCGACATCGTGCTGAAGTCCGATGCGCAGGGGCGGGTCACGCATCTGCGCGACATCGGGCGCGTGGAGGTGGGCGCGGCCGATTACGGCGCGACCTCGTTCAAGGACCGCGACGACGCCACCGCGATGCTGATCTACGCGGAGCCCGGCGCGAATTCGCTGGCCGTGGAGCACGAGGTGCTGTCTGCCATGGAAGGGCTCAAGCAGGAATTCCCGGCCGGCGTCGACTACCAGATCATCTACGACCCCACGATCTTCATCGGCAAGTCGGTGGACGAGGTGATCACCACCATCTTCGTGGCGATCCTGCTGGTGGTGGGCGTGGTGTTCGTGTTCCTGCAGAACTGGCGCGCCACGATCATCCCGGTGGTGGCGATTCCGGTGTCGCTGCTCGGCTCCTTCATCGTGCTGGCCACCTTCGGCATCTCGCTGAACAACCTGTCGCTGTTCGGGCTAGTGCTCGCGGTGGGGATCGTGGTGGACGATGCGATCGTCGTGGTGGAGAACGTCGAGCGCAACATGCGCGCCGGCATGTCCGCCGTCGAGGCCGCGCACCGCACCATGGACGAGGTCGGCGGCGCGCTGCTGTCGATCGCGCTGACGCTGTGCGCGGTGTTCGTGCCTTCGGCCTTCCTGAGCGGCATCTCGGGCCTGTTCTTCCGGCAGTTCGCGGTGACCATCGCGGCCTCCACGGTGATCTCGTGCTTCGTGTCGCTGACGCTGAGCCCGGCGCTGTGCGCGGTGCTGTTCAAGTCGCATCACGGTCAGGATCACGAACGAAGCGGGCGCGTGGCGCGCTTCCTCGATGCCGGCTTCGCGCGCTTCAATCGCGGCTTCGAGCGGCTCTCGTTCGGCTACGGCAAGCTCACGCGGCGCCTGGTGCGCGGCCTGGCCGTGGTGCTGGCCGTGTACGTGGCGCTGATCGCGGTGGCCGGCATCGAGTTCTCGCGCACGCCCACGGGCTTCATCCCCGAGCAGGATCAGGGCTATCTGATCACCGTGATCCAGTTGCCGCCGGGCGCCTCGCTCGAGCGCACCGAGGCCGTGGTCAAGCAGGTGACCGACATCGCGCTGTCCACGCGCGGTATCGAGCACGCCGCGCCCTTCGTCGGCCTCGACGCCACCACGCTGACGGTGGCCTCGAATTCGGGCACGGTGTTCACGGGCCTGCCCTCGCTGTACAACCACTCGCTGCCCGGTGTGACCGCGCAAACGGTGCTGGCGGACCTGCGCAAGCGCCTGTCGGTCGTCAAGGATGCCTACGTGCTGACGATCCCGCCGCCGCCGGTGCAGGGCCTCGGCAGCGCGGGCGGCTTCAAGATGATGCTGGAGGACCGCGCCGGCCTCGGCCCCGACGCGCTCGTGAAGGCGGCCAAGGCGCTGGTGGGCGCGGCCAACAAGGATCCGCACTTCGCCGGTGTGTTCACGCTCTACAACGCCGGCTCGCCGTCGGTGTTCGCCGACATCGATCGCGTGAAGGCGCAGAAGCTGGGCGTGGCGCCGACCGACGTGTTCTCGACGCTGCAGGTGTATCTGGGCTCGCAGTACGTGAACGACTTCAACTACCTGGGCCGGACCTACGAGGTGATCGTGCAGGCCGACGACGGCTTCCGCCGCAGCGGCGCCGACATCGCGCGCCTGAAGACCCGCAACCAGGCCGGCGAGATGGTGCCGATCGGCTCGGTGGCGACCTTCGAGGACCGCACGATCCCGTACCGCGTGCCGCGCTACAACCTGTATCCGGCCGCCGAGGTGCAGGGCGCCGCCGCACCGGGCGTGGCCACCGGCACCGCGCTGCATCGCATGGAGGAGCTCGCGCACGAGGTGCTGCCGCAGGGGATCTCGTTCGAGTGGACCGATCTGGCCTATCAGCAGCAACAGAAGGGCACGCCCACGCTGGTGGTGTTCGGGGCCGCCGCGCTGTTCGTGTTCCTCGTGCTGGTGGCGCAGTACGAAAGCTGGAAGCTGCCGCTCGCGATCGTGCTGATCGTGCCGATGTGTATCCTCGCCTCCGTCACCGGCCTGTCGATTCGCGGCATGCCGATCGACATCCTCGCGCAGATCGGTTTCGTGGTGCTGGTGGGGCTGGCCGCGAAGAACGCGATCCTGATCGTGGAATTCGCGCGGCAGAAGGAGGACGAGGGCGCCGATGCGGCGGGTGCCGCCGTGCATGCGGCACGCACGCGGCTGCGTCCGATCCTGATGACCTCGTTCGCGTTCATCCTCGGCGTGGCGCCGCTCGCGGTGGCCACCGGCGCGGGCGCCGAGATGCGCCAGTCGCTCGGCACCGCCGTGCTGTTCGGCATGCTGGGCGTGACGGGCTTCGGCCTGCTGTTCACGCCGGCGTTCTACGTGTTCATCCGGCGCTTCGGCCAGAAAAAGAAGGCCGCATGGCTCGGCCGCGAGGAGCAAGCATGATGCAGTCAACGTTTCCGACCCGCGCCGCGCTCGCTGCCGCCTTCGCCTTCGTGCTGGCCGGCTGCGCGGTGGGCCCCGATTATCACAAGCCCGCCGACGCGCTCGCGCCGTTCCGGCACGTGCCGGCTCAAGCCGCCGGCGATGCCGGTGCCTCCGGCACGGGAGCCGCGGCTCCCGCGCTCGATACCTGGTGGACCGGCTTCAGGGATCCGATGCTGGTGCAGATCGTCGATCGCGCGCTCGCGCAGAACCTCGACCTCGTCGCCGCCTTCGCGCGGGTGCGGCAGGCGCGGGCCGCCGCGTCCGCCGCGGGCGCCGAGCTGCTGCCGACCTTCGATCTCGACGGCTCCGCCACCGATCAGCACCAGAGCGAACTGAGCCCCACGGGCTCGCTTGCGAAGGGCTTTCCCGGCTACAGCCGCAGCCAGCGCGAGTACACGCTGGGTGCCGCGGCGAGCTGGGAGATCGATCTGGCCGGCGGGCTGCGCCGCAGCGCCGCCGCCGCGGCCAACGAGGCGCAGGCGGCCGAGGCCGACCGGCTCGGCACGCGCGTGACCGTGGCGGCCGATGCGGCCGACGCCTATCTGCAGGTGCGCGGCTATCAGGCGCGGCTGGCCGTGGCGAACGATCAGGTGCGCACCGACGCGCATCTGCTCGAGCTCGTGAAGGCGCGCCGCAAGGCCGGTGCCGCCGACGAGCGCGAGATCGCCCAGGCCGACGCGCTGCTGCGCCAGGCGAGCGCGCTGATCCCGACGCTGCAGACGAACCTGGTGGCGCAGCTGAACCGGCTCGACATCCTGATGGGCGTGCAGCCGGGCACCTACGCGAGCCAGCTCGCCGGGCCCGGCGAGATCCCCGGCATTCCGGCCGTGGACGCGAGTGCCACGCCCACCGACGTGCTGCGCCGCCGCCCCGACGTGATCGCGGCCGAGCGGCGCCTCGCGGCCTCGAACGAGCGGATCGGCGCCGCGCTGTCGGACTACTACCCGAAGCTGTCGATCTCGGGGCTGCTCGGCTTCGACAGCATCAACGCCGGGCAGCTGTTCACGGCGCGGGCGTTCCAGCCCACCGTCACGGCCGGGCTGCGCTGGCGGCTGTTCGATTTCGGCAAGGTGGACGCCGAGGTCAAGTCCGCGCGCGGCGCGAACGCCGAGGCGCTGGCCGTGTACCGGCAGACCGTGCTGAAGGCGGCCGAGGACGTGGAGAACGCGTTCGTGGCGCTGTCGCAGACGCAGTTGCGCGAGCACGAGCTCGATGCCGAGGTCGCCTCGCTCACGCGCGCGCGCGATCTGTCCGAGCACGCGTACAAGGCCGGCGCGATCACGCTGACCGACGTGCTCGACGCCGATCGGCAACTGCTGAGCGCACGCGACGATCTCGACGCCACGCGGGCCGATTCCGCGCGGGCGGCCGTGGCGGTGTTCCGTGCGCTGGGCGGGGGATGGCAGACCGGAGCGGCGGTGGCCGCGAAGGGGGCGGGAGCAGGAGCGGAGAAGCCGGCGGGCTGAGCCGCCGGCTCATATTGTCTTGGTCTGTCTCGTCGCGGCGGGGTGCGTGATGCATCCCGCCGCGATGCCGTTTACAGATGCAGCGCCTTGCGTGCCTCGCGCAGCACCGACGCCGCGAGCGCCTCGTCCTGGACGAGGCGCGCCACCGTCAGCGCGCCGATCATCGTCGACACGATCACCGAGGCCTGCTTGCGCGCCGCGGCCGGCGTCATCTCGCCGGCCAGATGCTCGGCGAACATGTCGATCATCGCCACCACGCCGGCCGAGGTCGCCTCGCGCACCTCGTCGCTGCCGCGCGCGAGCTCGCTCGACAGCGAAACCAGCGCGCAGTTGTCGCAGGGTTCGTGCAGATGGGTATCGGACAGGTAATTGTCGATGGCGGCGTTCACGCCGCGCCTGCCGGGCGTGTCGTCGAGCGTGGCCGCCATCTTTTCGCGCGCGGACGCCGTGGCCAGCTGCAGCGATTCCACCACCACCTGATCCTTCGACGTGAAGTGCTTGTAGAAGCCGCCGTGCGTGAGGCCGGCCGCGGCCATCAGCTCGGCCAGCGCGGTGTTCTCGATGCCGTTCTCGCGAAACTTGCGCGAAGCCGCCTCGACGATGCGTTGCCGGGTTTCGGCCGTTTCCTGTCTGGACTTTCTCATGAGCGAAACGCGTTCAGGGTGGTTTGGATTACATACAACATCTGAACGAGGTTGGCAAGGTGGGGCGCGCCAATGAAAAAGGGGTGACAGAGGTGGCCGCGCAAATTCGGACAGCGGGATAAGTGGATCGGCCGGGGCCTGAGCCAGCGATAATGCCGGCAAAGGAACCGAAAAGATGTCGAAGAGAACCCGACGCACGCACTCAGCGACGTTGGCGCTGGCGGCCGTCAAGGGCGAACGCACGCTGGCTGAACTAGCGCAGCAGTTAGATGGGCATCCGAACCAGATCACGGAATGGAAACGGCGGTTGCAGGAGCGCGGCCGACGTGTTCGGATCGGCTGGCACGGTATCGAACGAGCCGCCGGTAGACGTGACGACGTTGCATGCCGAGATCGGCCAGCTCACCCTGGAAAATGATTCTTCAAGCGGCGCGCTCAACAAGGCGGGATTGCCGAGCGCAAAACCATGATTGACCGTAGCCACGCGCTGCCGGTTTCGCAGCAAGTCCGGCTGGTCGGTATCGCAAGATCGCGTGCGTATTACCGGGCACAACCCGTGAGCGAAATCGACCAGAGGCTGATGCGTCGCATCGATGAACCGCATCTGGAATTTCCATTCGCGGAAGCGCGGATGCTGGCGCGCCTGTTGCGCCGGGAGGCCCACGAGGTTGACCTGTACAACCCGAGACGGCCTCATTCGAGCCTGGCAGATCAGACGCCGGACGAGGCATACTTCACGACGATGCCTGCGATCAAATCGGCAGCATGACCGCCTCGGGCGCTCCACTTAAAAATCTCGGATGACTGTTCGAACGAGCGCGGCCACCTCTAATCAACGAGGCTTCAGAAATACGAGCATTTGGAACGGGTCTTGTAGGAACAGATCCGTTCCTGCGATTTCCCAGTCGCGCCAATTCGAGCGGATGTAGTCGAGCGAAATCGACGTGTCTCCGTATGTGACGTCGCCGTCCACAGCCTCTCGATTGTGCGGCGTATAGGCAAAACCGCGCGTAGCGTGGTCTTGCTTCATCCGCTTGCGATCAACCTTGTTCTGAGCTTGGTCGTGATGGTCCCAGTAGGACGGTGGCCGCACGGTGATCACCATCATGCCGTCGTTCTTGATCGACTTCCGACAAGCTTTGATGGCCGCAGTGGCGGCGCGCTCGGATAAGTGCGTGAATACCGAGAACGAGTAAATCAGGTCGAACGTCGTGTCCGAGAACGGAAGTGAAGAAGGGAGATATTCAGAAACGGAGAGGTTCGCTCTGACCTTGTTGTCTTGGCACAGCTCGATAGACCGCGGCCACGGGTCGCATCCGTAGATGTTCTCGGGAGCAGTGAACTTGTACATCAGCCGGATCAGGCGGCCCCATCCGCACCCGAAATCCAAGATCGTCGAATCATCCAGTCCGCGACCATTGAACCGCCAATAACCATTCTCGAGCGCGCGCACGAATGCGCAGCTCTGTATGAGCAAGGGATATCCGGCCGAGCCCGTCCAAGAGATTTGGACATCGTCCGAAGCCATCTGCGGGAGTGCCGCGCGGACGTTGGCATAGCCTGTGGGAATGTGGTTCAACAGATCGGCAACCACATCGATGGGCATCGATCGAAGCGCTCGGTAGACGGCAGCGTCATCTTTGCCAGCCTTAGCGAGTACTTCGTAGAAATCCGCGCGATCCATATTTTCTCTCGTGGTTATTGTTAGCCGACGATGATACGCCAAACGCAAACGCCCGACGGGTGGTCGGGCGTTTGATTCCTTCCTCGGGTTCCGCGTCGGCGACGGCGCGGATGACTTTCGGCTGATCCATCCGCTGAATCTCGTGGACGAGCGCGGTCGCGAAGCAAAGCCCGACAGGCGGCCATGTCAGGCTGGTTCGTAGTGAGGAATTTTCTCCAGCTCTTGCGCCAAGCGATCCTTGTCCATAGCGGTGTCGTAGTCGAGCTGCAGGCCCGTCCAAAAATCATCGCTCATGCCGAAGTAGCGCGACAGGCGCAGGCCGGTGTCCACGGTTACGGCACGCTTGCCGGCGATGATTTCGCTGATGCGAATCTGCGTGACGCCAACGTCCTTGGCGAGTCGATAGGCGGTGATCCCCATCGGGATCAGGAATTCCTCCTGAAGAATTTCTCCGGGAGGCGCGAGCTTGATTTCGCGTGGCATGGTGTTTTCTCCAATCAATCAGTGGTAATCGACGATCTCGACGTCGGACGCGGTGCCGTTTTCGAACTTGAAGCACACGCGCCACTGGTCATTGATGCGGATGCTGAACTGCCTCTTGCGATCTCCCTTCAGAGCTTCGAGCCGGTTGTTCGGCGGTGACCTCTCCCCGACTAGCCGATCGTCTAGACTCGGAGATTTCCGGCCTTGAGGTGCGCGAGCCGAAACTCGCACGGTGTCAGATCGCCCAGCGAACTGTGCGGCCTGAAGTCGTTGTAATCCTGCCGCCAGTGCTCGATCTTTTCCCGTGTATCGTCCAGTGACAGGAACCAATCGACGTTCAAACATTCGTCCCGCAAACTGCCGTTGAACGACTCGATGAACGCATTATTCGTGGGTTTGCCAGGGCGTGAGAAGTCCAAGGTTACGCCGTTTTCATAGGCCCAGTGATCCAATGCATGCGAAATGAACTCGCTGCCATTGTCGACCTGTATGCGTTTCGGCGTGCCACGTAGCGCTTTCAAATGGTTCACCGTCGCGACCACATCGGCCGCCTTCAAGGCGTAATCGACCGTGATCGCCAGGCTCTCCCGACTGAAATTATCGACCACAGTCAACGCTCGGATTTTCTGCCCGTTGAACAGCGGATCGGCCACGAAATCCATGCTCCAGCAGGTGTTGACGGTGGAAATTTCTGGCCGCTCCATGCGGTGTGCGGCAGCCACGCGCCGGCGCGGCCGCTTGCGCCGCAAATTCAGCTTTTCTTCGCAGTCGATCCGATACGTCTTTTTATGGTTGATCAGCCAGCCTTCGCGTCGCAACAG